>NZ_JBRBUI010000055.1:0-327804 GCF_052826185.1 Heliomarina sp. | reverse complement strand
CTTGTCCCTGCAGAACTTTAACCTGCCGAAGCTTCGATACAATCTCTTCGGGCTTTTCTCGTTTCCCAGCCATCGCTGATCCTCCAATTTGCGGGACAAATCTATCCCAGTTGGTGGACCACTTTCAGGGGGCTACTCCAGGGCTGCGCCATGTCCTTTTGATCGATCACGATCCGAACCGACCCGGTCTCGTGGATCTAACCGGCCCGGAAACCATTGGGCCGTGTGTCGAGTATATCCCCGGCTATGGGTCGAACACGCGGGCGTTCAGCCAGACCACGGCAATCTTGGATCAGGTCGATAACAATCAGCAACCGGACCCGGAGCAATACGATGTTCAGTTCTGCAATTGGGATGCGGCGACACCTGATTATCGGGTTGATGGCATTTCGCAGCTGATCAAGGACGGCACCACGCTCGAGGCTTACGAGGATCAGAAGACAGGTTCCTCGGGCAAGACGCATTACGATTTCCACAATCGCATGCGAGCCTCTGAGGCACCGTGGGAAGAACGCCGGGAGATCTCTGATTGGTTTCGGGGGCGCATGGGCAACAACGTCACGCGCCGCACCACGCCGAAAACCATGCAGTTCAAACCGAACGCCTGGAAGTACACACCGGGCTTCATGGCGTGCATCGAGCTCGATTGGTCGGCCGACGGCCTCGAAGGTCTCCCGGGGGACGTCGAGGGCGACAGCGTCGACACCTACGGCGCGCCCTA
This sequence comes from Heliomarina sp., assembly GCF_052826185.1. Lineage (NCBI taxonomy): Bacteria > Pseudomonadati > Pseudomonadota > Alphaproteobacteria > Rhodobacterales > Roseobacteraceae > Heliomarina > Heliomarina sp. The sequence goes on along the minus strand of NZ_JBRBUI010000055.1, from coordinate 327,083 downwards.
CATGAACTGGAACCTCGATCCGAAGTTTGACTATGAGGGCCTGACGCTTCGGCGGATCCTGATGGAGGTCACGCAGGGCGCACTTATTGCGTCCGATCCGGTGACGGTCATTGGCGATAGCCGGGTCAATTCCTCTATGGGCACCATCTTTGGGATTGGTGGCTATAGGGGAACGGACAAGCTCGCCGTCGATTGCTATGACGGCATGTTCATGAACACCGGCGACGTTCAGGGAAATGTCGATATCACCGCGCGGGCAAACAGCGATGTTGCCGTGGTCATGGATGACGGTGATTTCACCCTGTCGAGCGGCAACAGTCTGACCATTTACGGGATGTCGAATGTTGGATTCGATGGGGTCAGCGCGACGACGCGGACGCTCACGATCGAACCGGGATCGACCGTTTCATTCAAACCGACGCTTCGGATCTGGTGTCAGGAAAATGGGGCGAGTTATTTCTTGCCAAAGCCGGGTCATGAAATGACCGGCAGCGGCGGCACGATCGGAACGGTTCGCGAGTTCCAGCCCCGGATTGAAGATGATTTCATGGTTATCCTTGATGATATTCAGTATGTTCCTGCGAATGCTGAAGACGTGTCGGGGGTCGTGATCCGCGGTCTTGACGATGATCAGGGCGAAAAGACTGATTACGCGCGCCTGGACTATAACGAGCACGCGCCTGAAGTCTGGTTCGATGGTTCTATTTCGGAAGTTGTCACCGGCATCAAAGAGTTTGATGACTTCAAGACAGATAAAGTCATCGAGCCAAATATGCCGAGCGCGGTCGTGATCAACGGGTGGAACTTTGCACCTAGATGTCACGGGGGATGGGAACGGGACCTATACGCTCGTCAGCGTAGATTACGTGTCAGGTGCGTTCGATGCCGTGACTGCCGCAGGGAACGGCGCCAAGAAGCTAACAATCGCGATCACCGCGAGCGCTGTTGCTCTCCTCGTCGAAGACGGCGATGGCACCGTTTCTGGCGGGACATCATGAGAAGTGCTGAAACGAGAAGCACGCCCCCGGCAGAGAGTGGCGTGTTCACGATCCGGACAGCCAACCGTGTTTGATATCCTCCGCAGACCATGTCCTTCCCCTTTGGGTTCGTTCCACAGTTAAAGAGGCCGTCATAGGCCTCTGTGATGCCGCCACCGTCGACCAAGTATGCGGAAAAGTATCCGTAGACGTCTGGACTGGACAGATAGTTTTCTAAGGTGAACCTACCGGAACTAGCGTAGCACCTGACTCCTCCAAGAGAGCATGTTGAGAAAAAGAAAATTTCGTTTCCATACGGGTCCGGCCTCAGCTCGATGATCGCATCGTGCCACTGACCATCCCGAATAGCGGAATACTTGTAGTGAAAGCCTTAAGGGTCATTGTCATAGGTGACGGTGTGAGTTCCAGGATTGTTTGCCCAGTCTCCCGGACTCCAGCCACGTGTTGTATAAAACGTTTCCTCGATCACCTTTACTTGGAACTCATAGCGCAAATTGGCCGCTTCGGCCTGCACAGCAAAAAGAAGGACGCAAAGCGCCAGCACAAATTTCATAATGAACCCCCCAGTTCTATGTCGATTTCACAGTTTAGGGAGCGAAGATTCGAGTTAATGAATTTGTTAAGTTATCGCTTTGATTGGAAAATAGACCGCATCGCGACGCCAGACAGGACTATTAGACCGATCAAACCAAGGAATGTGTAGCGAAACAGGGACTTCACGAAGCCGAGTGGTTCGAGCGGGGCGATGGATTTCCCGCGACTTGTCGCGTCAGCGATATCGATCGAAACGACTGCTTCTTTCAAGATGTCGTCGTGCTTCATGCGTCTCCCCTAAGTAGCGGCTGGTTCCAATTTTCGGCTAACGATCAAGTGCGTCGAAAAAGGGGCTGTGATCTGTTGCTTTTGTGCTGCCGGGGGGAATGGCTGGACTTTGTACTGCCGAGTGGCAAATGCCGGCTCGGAGCTGGCCAAAGACATTGGTACGCTGCGCGGCTTTTGACCGGAACGGCGGATTCCGAAAGTTCGCTGCGATTTGCGCTAAAGTCTGCTTTGTCGTTTTTCCGAAAGCTCGCCACCTTGAAGCATCGCGCACATTATCGACTTCGAACAGATGGTACACAGGACTTGCCGAGCCACCTGAGAGAATTACTGACCGTGGTAACTCGAGCGGAGCGCCTTTAGGTCCAGAACCTTGATCTCGCGATACCCCAAGTGGATTGCTCCTATCTGTGCAAGCTCACGAAGCGCATCGCCCGCCGCATTGCGCGAAAGATTAGCGATCTCGGCGAACTCGCTTTGAGAGATAGGCAGCACCGGCTGCTTGGCCGAGGCGCCTGAGGCGAAAGGCAGCCCTTCGCGCAACAGTATACAAAGGGTCAGTTTTGTACGTTCGAGAGGGTCGTGGCAGCGGTTTGCCGCGATCACTGCAAAGGTATGGTCGATTACACCTACGGAGATGAAGGCAATGCTGCGCCAGATGTCGAAACCATCGCGCGCCATGCATTCAGCCGCCTCTGCGGGCAGATGCGCGATCCTGCAACGCGTGCGGGCGACATGGGCACCACGCTTCGGGGTATGAGTTAACAAGGCGCTATCTCCGAACCACCAGCCGGTGGTAGCCACATGCACCAAGGTAGGCTCCATACTTCCCGGCGAGATCAGCACGTCGAGCCAGCCTTCGATCAGTCCAAAGAGCCCACCGTCTTCACCGCCAAGGTGCATTGCACTCTCACCGCGTTCCAGTTCCATCACGACAGACGCGTCCAGAACTGCTTTGCGGATTTCTTCAGGCTGGCGAAAGAGCCACCCCCGCTCTTCAAGCTTGAACCTGTCGTTTGTCGTCAGATCAAAATTTTTCGAAATGCCCATACGTGGGCAGTGTTATCAAATTTACGAGTGTAGTCTACTCTCGTTATACGTGTATCCTTCACGCGTTACCCTGCAGTTAATGAAAACCTTTCGATTGCTATTTGGAGCGAGGAAATTTGATCATGGCTCGAAACGATTTTCGCTTATTGCTCTGCTCGGGAACCCTTGCTGCCTCGTTCGCCACTGGCGTGCAAGCACAAGCTACCGAAGCCGACGCGCCAAAAAATCCACTGAAAGAAGCCTATTTCGGCGAACAGCATGTCCACACCGGCGTGTCGATGGATGCCTTTATTGGCGGGAACAGACTGACGCCGGACGATGCCTACCGCTTCGCCAAGGGCGAAGAGATCATGGTCAATGGCAGCCTCCACAAGATCAAGCGCCCGCTGGATTTCGTCGCTGTTACGGATCATTCCGAGTTCATGGGCGAGGCCTACAGCTTAATGACCGAGGGCGCGCCGGGGTACGATGACGAGATCGCCGTGGCGTTCCGCACGGCGCCGGACCTTGAAACGGCACTGGGGCTCTACGGTCAATACGTATTGGCGCCGCTTGCCGGGGGTGGCGATCCACATCCGCCATTCTTTCAAGGTGAAGAAGCGATCAAGACCACTTGGCAGAAGAACTTCGAGGCGACCGAAGCGCATTACGAACCGGGCACCTTCACCACGATACACGCTTATGAATGGACGTCTGCTCCGGGCGGGTCGAACCAACACCGCAACGTGTTCTTCCGAGACACCAATGTGCCGGACATGCCGTTTTCGTCCAACGAGGGCGCCGATCCGGAGATGTTGTGGGCGTGGATGCAGACCCAGCGCGACGATGGCAAGAAGGTATTTGCCATTCCACATAACTCCAACGAATCCAAGGGACTGCTCTTTGCAGAGGCAAGCTTGACCGGTGTACCGATCGGACAGGATTACGCCGAGACACGCGCTTCGATGGAGCCGCTGATCGAGATGATGCAGGTAAAGGGTAACTCCGAGGTGATACCGAACTTCTGGCCCAACGACGAGTTTGCTGATTTTGAGAACGCGGTTTCTATCCAGCGGTTCAGCGGCCGGGGCTTTGTAAAGGAGAATTTCGTGCGCTACGGGCTTGGGCGCGGCATCAAGTACAATGCCGACCTTGGCGTGAACCCTTTCAAATACGGCTTCGTCGGTGGCACTGACAGTCATAACGGTACGCCGAGCAACGTCGAGGAAGATAACTTCATGGTCGGCAGTCATGGCTATGCGGATCAGACTGCCGAGATCAGATCGACTTCGGTGCTTGAGGGCGAAATGCTGATCTCGGACGTGAACCCCGGCGCGCTGACAGCAGTCTGGGCGGAATCCAATACCCGGGGGGCCATATGGGATTCGATGTCGGCCAAAGAGACCTTTGCCACCTCTGGCCCGCGCATGAAGGTTCGCGTCTTTGCCGGTCAGGGCTTTGCCGACAGTTACGACAGCTACGACGCTATGGTCACCGACGGTTACGAAAAAGGTGTACCTATGGGTGGCGATTACACTGGCAGCGAAGCGCCGCAGTTTCTCGTCTGGGCGATGAAAGACCCGATCGGACCGAACCTCGACCGCATTCAGATCATCAAGGGTTGGTATGAGGACGGCGAGATGAAGGATACGATCTATGACGTCGTCGCCTCGGGCGACCGGCTGCAGGCCGATGGCAGCGTCGTCCCGGTCGATGCCCCGATCAACATGGAAACCGGTGAGTTCAACTCCGAAAAGGGCGAGCCCGAGTTGATGACCGTCTGGACCGATCCCGACTGGAACCCGGATGTCGAAGCCTTTTACTATGCCCGTGTGCTCCAGCTGCCGACCGCGCGCTGGACGCTTTACGACGAGCTGCGCGAGGGCGTGACCTATCCCGAGGACGTCAAGCGCGAGCTGGTCGAGCGCGCCTGGGCCTCGCCGATCTGGCATGAGGTGAACTGAGGCGGTCCGATGTTGAAATCGATATTGAGAGAGCCGCTCGTCCATATCCTTGTGTTGGGCGGGTTACTCTTTGCTGCCTGGAACACGCTGGCGCCAAAGGAGAACGCGGGGCCGCAGGCCGAAGTTATCACACTCGACCAGGCCCGGCTCGATCATTTGCAGACGCTGTGGACTGCGCAATGGAAGCGCGATCCGTCACCCGAGGACATGGCGGCCATCATCGACCGTCACCTGCGGCAGGAGGTTTTTTACCGAGAAGCGCTTCGTATGGGGCTGGACAAAGAAGACGACATCATCCGCACCCGGCTGGCGCAAAAGATGGAGGCGGTGTCGAGCGATCTCGGCATGCTGATGCAGCCGCCGACAGAGGAACAGTTGCGCGCTTTCCATGCCGAGCGCCCCGACCTTTTTACCCTGCCTGAGGCATTTGCCTTTCGGCAGGTGCTTTACCTGCCGGGCGAGGGGTCGCTTGAGGTGACGCTTGCGACCCTGCGCGATGGCGGCGAGGTGCCGCCGGATCGGAAAGGCAAGCTGACGATACCGCTGGACTGGGAGATGACAGCGACACAAGTGCTGGAAAATTCTTTTGGCGGCGATTTCGCGGCGACGCTGCCGGAATTGCCGGTGGGGACGTGGTCAGGTCCCGTGCGCTCGGGGCTGGGTCAGCATCTCGTCAAAGTAACGGACTACCAGCCCGAACGCCTTGCCCCCTTTGACGAGATCCGCGATTTCGTCGCGCGGCAATACGAGTATTACACCGTGCTTGACGCGCAGGATCAGATGTTCCGCGCGTTGCTGGACCGTTACGAAATCAGACTGCAGGCCGAAGGCGTGCCCGAGGCGGTCCGTCAGGCATACGCGCGACCATGATACTGCGCTTTCTTTCCGCGTTCTTGCTGTGCCTCCTCATGCTGTTCCCGCAGGCGCGCGCGCATGAAATCCGCCCAGCTTTTTTGCAGATCGACGAACTTGCACCGCAGCGCTACGAAATGCTGTGGAAGGTGCCCACCCGCGACGGCATGGTGCAGGATATTCGACCTGCCTTTGATGCGTCTCTTACTCTTAGCGCGATCCCGGGCCAAACCATCGTCGATGGCTTCGTGATCTTCCGGTATGTTCTAACCGGCGGAGTCGGGTTGCCAGGCACCGAATTGCGGATCGAAAACCTTGATCGCACCACCATCGATACTTTGGTGCAGCTGACTCTGCAGGATGGCACGCAACACAGCTTTTTGCTGCGCCCGCGCGAGAACAGCGTGATGATCCCCGAGAAACCTTCCGCGCTCGCCGTGGTTGAAACCTACACGCTGCTTGGCTTTCAGCACATTCTTGAAGGTCTCGATCACCTCGCCTTCGTCGCGGCGCTTATGCTGATCGTGCGCGGATGGGCGATGCTTCTTAAGACTGTAACGGCTTTCACCGTTGCCCACTCCATAACCCTGGCGCTCGCGACATTCGGGTATGTCTCGCTTCCGCCGCCCCCGGTCGAGACGCTGATTGCCCTCAGCATCCTGCTGGTCGCGGTCGAGGCGATCCACCTGCGTCATGGTCGTTCCAGCCTCGCGACTCGGTGGCCGTGGCTTGTTGCTTTTGCGTTTGGTCTGCTGCACGGATTTGGCTTCGCCGGGGCACTTGGCGAAATCGGTCTGCCGCAAGGAGACGTCCCGCTGGCACTGCTCTTTTTCAACGTCGGTGTGGAACTCGGGCAGCTCGCCTTTATCGCGGCGTTGCTCGCATTGGTGGCGCTGTTGCGAAAGCTGGTCTATCTTCCACGCTCCGCGCCGATCATGGCGGCCTACGGGATTGGCATCATCGCGACGTTCTGGGTTTTTGAGCGACTGGACGGGATGTTTTTTTGAGATGAATTCGGTTTTCGGCATCGGCAATATCCATCTGAGCCCAAATCGGTAGGACTGGCAGTCCCATCAACGCCTTTTCAAGACGTCGAGACATAACGATACTCGTCAGGTCAAGCTCTGTGCTTGCGAGGAAGCTCCGCAATCGAGTGCATTGAAAGAACTCGAAACCCGACTTCCGCTCTAGATAGCTTGAAGGTCAGCTGTGGGCCGTTTGCTACCATATTATCTGGCGGTACAGATGTCGGGAAAGTCCGTCTAAGCGGACCTCGGTCTAGGTTACGGATGTTCTCTATCTTCGCGTAGCGCACCAATCGTTGCCAACCGAATGCGCTCAGCGTGCTACGTCACAATCCGAGTTGTCGATCTCGTCGGACGCGGTCTGAGTGTTGCAGAGTTTGGCCGCGTCGAGATCGGTGCCTTCGAGAATGGCGCCGTCGAAGACAGCGCCCTGCAAGTCGGCCTCTTTCAAAGATACGTTTATGAGACGAGCGCCTACGAAATTGGCGCCGCGCAGCTTGACCCCGGCGAAGCTTGTATCCGTGAGGACTGCATTCTCGAAAACGGCCAGGTTCATGTTGGAGCCGTCGAATTTGATCAGCTTCAGGTCAGCCGATGTGAAATCGATCCCCATGAGGTTGCGTCCACTGAAGTCATCCTGATGCAGAACGCACTCAGCACAGCGTCCCAAAGCGCGCACATCTTTCGAGCGATCCGCGTCTTCAGAGATTGCGGGGGCCGAACCCGTCAGAAAAACGGTAAGGGTTGCGGAAAAGAAAACGGCAAATCTGTTGGCCACCATCGGAGCACCTTGGGTAATACGCGAAGCGCGTGTTTGCTAGTTTTGACCGTGGACGTTGTCTTTGGCCAATCGGTACGAGCGCCCGCGAAAAGAGAGACACGAAATAGGTGCACCTTGATCGATGGTTTGTCCGTATAGATCTCGGCTAAAGTCTGTATGCGCCTTTCGCCTTTCAAGGTATCGCGGCCACTTTTTCGCGTAGTTAACCTGCTCTGGTACTACCATTAGACATCCAAATTTTGCTCGGCTTCAAAGCGGTGCTAACGTAAGGGAGCATGTGGTTTTGGTCGCGATAAGCGTGCAAAATTCAGCGCTCGCACAGTCACCTTTTGTTCATGTTTTGTCGCTGTGACGCAAATCGGCTCAACCGCTTGTGATTTATGGGTTTCGACCGAATTCAAAAACCCCCCGCCTTCGGGCGTGCCGGTTGGAGTTCCGGCCTTGGGTACCAACATCTCTCGGGGCATATCACCCTGATTGTCGCAGGCGGGAGACCAGAGGCGGTCTGGCTCCCTCATGCACCGCAGGTCAGCTTTCGATGACCGGGCGCACACTTGCTAAGCTGTGATCGATCGGCGCTCTGGCAAGACTTATCAAGCCTTGACTGAAGCACCGATATTCAACCTCCGTTGGTAAGATTCAGTTCGTGCCATTCTGAAAGCGCTGCTCTCGGTGGATAAAACCCGAACAAAACCTGAAATTCGAATTTAACCTGACAACAAAGCGTACAGAGGCCATTTATGTCTCTCGTTCATAAGTTTTTTCAGCAGAACGCGCGCGACATTCCAACTGCCGCCAACTAGCTTGCGGTGACCGCACAGGCCGGTCCACGAGCAGGAGAGTCATTTCATGTTTGCCATTATCGTCGGGATCGTTGGTGCCTATGTCGCGCTGCGCACGCTCGTTCCGCTGGGCATGCCGCTTTGGTGCAAGGTTCTGGTCGCCCTCGTGATCTTCCTTTTGGCACAGAACCATCTTCTGACCAAACTGGCCTATGGCAACATGTTCTCGCTGGAGTTGCCGCGCGCTGTCGTGATCGCGGTAAACCTCGGTTTCGGGGCCATCATCATTACCGCCGCTTTCTACGCGTTGCTTGATATCTTCATGCTCCTGCGCTCGCTGGTAATCTGGCAATGGCGACCGCTTGCCCCGGGCTGGAGCTTTGCGGCGCTGGCCCTCGGTATCGCGTTTTCCAGCCTTGGCGTGGTCAACGCCATTCGCCAGCCCGCGCAGAAAGACATCGCCTTTGACATCGAAGGCCTGCCTGCCGGGTTCGATGGTTATTCCATTGTCCACCTGACTGACCTTCACCTCAGCCGGTTGTTTCAGCGTCCCTTTACGGAAACGCTTGTGGCGCGGGTGAATGCGCTCGACCCGGACATCATCCTGATCAGCGGTGACCTGATAGATGGGTATCTTGATGCGCGGCGTGACGATGTGGCGCCGCTGGCCGCGCTTTCGGCGAGGGATGGGGTTTATGTCAGCCCAGGCAACCACGAATACTACTTCGACTACGACACATGGTGGGCGGTTTACCAGGATCTCGGGATGCGTCCGCTTGCCAATGCCCATGCACGGATCGAGCGGGCAGGGGGAACGCTGGTGGTCGCGGGACTGACCGATCTTGCGGCCACGCGGTTCGGCTTTCCCGCGCCGGATATCCGCCGGGCGCTGGACGGCGCGCCCCAAAACGCGCCGGTAATTCTCCTCAATCACCAGCCCATTCAGGCGCGGATGATGGCTGCAGCGGGGGTCGACCTGCACCTTTCCGGGCATACCCATGGCGGTATGGTCGTGGGTCTCGCCTCGCTGATAGCCCAATTTAACGAAGGTTTCATCTCAGGGCATTACGCGGTCGATGACATGCACCTCTATGTCAGCAATGGTACCGCGCTCTGGCCAGGATTTGCCCTGCGCCTTGGCGTTCCGTCTGAACTGACCCGCATCACCCTGCGGGCGCGTGGCGATACAATCCCGCGTCCGGCAGAGGGAGACGCTATCGGTGGTTGAATGCGGATAGGGACGCACTGCTGCCAGCCCGCCTTTCATGGCTCAACACCGTATAAGAAAACCTAAAATGGCCAACGTGAAAGCCACCTTCCAGCCTCACGTCAGCAGTTCAGCGATTTCAGGGGTGAAACTTGCCCGACCGGTCGCGCGAGCTAATTCTCGCGTCCGGTCGGGACGGTGGCGGCCTCTGCCGAATGTCGGTCGTGAGTGGTGGAGAGGCGCCATTATTTGGCGTTTGTGAGTAGGCGCGCTATTAGCGCAAAGCACCCCTGAGTTGAATGGGTGACGTAGAGACAACTCAGGGCTTTTTTACGGTTAGCCGCGCCATCCTCTGGGTCTTTTCGTGGCCTGCGCAAATGACAACCCGCTTGCCCTTGCGGGAAGCCCGGCATATCCCGCCGACACCCTCTATTCAGGAACCCTTTCATGACCTTCGACAGACGTACTTTCATGCAAGCCCTCAGTGCCAGCGCCGCCATTTCCCTTCTGCCGCGGGGCGCTTCGGCGGGGTTCGCGCCGAAGCCCTCGGGCTGGCGGCGGTTCGAGCTGACCACAAGTGTCGAGATCGCCCGCAATGGCGCGCCGGTCGACCTCTGGGTGCCGGTTCCAGCCGTCACCGAAGAAAACTGGGCGCGGGCGGGGCAGGCGGACTGGACCACCAACGCCGATCGGGCCGAGCTTGTGACCGATCCGGAAAACGGGGCGCGTTTCCTGCATGCGGCCTGGGACGCAGGCAACGCCCCGGCCAAGCTCGAACTGGTCGCGACGGCCGAGGCACAGGACCGCCACGCCGATCTTTCCGATACCGGCGCGGTTCCTTTGTCGTCAGAGGACCGGTCCTATTACACGGCACCCACCACGCTCGTGCCGACCGACGGGATCGTCAAGGAAACCGCAGAGTCCATCATCGGCGATGCGACCGGCGATCTGGAAAAGGCGCGGCTGATCTATGACTGGATTGTGCTGAACACCACTCGTAATCCCGAAACCCGTGGCTGCGGCCTTGGCGACGTGGCCTCCATGCTGGAGATGAACAATCTCACCGGCAAATGCGCCGATCTGAACACGCTCTTCGTCGGTCTCGCCCGTGCCGCCGGTCTGCCCGCGCGTGATGTTTACGGGTTGCGCGTCGCACCGTCCCGCTTTGGTTACAAAAGCCTCGGTGCCGGATCGAGCGATGTGACCAAGGCGCAGCACTGCCGGGCAGAGGTTTTCCTTGACGGTATCGGCTGGACAGCGGTCGATCCAGCCGATGTGCGCAAGGTCATGCTTGAAGAACCGCCAAAGAACCTCTCACTTGATGATTCCAAGGTTGCCGATGTCCGTGCCGGTCTGTTCGGCGCATGGGAAGGCAACTGGGTCGCCTATAACTTTGCCCATGATGTCGCCTTGCCTGGCGCGGCCTCGGGGCCGGTCAGCTTCCTCATGTATCCTGAGGCGGAAATCGACGGTGCGCCGCTTGACGCGCTCGACCCGGCAGGCTTCGCCTATACGATCAACGCGCGCGAAATCGACCTCTGATTGCGATCCTTTCCCGTCCCGCCCGCTGCGCCCGGCGGGACGGCGCCGCCACGGCCGATGCGCACTATTGCGACAGCATCACGAAGATTTTTCAACTTTTGATTGATTAACCCTTGTTGATCCGCAAAGATCGACGAGGGGATAAGCACCCAAATTTATTAGCTTCTTTGGGTGAATTTCGTGCCGTTCTACCGCCATACGCCTTTGATCCGCCCCGGTTCACGCCCTTCGACAGGGCAAGTCGAAAGACGCGTGCCATGCGCTGGGTAATCGCCTTCGCTTTTCTGATGGCCGCGCCTGCCGTCTCGGCGCAGGACTACATCGGCTCCGACCGCTGCACCGCCTGCCATCAAGATGCGTTCGAGGCCTGGGAGGGGTCGCACCACGCGCTAGCATGGACCCCGGCAGAAGACACCAACATCCTTGCCGATTTCAATGACACGCGCTTTGCCCAAGGCGATTTCAGCGTACTGTTTCACCGTGACGAGAATGGCAATCCCCGCATCGAAGTCACGGAAAAAGATGGTGAGACCACCGACTACCCGGTGCATTCCGTTGTCGGCATCGAACCGCTCCAGCAATACCTGCTCGAAACCGAACCCGGACGCCTGCAAAGTTTCGACGTGGTCTGGGATACGGAAAAGGGCGGCTGGTTCCACCTCTATCCCGACAGTGATTACGCACCGGACAACGGGCTGCACTGGAGTGGTCCTTACAAGACCTGGAACAGCCGTTGCGCCACCTGTCACGCGACCGGCTATGCCACCAATTACGATTCAGGCACGCAGAGCTTTGCCTCGACGCAGGTCGAAATCGGCGTCGGCTGCGAAGCGTGCCATGGTCCGGGGTCCGATCACGTCGGCTGGGCCGAGACCATGGAAACCACCCAGACCCCACCCGAGAATTACGGGTTCACGGTCGATTTCTCCGACGCCGAAGAGGCGATCCAGCAATGTGCCGGATGCCATTCCCGCCGCGAGGCTTTTCTTGATGGCAACCCGATGCCGGGCACAGATTTCGACGATGCCTACAACCTCGCGACCCTGCGCCCCGGTCTTTACGAAGCCGACGGCCAGATATTGGATGAGGTCTATGTCTACGGCTCCTTCCTGCAATCCAAGATGTATGCCAAGGGCGTCTCCTGCTCGAACTGTCACCTACCGCACGAAGCCGATCTCGTCGCCGAGGGCAACGCCGTCTGCACCCAGTGTCACAACCCGGCGGGGAATCCGGAGTTTCCGACGCTCGTGAAAGCCGATTATGACAGCCCGGAGCACCACCGACATGAACCCGGAACCCCCGGCGCACAGTGCAAGAACTGTCATATGGTCGAACGCGTCTATATGGGCAACGACTGGCGCGCCGATCATTCCTTCCGCATTCCACGGCCTGATCTGGCGGAAACAACCGGTGCGCCCGATGCCTGCACTACCTGTCACGAAGGGCGCAATCCCGAATGGGCAGCGGATCAGATCGCCGAGTGGTTCCCCAATAGCACACATCGCGGTCCGCACTACGGGGAGATCCTTGCCCATGGACGACGTGATCCCGCAGGTACGGCGCAAGATCTCGTTACCCTGTCGCTGAACCGGGCCGAGCCGGGCCTTGTCCGCGCCACCGCACTCTGGCTGCTTGCCCAGAACGGCGAAGGCGGTCCGGCCGATGCCGTTGCGGCGACGCTGGACGATCCCGATCCGCTGGTCCGCGCTGCCGCCGTTCGCGCCCAGCGTATGGCACCGATGACGGAGAGGAGCATGCGGCTGATCGAACTGCTGAACGATCCGTCCAAGTCCGTCCGTATCGCGGCATTTATGGAGCTTTCGAGCGCGCAGATCGCGCATCTTCCCGACAAATATGCAAAACGGATGCAATCTGTCGCTGCCGAGTGGCGCTCTTCAGTGGGCAATCGTCTGGATTATCCTGAAACGCATCTGCAAATCGCCGGTCTCGCGCTGGTCCGGCGAAACCTTGCGGCGGCGTCTGGCGCCTTTGCCGCCGCGACCTGGCTCGATCCGCAACTGGTCGACGCCTGGAGTATGCGCGCCCGTATCGCCGCGGTTCAGGGTCAGCAACGCGAGGCGCTCAATATCCTCGACGAGGCCATCGCTCGAAACCCCGACTCGCTGGGGCTCCAGACCATGCGATCCGAGCTGCTCGGCCAGAACGACGGCAGTGACCTGCTGCCGCCCGCCGCCGACTGACCGGCTCTGTCCGGTTAACCGAAAATCAGCAAATTCGGCGCAGCATGTCCTGCTTGAAGGTGAAATTTGCCAGAAAAGTGCACGCCTGATGTACGGGGGGTGTACAGGGGGTGTACGGCTTGTGCACGCCGTTCAGAGGCTTTTCCCGGCACTCTGCGGCAGAACAAATGGGACCTGCGGCGGGGTGAACCCAACCCTTAACGGGCAGTCGTAGGCACGGCTCAGCAGGCTGTCGGTCAGCGTGGCTTCGGGGCGTCCCGTACCCAGAACGGCCCCGTCCTTGAGCAGGGTGATCTGGTCCGAGAACATCGCCGTCAGGTTCAGGTCATGCATGATGGCAACCACACCGCCCCCTGCGTCCGCGAACTCCCGCGCCAGTCGCATGATCTGTAACTGGTGCCCGATATCAAGCGCCGAGACCGGTTCATCAAGGAACAGCCAACGCGGCCCGCTCTGATCCGTCGGACCGGAGATCTGTGCCAGCACACGGGCCAACTGCACCCGCTGTTTTTCACCGCCGGACAGTTCTTGATAGGGACGTTGTTCGTAGCCCGCCAACCCGACACGCGACAGCGCCTCAAGCGCGAGCGGATAGGATCGCCTGTCGGGCAGCCCCAGATGGATCACCTCGATCACGTTGAAGGGGAAAGCAAGCGCGGTAGATTGCGGCAGCACAGCACGCATGCCCGCCAGTTGCCAATGCGGGATTTGTCGCAAGTCGCGCCCGTTAAGGATTATTTCGCCATCACATGCGATTTCACCCGTAAGCGCCCTAAGAAGCGTTGTTTTCCCTGATCCATTCGGACCAACGACCGAAGAAACCTGACCGGGTTTGGCAATGAAATTGATCTCTTTCAGGATCTGCCGATTGCCAAGGTGGACGGTGATATCGCGTGCTTCGATCATCGCTTACATATCCAACACGCCGCGCTGGCGCAGCAGGATCCAGAGGAAGAACGGTCCGCCAAGCACTGCCGTGATTATCCCGATCGGCAGTTCAGCCGGGGCCATGATGACCCGTGAGATCACATCCGCGACCAGCAGTAACGACGCCCCAAGAAGCGCGGCGTTGGGGATCAGGAACCGGTGATCCGGGCCGCTTATCAGCCGCAAAAGATGCGGCACCACGATCCCGACAAATCCGATCCCGCCGGAAACTGCGACGGCGGCCCCGGTGGCCGCGCCGACGCAGAGAATGGCAAGGATTTTAACCCGTTGCACTGGGATACCGATGTGAAATGCACCGGCTTCGCCCAATGCAAGGCCGTTCAGCCCGCGCGTCAGGAACAGGGCGCAGATCAGGGCAGGGGTCATAATGACATAGGCCGTGGCGACCTTTGGCCATGTGGCACCGCCCAGCGAACCAAGCGCCCAAAAGGTGAGATCGCGCAGCTGCGCGTCGTCCGCGATAAAGATCATCACACCCGAAAACGCACCGGCCAGCGCGGCCAGCGCAATACCGGCCAAAAGCATCATCGCAACCGAGGTTCGCCCCTGCCGGGTTGCGATGCGATAGAGCAGCAGCATGCTGAGCCACGCGCCGAAAAAGGCCGCAATCGGAACAAGGTAGACGCTGGCCAAATCGCGCAACAAAATCGGCAGCATGCCACCAAGCACGATAGCGCCGATCGCGCCCAGACCGGCGCCCGCACTGACACCGATGATACCCGGATCGGCCAGAGGGTTGCGGAACAATCCCTGCATCAGCGCCCCGGACACTGCCAGCGATGCGCCCACGGCGATGCCGGTCAGGGTGCGTGGCAGACGGATTTGCCAGAGGATGACAGCGTCACGGCTTGCCATCGGTTCACCGCGCAGCCAGCCCGCCATGACCTCGACCGCATTAATGCCGGAGGCGCCTGTCGTCAGGCTGAACACCACGACCAGTGCCAGCAAGACCGCCAGACAGAGTCCAAGGACGCGGGCCCGGTTGCTGCGGTCGCCCGGTCGGTCCATTGGCGAAACAGACCTGATCTCCGACATCGCCACCATGGATCAGGAGCCGAGCCCGTTCAGCGCTGCAATAAGTTCCTGCGCGGCCTCGGGGGTGCGCACTGAAAAGCCGAGCAGGCGCATGCCGTCCATCCGGATCACCGCGCGGTTTTCCCCGGCGGGGGTCGTGGCAATGGCCGGGTGGGCAAACAGATCGTCATCTGCCATCGCGTGATCGCCACTGCGGTCCATCATCAGGATCACGTCGGGCGCGGCCGCGATCACGGCTTCTCCGGTCACTGTCTTGTAGCCTGAGAACCCCTGCATCGCATTGGTCGCCCCGACAAGTTCGATCATGCCATCCGCCGCAGTATCCTGACCCGAGGCCATGATCCGTCCGCCCTGCATAGACAGGATGAAAAGCACGCGTTTCTCTGCCGAAACAGGGGTTTCTAGCGCTGTCTCAAGGTCTTGCATGACTTTGTCGGCAAGGGCTTTGGCATCCGGTTCGGTGCCCAGCGCCTTGCCGACCGTCAGGATCTTTTCTCGGATCGCGTCAACGGTTGGCGTCTCAACCACATCGACCATCGGAACGCCTGCCTGATGCAGTTGTGCGACGACCTCGGGCGGGCCCGCGCCTTCTTCGGCAAGGATCAGATCGGGACTGACCGAGAGCACACCCTCGGCCGAGAGGCGGCGGATATAACCGACATCCGGCAGGTCATTCGCCTCTGGCGGGTAGTTCGAGGTTGTATCGCGCGCCACAAGCCGGTCGCCTTCGCCCAGCGCATAGACGATCTCGGTCACGCTACCGCCGAGCGATACAATACGCGACGGTTGCTCATCCGCATGGGGCGCAGCGAGGAAGATTGCGAACAAGCTGAAAATGGAGCCAAGCGACAAGCGGATCATAGGGCAGGCTCCAGCTCGGGCAGGCTGTCGACGACTTCTGTCCATTCGGGATAATGATCTTCGGTTTCGCTCCGATGGCCAAAGAACTGCATGATGAGACCGCCCTGGCTGTCAAAGGCTTCTACGGAAATCGCCGGGCCACGGCGGGTCGGCTTGGTGACCGCCCACACTTCGGCGATGTGGTCGCCGCGCAGGTGCAGATTGAAATCCGGGTCCAGCACGTTGAGCCACGGCCCAACCGGTTTGATAGGCGAAATCCTCCCGGACTGGATCTGGATACAACCGCGATTGCCGACGAACATCATGTGTGAAATCTGACGCTCGGCGAGCGCGTCGAGCATGGTCGCCACGGCACCCGGTGCCAGCGGACGGGCATAGGGCGCGCCTGCCATGCGATTAGCCCCCAGCCGGTTGATCTTGAGCCGACGGACCATCATCAGGAACTGATGGGTGTCGGTCATCTTGTCCCATTCCTCGCGCAGGCGGCTGGCGCGTTCCGGTTTGACGATGGCATCCTCTACCGGTTCTTGGGCGCTTACCTGCATGGAGTCAGACTGGTTCTGTACGGTCAATGTATCGCGCAGCGCGTTCCAGCCCGAGGGATCGGCATCCTGCGGCAGGTAGATCTTGTGAACCGCATCTCCGGCGGCGTCGAAGATCTGAAAGGACCGGCGGATACCTGTCTTGGTCTCAGCCTCGACGGCGAATCCATGCTGCCAGTATTGGGGAAAGATGCGCAGGTCGATTTCGGGCCCCAGCACCATCGAGGCATGCTCGCCACCGCGATAATCCCGATAGGTGCCATGGCGTTCGCTTACGACGCTTTCATTCCGGGTAAGCGCCATGACCCGGCCAAGTTCGGGTACGGCGGCGATCAGACGGTCAGGGTTTGGGTCGATCCGGGTCACGCCCTGACCCGACTGCGCCGCGAGGAGCTGTGCCTCGCTCACGTTGAGGCTGGCGGCCAGATCGCGCGCGCGCAGGGTTGCACCCTTCACGGCGTCGCGAATGGCTTCGGGGCTGGGTCTTTCGGCAATGTCAGTGGACGGGCTGTCGGCCATTCTTGATCCTTTCGATATGAAGAAAAGCCACATGTCTTGCTGACCTTGAAACCGAGGGAGGCAGGCGCTGCTGGATCGTGACACCCGGCGGTTAACGCATTCTTGACAGAATTACTAGGGTAATTTAACCGGTTGCCGCGAGGCGTTGAAAGAAAACTCGATTTTCAATGCCAAGGTGATGCAGCCAGCTTTCTTGCCAGCTTGAGAAAAGAGAATGGACAGGAAAGTAAATGGTGATGAAACCAACCGTCCGGGCATTATTGCTGGGCACAGTGGCCTTCGTTCACGGCAGTTCCGTATTCGCGCACGATCTTATCGAACTGGCGCCGATCGAAGTGGAGAGCAAACGCGACGTGGCTACGGATACGGCGACCTCGGAAACCGCCGTTGATTACGAAGAGATCGAGGATCGGCAGGCAGGCACCATCGCTGAATTGGTCGACAGTGTGCCGGGGGTGAACCTTGTCAACGGTGGCTCGCCGGTGGGCTCGGGGATCAATATTCGCGGTTTCGGTGCCAATGGAACCTTTGGGACAGATCAGAAAGTCGGCATTCAGATCGGTGGCGCCAGTAAAGGCAGCGAGGAGATTTACCGTGTCGGCACCCAGCTTTTTACTGACCCCGCGCTGTACCGCGAAGCGGTCGTCTTGCGCGGTATGGGCGGCACGTTTGAATATGGATCGGGCTATTTCGGCGGCTTAATCCGGCTCGAGCCGTTGCAGGCCAGCGATTTCACCCTAGGCGAGCCGGGGTTGAGGTTGCGGCAGACGCTGCAGTTCTCCTCGAACGGGGATGGGCTGACGAGTTCAACCATTGGCGCGTGGCAGGTGAACGAGGATCTCGAGGTTCTGTTCAACTATGTCTGGCGCGAAGAAGGGGTGACGGAGGACGGGGCAGGCAATCCGCGTTCGGATGAGGGGTATGAACTACCGTCCTGGCTGGTCAACACCCGCTATACCTTTGGTGACGCACGTCAGCATTCCATCGGTTTGCTGCTGTCGCGCACGCAGACCGACGAAAAAGACGTGCCCTATGACAGTTTCGGGGTGACGGCTGACAGTTTCGGCAACGTGGACCGGCAAACCGACGACAAGACGGCCGTGCTGCGCTACCGCTTTGATTCGCCAAACACCGAATGGATCAATCTGGAGGTGGATCTGTCCTATTCCGATCAGCAGATCGATCAGGAATATGTGCCCGGGTCTTCCCCGCTGGAGGGCACGTCGAGCTTTCCCCTGCTGGTTTCGACCGTAAACGCGGATCACCGGTATGAAACGACGAAACTGCTGATCACGAACAATGCCTTCTTCGCCACGGGCAATGTGCAGCATGACCTGCGCTTTGGGCTCGATTTGTCAGAGCGGGAGCGGCTGGATGCATCCTCGGCACCGGGCGGCACGGATCGCCGGATTGCGCTGTTCGCGGTGGACGATATCGACCTTAGTGACGCCCTAACCATAACGCCGCAGGTCAGGTTTGAATCTCAGGAAATCGGCGGCGACCTTTACGGGTTCTATGACAACACTGCGTTGATGGGAGGGCTTTCCGCACGGTACGAATTTGCGTCAGGCATCGCTGTATTCGGGGGCGCGTTCTACGGTGAAAGCATGCCGATCATCGATGACCTCGGCACGCCGCTTTACATGACGCAGCCGGAAAAGGCCGTCACTTATGAACTTGGCGTAAGCTATGACAGTTACGATCTTTTTGCCGATGGAGATGCGCTGGCGGTCAAGGCCGTCGTATATCAGACGCGGGTCTGGGATATCACCTCGTACATCAACCTAACCGATGTCGAACATGAGGGGCTGGAACTCGAGGCGGCCTATTCGATTATGGGGGGATATTACGTCGATATGAATGCCAATATCGCCCGCTCGGAGAACACCACGCCGGGATCGACCTCATACTGGGAGGGAACGCCGGCCGACGAAATCCGGCTGACGCTTGGCAGAAAATGGGACCGTTGGCTGGACTTGAGCTGGGAGGTGGTGGCGGACCGTGGCATGGATCGAAGTGCGACGCCTTCGACGGGCTACGGCGTGCATAACCTGCGGGCCACTTACCGGCCCGACTCGGGATTCCTTGAAGGTACAGAGTTCCGTGTCGGCATCGAAAACCTGTTTGACCGGGAATATACCCCGGCGTTGGCGACCCGGACGGCCATGGGACGGAACCTGAAGTTCACCGTGTCCAAGACGTTCTGATATATGCCCCGGTCAGTTCATGTGGCTGGCCGGGGCAGTTGAAGTTGAACTTTGATATCTGCTGGCGGGCAACCGGGATTCAACGGAAATCCATCGGCAGCATGAACCCGTAGCTGGCATTGGTCAGCCCGGCCGGAGCCGAAGGCATCTTGCCGGATCGCGACACGGCCTGAAGCGCGGCCTGATCGAAAAGCCGGTTGCCCGAAGAACGGGCGACGGCCACTCGCAGAACCTGCCCGGACCGCGCGACGGTGATGCTGAGCACCACCCGGCCTTCGCCACGCGCGCCACGTGGTGATCTTTTCCGCCGCTCGATGCGGGTTCGGATCTGCCCGCCCCAGGTCGCCTCGAGGCTGGCTTTTTGTGCGTTGCTGAGTGTCGCAACCTTGGCATTGCCGGAATTGCCCGCCTGCGTCGTCCCACCGGTCCCGGCGGATTTCTGGGCGTTTTGCCCCACTGAATCTTGCTTTGCGACGGGCGCGGGTTCGGTTTTTTTACGAGGTTTCGGCTCGGGCTGTGCCTGCTCGATATGTTCTGGTCGTTGCTTGGGACGGCGACTTGTGGCCATGGCGGTTTCGAGAGGTTGATCCTCGATTTCTGGCTCGTCGACGACCTCCGGTGGTTCCTGCGGTTCCGCCTCGGCAATCTTTTCCAACGGTTCAGGTGCAGGTTCGGGCTCCGCGACCTCCGGTTCCGGCTTGGGCTCTGGTGGTCTGGGTGGCTCGGGCGAGCTCATGTCTACCTGCGGCATATCAGGGAGGTCCTGCTCCGCCGAGGGCAGGCTGATCGCGGCGCTGCGATCGGGCGCAAGATCGAACTGAGCCTGTGGCCGGTCAGGAGTGACGTCCGGCTCGACAGTTTCGCGACTGGGCTGCGCCACCTGAGTGACCACAGGGGGCGGGGCCTCCCACTGCTCGACCATGGTTTGCACGCTGGCGGTTGCCGCGACAAGACTGACCATCTCGGCGCCGCCTTCGCCACCGGCATTGGCGCCATCCTGCTCGTCGATTTCCATCGCGAGCACGAGGTGCAAGGCTACAGACAGGGCGACGAAACCGGTGATCTCAAAATACCGCGTCATGGCTGTGCCACCACCAGCGACACATCCCGCAGCCCGGCAGCGGAGAGATCGCGAAGGAGCCGGGCGACATCGCTGGCTTTGGCCCCGGCATCGGCACGAAGTTGCGGGGCGGGGATGCCATCCTCTGAGGCTTGCGAAAGCGCCTCGATGGCCGCCTCGCCGCGCAACTCTTGAAACGCTATCTCACCTTCGGCCGACAAGTAAATGATCGGGCTTGTTTCTGTATCGCTGCCCTGTTCGGCCGTCGGCGGAGTCACCGGAAACGGTTCGGGCTGGCTGAGCCGCGAGGTCATCAGGAAGAACACCAGCAAAAGAAACACCACATTGATCATCGGCACGATGGATTCCGCGCGCGGACGTCTGGGGGCGGGGGCGAGATCAAAGCTCATTCGACCAGCGTTAGCCGGGAAAACCCGGCGCTCCTCAGCTGTGCCGCGACGGTGACGAGCCGTTGCAGATCGGTTTCGTCGTCGCCGCGCAGGATGATCAGGTCGTCAGGTCTTTCGGTCATGTCCTTCAGCGCCGCGATTAGCGCTTCGATGGGCATTTTGCGCCCGTTCAGTTGCAGGGCGTCGGGCTGGATATCGACAAGGCGTGGGGGCCCGGAATAGTCCGATCCGCCGGAGGCCAGCGGCAGGGGCATCACCTGATCGACGCCAAACCGAGAGGCCAGCATGAAGAACACCAGCAACAGGAATACGACGTCGATCATTGGCGTCAGGCTGGGCTTGCGCCTTGGACGGCTTTTGGCAAGCGAGAGGGTCATTCAGCGGCGAGCTTCCGGCTCGATTCAGCGACGGTGACGGGCAGGGGGGCGATAAAGATGCGGGCCGCCAGATCCTCGATATCACGACGGATGCTGTCGATGGTCGCCTCGCACCATGTCAGCGCGGCTGAGGCGGGGATCGCGACGGCCATACCAGCAGCCGTGGTCAGGAGTGCCTCCCAGATACCCCCTGCCAGAAGCGAGGGATCGGCGGAACTGCCCGCTTCCTGTAGCGCCTGGAAAGCCGAGATCATGCCCATGACCGTCCCGAGAAGACCGAGCAGCGGGGCAATCGTCGCGATGAGTTCCAGCGCGCGCAGACCGTTTTCCTGTTTCGCGATCAGGTTCTTGGCAACACGGGCCACATCCTCGCGGGCGGCGGAGTCTTCGTGATTGATCCGCGCCTGCATCGCCGCGCGGGCAAGGCGGCTGCGGATGCCGCGACGCGTGCGGATGATGTCGAGAGCGATGCGGGTATCGCCTGTCTCCCACGCAGTTACTGCGCGGTTCGACATGCGCCTGGACCAGGCACCGGCGAGGATAAAACGCCAGATTTTCCATAGGATAAGCGCGACAGTGATCACTGACAGGGCGGCAATGGCCCAGATCGACGGCCCGCCATCTATCAGGAAGCTACGCGCACGATCGGCTGCAGCGGCAAGTGTATCCACCGGCGGCGTGGACACGGCTTCGTCTGAACCAGCCGGTTCTGTCGCGGGAGTGACCGTAGAGGTTTCGCTGGCCGCTTGCGATTCCGTTGTAGCCGGATCTGTGGTTGCATCGAGCGACGGCGGTGCGGTGACGTTTTCTTCGGCTTGCGGACGCTGAAGGTTGTCTGCCGGTGCCGGGCTTTGCAGGCTGGGAGTATCGATTGTGACCTCGGGCGTCGTTGACTGCGCCAGTGCCGACAGGGGCGACAGAGAGAACAGTAAGACAAGCAGGGCAGGGACTCTCACAAATCGGGTTTTCACGGTGCCAGCATCCCTTCTTGACTGCGGTTGCGGTGAGCGGGGCGTTCTGCTGTTGCGGCGCGTTTGCCCAAGGTTTTGCTCATGCTACGGTGCGATTTTTATCCTGCCTAGTAATATTGATAAAAATAGTCAAGTTTAGTGGCGCAAGAGAATTCCAGCCGATCGACCGGTGAGAATTGCCTGTGAAAGGTCAGTCGTCGGGGCGGATTGATTTGGATCGCGATGGTTGGGTCAAGCTCGTGTGATCGAGCGGCTAGCGTCACCTGGCGAGGATGTTACTTGTTCCGGCGCGTCTCGCGTGCAGTTTTCCTGATCGGTTGAACGCTTTGGACCAAGATCAATACCGTCGATCAGCCGGGCAAAGTCGGTGATCGGGAGGAGGGTGCCATCGCGTCGGCGTCGGGCTACCAGAGCCTGACCCTGATCGTTACTTTCGACCACGTGGGCCTTGGCGACTTCCTCGCATCTTTCGATGGTGAAACCGAACATACCCGGGCCGCGACGCACGATGAGTATGGCAGAGTCCTTGGCCAGCATACGTCCTTCGCGACCGAAAAGCCGGGCCGCGCAATAGATCGGTACGATTTGGCCGTGCCTCGTGATAGTCCCCATGTAACCGCTCTGCGACGGGGATGACGAGAGGATATATTCGGGTATTCGAATGATTTCAGAGGCTTGCAGGATTAGGCAGCAGGTTCTCATCCCGGCGAAAAACACAAGGTAAAGCTGTTGGGCATCGGTTGCCGCGCTGTCTGTCCGGGCAACGGCACGCTCCGCGATTGCTGTTCGTGACAGGTTGAAAAGGGCGGGGTCTTTGCGGCAGGCCTCGACCTCGACAATCAGGAATGAGCGGCCCGATTCATCGATATGAGCTTTTTCAAAGAACTGCGGCTTGCCAGAGATCACGGTTGGGCAATCGGCAATCTGGTCACTTCCCAGTTTGACCACGTTGTGAAACGTGTCGATTTCGAAGGCGATGAACCCGTCGTCGGGAAAACGGATAACGACACCGGCGGATTGTTGGGGAGACATGCGGCGTCCAAGCCCAAGGGCGCTGAGCGTATCGATCATGGGCACATCGCGCCCGTGATAGTGGACAACTCCGTCGCAAATTCCGACGGCGACCGGCGAGGGCGACAAGACCGATAGCGGATGCGTCGCCTCGACCTCGTCGGCGCGAAAGGCAAGGTCATGACCTGCGCAACTGCACAGCAGATACGTTTCATGGCTTTTTTGTCTCTCGGCCATCTGCTCTCTTGGTGGGACGCTGATGGAGGGCAGGCCCAGTGCGCCGAACAGATCGTTGGGCGATAGCAGCGAAACGACTGAATTGTCGTAGGTGAACACCATTTTCTCTTCGACATGCGGCACGTTTTTGCACGTCCGCATGTCCGATGGATAGACGGTGGCGATCCCGTGGATGGAATCGACGAGCAGTGCAACAAGCCGATCCTCGTGAGAGATAATAACCGCGACATCATCTTGCGGCGTGTCGTTCTGGTTTAGTCTGAGAACGAGGCGCAGATCGACCAAGGGAATGGTGTCGTCGCGCAAGATCATAGCCCCTATAAGACCAGATCCGCCATAGGGGAGTTGGCTGAGAGGCGCCGGTCGAGGCACGACTTCGCGCAGGAAATCTGAGGACAAAGCGACGAACGTGCCTCCGACACGAAGAATGCCGTATGCGCTTCTGTGGCTGGCTTCGTGATCTTTCTGATCGTCGGTCATACCGGTGCTCGCGCGAAGGACCAGAGCGGGACTTCGAGGGCCCTTGGTAAACGCGCAGGTCCTAACCGTAAGTTAACCGTGGTGTCTGGGGCTTATCGGGGCAGGGGATCTTCGGGTTCCGCTTTACCTGTCAACCATTCCCGAAACGCAACAACCGCCGGGTTGTTCGCGCGCGCCCGTGGCCATACGAGGTAATAGGCTCCGCGCATTTCCACCGGGCCGCCGTACACCGGCACAAGCTTGCTCGTCGCGATTTCCTGTTCGACAAGATAATCGGGCATCAGGGCCACGCCGATACCGTGAAGCGCGGCTTGAGTAATGGTTGAGAATTGGTCATAGATCATTCCCGGCACCGCCTTGCCAAGGGGTGCGCCTTGAGCGTTGAACCATTCTGCCCAGGCCTTGGGGCGCGTTTTGATGTGCAGGAGGGGCAGGGCAAGAATGTCCTGCGGATTTGCCAGTGCACCATCGGGCACGAGTGAGGGCGCGGCAACGGCGATGACGGATTCATGCTTTAACAGGAGCCGGTCTGTGCCGGGCCAATCATCTGTACCGAAATATATCGCCGCATCAAGAGGTTCCGTTGCGAAATTGAACGGTTCAAGGCGCGTCGCCATGTTCAGAGTGACATCGGGGTGCAGGCGCGCGAACTCGGGCAGGCGGGGCATCAGCCATCGCATACCGAACGTCGGCAATATCGCGAGATTGAGCGTGCCGCCGGTTGGCTGAACCTGAAGCCGCATCGAGGCATTAGTTATTTGTGTGAGGGCCTGCCGGATCTCGGCCGCATAATCCTTGGCGGCGGTTGTCAGGGTAAGCCGTTTCTGATCCCGCTGGACCATTTCCGTGCCCATCTGTTTTTCCAAGGCCTGCAACTGCCGGCTTACCGCGCTTTGGGTAAGAGAAAGCTCCTGGGCGACTGCAGAGGCGCTGCCAAGGCGATCAAGCGCTTCAAGTGCACGCAGGGAAGAAATGGAAGGCAGGAAACGTCGGGGTGTCAGCATGTATTCCTTTTATTCATACTTACATGCGGAAGTCTTGCTGTTTTTCCGGCGATGAAACACTTATGATGCGCAAAACCAGATTTCGGAAGGAAAGCACATGAACGCGCCGACGCCATCGCTGAAACCAAAAGACGCGCCCGATCTTGGTCGGTTCGACTGGACCGATCCTCTGCGGCTTGAAGACCAGCTGACCGAAGACGAGCGGATGATCGCGGCCAGCGCGCGCGCCTATGCGCAGGAAAAGCTGCAGCCGCGTGTGACCGCCGCCTACGAAAACGAAACCGTTGAGCCGGAAATCTTTCGCGAAATGGGCGAAATGGGGCTGCTGGGCGTTACAGTGCCCGAGCAATACGGCGGTATCGGCGCGGGCTATGTGAGTTACGGTCTTGTCGCGCGCGAAGTTGAGCGGGTCGATTCCGGTTATCGATCCATGATGTCGGTTCAGTCCTCGCTCGTCATGTATCCGATCTATGCTTATGGCTCGGAAGAGCAGCGTGAGAAGTATCTGCCGAAACTGTCCAGCGGTGAATACATCGGCTGTTTCGGTTTGACCGAACCCGACGCAGGCAGCGACCCGGCGGGTATGAAAACCCGCGCCGTCAAGACCGACGCGGGTTATCGGCTGAACGGCTCCAAGATGTGGATCTCGAACGCGCCGATCGCGGATGTCTTTGTTGTCTGGGCAAAATCCGAAGCCCACGGCGGTAAAATCCGTGGCTTTGTCCTTGAGAAAGGTATGAAGGGGCTGTCGGCGCCGAAGATCGAGAACAAGATGTCGCTGCGCGCGTCGGTGACCGGCGAGATCGTGCTCGACAATGTTGAAGTCGGCGAAGATGCGCTGCTGCCGCATGTGGAGGGTCTGAAAGGACCGTTCGGCTGTCTGAACCGCGCGCGTTACGGGATTAGCTGGGGCGCGATGGGCGCGGCCGAAGCTTGCTGGCACGCGGCGCGGCAGTACGGGCTGGACCGTCACCAGTTTAACCGTCCGCTGGCGCAGACGCAGCTTTTCCAGCGCAAGCTGGCAGACATGATGACCGAGATCTCGCTGGGCCTGCAATCATCGCTGCGGGTGGGACGTCTGATGGACGAGGCGAATGCCGCGCCGGAAATGATTTCGATCGTCAAGCGCAACAACTGCGGCAAGGCGCTGGATATTGCGCGCATGGCGCGTGACATGCACGGCGGCAACGGCATCAGCCTCGAGTTCCAGGTGATCCGGCACATGATGAACCTTGAGACCGTGAACACTTATGAGGGGACCCATGATGTCCATGCCTTGATCCTTGGGCGTGCTCAGACCGGATTGCAGGCATTCTTCTGATCCTGCTGAAACAGCGATTGATATTTGCGAAGGCCGGTGTGATGCACCGGCCTTTGTTTTTTTTGGGGGGCATTTATTCCGGGAGAAGGCCAACGCGCATCCCCACCAGAACATCGTATAATTGGTATTATGTAAAACGCGGATATACGTATTGCGGAATACAATTCCGACAAGCGGTATTGCAGTCTCTGAAAAGATGGTTACCATTTTTTCGAGGAGAGTCGCAGCCTGCAATCCCCCGAGTGATTGATTGCGCTGCGCATGGGAGGAAATCGAATGCTAGCAGATGTCGCGCTCGCTGCCGAGTGTCGCAGCGAAAACGCCTTATGACTTCAGCTTTGAGTTTTCAGGAAGCTGCCCGTCAGGTCGTGACAAACAACCCGCAGTACGCGGTTGAAGAAGCCGATATCCGTGGCGTCACCTACCGGGTATTCAAATCCATTCCGCGGCACATGCGCGATTTTCTGCAACGCGTACGGCCGCTGTTCGACGATGGCTCTGCTAACTATATCACGTTTAACGGCGAAACCTGGACCTTTGAAGAGTTCTGTAATGACATCAAGGCGATGGCACAGGTTCTGGAAAAGGACATGAAGATAGCCAAAGGACAGCCGGTTGCCGTTGCTATGCGTAATTGTCCCGAGATGCTGATCCTCATGATGGCAATCACCTCTGTCGGCGGTGTCATCGTTTTCCTCAATGGTTGGTGGACGACCGAAGAACTTTCCTATGCGATTGAGGACAGCGGTGCAAAAATTGTCTTTGCCGACGGTGAAAGATGTAATCGTATCAGACCTTTGCTGGATAAGTTTGATCTCACTCTGGTTGGCGTTCGCGATGGCGATGCCGGTGATGAGAAAAGCTATGCGGCGCTGAAGGATGGCGTTGGTTCGGCGGATTGGTCCGAACGGGAAATCGATACCGACGATGACATGGCGATCATGTATTCCTCGGGTACGACAGGCCAACCCAAAGGTGTGGTGCAGACGCATCGGGGCGCACTTAACGCAGTATATACGTGGCTGATGCAACCCGAAATCGCAGCGATCTTGACGCCACCTCCGGAGCCGGTGGATGAACCCCCTCGCCCATGCGCGCTTATCGTGACGCCCTTGTTCCACGTGACAGCTACGCATCCGATGTTTTTGCTCAGTCTTGCCGCCGGTGGTCGTGTCATCCTGATGGAAAAATGGAACGCCGAGAAAGCCGCCGAGCTTATAGTTTTGGAAAAAGTTACGCGTTTTCTTGGGGTTCCGACGCAATCGGCGGATCTTCTTGCCGTTGCCCGGCGTGACGGTTTGTCTTTTCCGACGCTCCAGTATCTGGGCGCTGGCGGCGCAAAACGTCCCGCGGCACAGGTAGATGGGCTGGCCGAGGCATTTCCCGAGGCTCAGATTGCCACCGGCTGGGGCATGACCGAAACAAATGCAAACGGAGTCGGCTTTGCCGGAGAAGAATACTTGTCTCATCCCGGCGCGACGGGTCGTCTTTATCCACCGGTCCAGGATCTGAAACTGCTCGACGATCTGGGTAATGAGGTTCCGCAGGGTGAAGTCGGGGAAATCACTGTTAAAAGCCCCTGTAACATGCGGTGCTATCTAAACAAACCCGAAGCGACCGCTGAAATCTTGAAGGATGGATGGCTGAAGTCCGGCGATTTGGGTATGATGGATGAAGATGGCATATTAACCATCGTAGATAGAAAGAAAAACATCATCATACGCGGGGGTGAGAATATCGCTTGCCTCGACGTAGAGGGTGCATTGCACAGGCATCCCGACGTGGTCGAAGCCTGCGCGTTCTCGATACCGGATGAACGGCTGGGTGAGGTGGTCGGCGCCGGGTTGCGTCTGCGCCCCGGGGCCCAATTGGAAATCGGCGAACTAGCCGCCTTTCTTGCCCCGCATATTTCAAAGTTCAAGATACCCGAGAGGATATGGACCTTTGACACCGCCCTGCCCCGCGGCACGACGGATAAGCTGGATCGGCGCGAATTGCGTCGGATCTGCCTAAACGAACTCAATGAAAAAACGGAGCTTGCATGAACCAACCAACACAGGAAGAGATCGGCAGCTATATTGCCGAAGCTGGCAAAGCTGCCTGGAACGTGCCGGGTATCGATGGCTCGACGCCACGGCGTGAAATACGCACTGTCGGTGTCATCGGCGCCGGGACCATGGGCGGCGGCATTTCGATGAATTTCGCGACGGCAGGCTTTGACGTTACGATTGTGGAAACCAAGCAGGAAGCGCTGGATCGCGGATTGAGTGTCGTGCGTGGCAACTATCAGCGTAGTGCAGACAAGGGTCGATTTCCGCAGGATGAGGTCGAAACCCGTATGGCCCGTTTTGACGGGAAACTGTCGATCGACGCGCTAGCAGATTGCGATCTGGTCATCGAAGCTGTGTTCGAGGACATGGAGCTCAAGCGCAAGATTTTTACTGAGCTTGACCGAGTGATGAAGCCCGGCGCGATCCTTGCCACGAACACCTCGGCGCTGGATATCGACGAGATCGCCGCGATGACGAAGCGGCCCGAAGATGTTATCGGGTTGCACTTCTTTTCGCCCGCTAACGTCATGAAATTGCTTGAAATCGTGCGCGCCGAAAAGACTGCGGATGACGTGGTTGCGACATGCATGGATCTGGCGAAGACGATCAACAAGATCGCGGTTCTGGTTGGGGTTTGCCCGGGGTTTGTCGGCAATCGCATACTTTTTGCCCGGCAGAAGCAGGCCAACAAGCTGGTGTATCAGGGCGTGATGCCTTGGGATGTGGATGCGGCGCTGAATGCCTTCGGGTTCCGCATGGGCCCGTTTCAGATGTCGGATCTTGCCGGTCTGGATATCGGCTGGTCCAAGGGGGCCAAGACGGCGAATCCGATCCGGGATGCACTGTGCGAGATGGATCGTCGCGGGCAAAAGACCAAGGCGGGTTATTACGATTATGATGAAGCGCGCACGCCGATCCCGTCGGATGTGACCGCCAAGATCATCCATGACATCACCGGGGCCGAGCCCAGCACAATGGCGCAGGATGAGATCATAGAAATCTGCATCTATCCGATGATCAACGAGGCCGTGAAGATCCTTGAAGAGAACAAGGCACAGCGGCCATCGGATATCGATGTTGTCTGGCTGAACGGCTATGGCTGGCCCGCCGACAAGGGCGGCCCGATGTTTTACGGCGATATGGTCGGCGCGCAGGCAGTTCTGGACCGGATGGAAAAGCTTGCCGCCGATGATCCGGAATTTGCGCCAGCGGAAACACTCAAGAAGCTGGCCGCCGAAGGTGGCAAGTTCATCGATATCGATGCAGGCGGTCTGAAAACCGACAAGGGGGCATAAATCCATGGCATATGAATTCATCAAGACCGAGAAGAAAGGTCATATCCTCGTCGTGACCATGAACCGTCCCGAGGTTTACAATGCCGTCCATTCCGAGATGCATCATGAAATGTCGGATTGCTGGGACGAATTTGCAGCGGACGAAGACCTATGGGTCGCGGTTCTGACCGGTGCGGGCGACAAGGCCTTTACCGCAGGAAATGACCTCAAGGCGACCAATGAGGGCGGGATCAAGAAAGGTCTGCCGGCGAGCGGCTTTGCCGGTTTATCGTCGCGCTTTGACCTCGAGAAACCGCTGGTGGCGGCGGTCAACGGGTTTGCCATGGGCGGTGGTTTCGAAACCGCGCTCTCCTGCGACATCATCATCGCGTCGGAAAACGCCAAGTTCGCCCTGCCCGAAGTCAAAGTCGGCTTCTTTGCCTCGGCCTCGGGTGTCCAGCGTCTGTCGCGCTATATCGGTCGCCTTGCCGCGCAAGAGATGATGTTTACCGGCCGCACAATTGATGCGCAGGAAGCGCTTGAACTTGGATGCTGCAACGAGGTTGTCGCCCATGAAAAGGTGATGGAGCGCGCGATGGAAGTTGCCGAACAGCTTTGCACGGTGTCGCCGTCTTCGATCAAGGCGACCAAGCGTATCCTGAACAGCATGGCCGTTGCCGATGGTCTTCCAGAAAGCCTGCAATATTCGCGTGAGGTTCAGGCCGATCTGGCCAAGACCGAAGACTTCAAGGAAGGCGTGCAGGCCTTTGTCGAAAAACGCAAACCCGAATGGAAAAACCGCTAAGTCAGCGAAAGGAATAATTCAGTATGTCATTGGCAAAACATCCCCCGGAGATGAACGACCTGCGCATGTCCGAAAAGGCGCGCCCGCTGCTTGAGGCGGTCATCAAGCATATCGCCGAGAACGTCGATCCGATTACCGAGGAATTCTATCGCCTGGGTGAGGGGCGTGAAGATCGATGGTCTTATGCGCCGGGCCAGCTTGAGCTACTCGAAACCGCCAAGAAGAAAGCACGGGAAAGCGGTCTTTGGAATTTCTTCCTGCCGAATTCGGAAACCGGCGAAGGCCTGAGCAATCTCGACTATGCCTATATCGCGGCGGAACTGGGTAAAAACCCGCTGGCTTCTGAGACGCTGAACTGTTCGGCGCCTGACACTGGCAACATGGAAGTGCTGGAACGTGTTGGCACGCCCGAGCAGAAGGAAAAGTGGTTGAAGCCCCTGCTCGCCGGTGAAATCCGCTCTGCCTATGCGATGACGGAACCGGATGTGGCCTCTTCGGACGCCAAGAACATCGCGACGAGCGCGGTGCTTGAAGGCGATGAATGGGTAATCAACGGCGAGAAATTCTACATCTCCGGTGCCGGAGATCCGCGCTGCAAGATCATGATTACCATGGTGAAAACCTCGCCCGAGGCGGAAACCTTCAAACAGCAAAGTCAGATCCTCGTGCCCATCGATACGCCCGGCGTAACCATCGTAGGTCCGATGCGCGTGTTTGGCCATGACGATGCGCCGCATGGCCATATGCACATCAAGTTCGAAAACGTGCGTGTTCCCAAGGATAACATCCTGTTGGGTGAAGGGCGCGGTTTCGAGATTTCCCAGCTTCGCCTTGGGCCGGGCCGGATTCACCACTGCATGCGCTCGATCGGCTCGGCGGAAAAGGCGCTGGACATGATGCTGGATCGGTCGCTGAACCGGAAAGCGTTTGGCAAGCGTATCGTCGATCTTGGTAAGAACATGGAGACCATCTCGCGCGCACGTATCGATATCGAGGCGATGCGGATGATGGTTCT
Organism: Heliomarina sp.; assembly: GCF_052826185.1. Lineage (NCBI taxonomy): Bacteria > Pseudomonadati > Pseudomonadota > Alphaproteobacteria > Rhodobacterales > Roseobacteraceae > Heliomarina > Heliomarina sp. Next base: position 295,755 of record NZ_JBRBUI010000055.1, on the reverse strand, counting down.
GAAAGGCGCCAAGGCGATGGACGTGCTCGGCAACAAGGAAGCCCGGATCTGGGTTTCGGCGGTCAAGGCGCTGGTGCCTGAGAAAGCCTGTCAGATCATCGATCAGGCGATGCAGGTGCATGGTGCCGCAGGTCTGTCGCAATGGTTCCCTCTTTCCGAGATGTATGTTGGCCAGCGGACGCTGCGTTTTGCCGATGGTCCGGACGAGGTGCACCACCACGTTGTCGCCCGCGCCGAAGTTCAGGGCTATCAGGATTCCAACGACCGCAAGGCCCGTGTCGCGCGCTCGGTCGGTGGCCGCATGTTCGAGGGGCCGTAAGAAATGCGCGAACTTTTCGATCTTACGGGACGCGTCGCGCTGTTGACCGGCGCGTCCAAGGGCATGGGGCTTGTCATGGCGACGGCCCTTGCCGATCACGGCGCCAAGGTGGTGATCTCTGCGCGCAAGCAGGATCAGCTTGACGAGGCTGCCGCCAAGATTAACGAAACGGTCGGCGCGGATCGCGCCGTTGGGATCGCCTGTAACGTCGGCTACAAAGAGCAGCTTGAAGCGCTGGTTGCCGGGGCGCGGGAAAAGGCTGGCCCGATTGACATCGTCGTTGGGAATGCCGGGGTGAACCCTTACTACGGGAAAACCTCGGAAATACCTGATGAAGCGTATGAAAAAACGATGCGCGCCAATGTACAGGCCAATCTTTGGCTGGCCAAGATGGTGGTGTCGGACATGGTGTCCAAAGGCACTGGGTCGATGATGTTCACCTCTTCCATCGGGGCGTTCAAACCGTCGGAAACGCTGGGCACCTATGGCATGTCGAAACTGGCGCTGATCGGGCTTGTGAGGAACCTCGCGGCAGAGTTCGGCCCCGACGGCATCCGGTTCAACGCAATTTGTCCGGGGCTGGTGAAAACTGATTTTGCCCGCGAACTCTGGGATAATCCTGATGTCGAGGCCCGTATCAACAAGAGCATTCCGCTGCGCCGGCTGGGTGAGCCAGAGGATTTCGCGGGTATCGCGGTCTACCTCGCGTCGGATGCCAGTCGTTATATGACCGGTCAGGCGCTGACGGTTTGTGGCGGCTCAAATATGTGGACGTAAGTAATGGAACTAAAAGATAAAATTGTCGTCGTCACCGGGGCCGCCAGCGGTATCGGCAAGGCGATGGCCATCCGCTTTGCCGCCGAGGGCGCAAAGCAAGTGATCTGCGCCGATCTCAATCTTGCCGGTGCCGAGGCAACAGCCAGCGAAATCAACGGTATTGCTTTTGAGGTCAATGTGGCGCGAGAGGCAGAAATTTCGGGCCTGATCGAAAAGGTCGAAGCCGAAATTGGCCCCATCGACCTGTTCTGTTCCAATGCGGGCATCCTGACCGTCGGCGGTATGGAAGTTGCCAACGAAGACTGGCAGCGGATCTGGGAGGTGAACGTGATGGCGCATGTCTGGGCCGCACGTCATCTTGTCCCTAGGATGATCGAGCGCGGCGGCGGTTACCTGCTGAACACGGCATCGGCGGCGGGTCTGCTGAACCAGGTCGGCTCGGCCCCCTATGGTGTGACCAAGCACGCGGCGGTGGGCCTTGCCGAATGGCTTGCGCTGACCCACGGCGATGACGGGATCAAGGTTTCGGTTCTCTGCCCGCAGGCGGTCCGAAGCGAAATGACACGTGGCCGCGAAGACGGCGTGGCCTCGATGGATGGCATGCTGGAGCCGGAACCCGTGGCCGAAGCCTGCGTGCGGACCATCCGCGAGGAGACATTCCTTGTTCTGCCTCATCAGGAAGTTCTGGCCTATATGCGCAAAAAAACCGAGAATTACGACCGTTGGATCGGCGGGATGCGCAAGCTGAACCGTCAGTACGGCAAGCTGAAATGACCTATCTGCCGTCCGCTTTAGGCGGGCGGCAGGCCGTAAGTGGCGCGGGCGGACCCGGCAAAAAGTAAATCCTGAGACTCTGCATCAAGCTCAGCCGCCAATTTTTTGAAAAAATTCCAAAGTATAGCGTAGCTGACCGATACGCGATCGACCGGGAAATTGCTTTCAAACATGCAGCGTTCTGGGCCGAAATGAGCGATCATGTGTCGGTACCACCGCCCTTGCTGGTCGAGCAATTCATCGGAACCGGGAGGCTTGGAACGGTCCATAAAGCCAAACCCGTTGTCCGGCATCGCCAGCCCGCCGAGTTTTGCGCGCAGGTTCGGGCAATCTGCAAGATCGGCCATATCTTCCTGCCAAAGATCGAAAATCTCGTCGTGCTTGCCGGTAAAGCGACCGACACCCAATGGTGTGCCAAAGTGGTCGAGGATGATCGTCGTCTCGGGTACAGCGCGGACCATATCGAGGAAGTCGCGGTTCTGATGATGGTAGTGCCACGTATCGTAGGTCAGGCCGCGTTTGCCCAGATGCGACAGGCCGCGCCGAAAGGCGGGATCGCTGTACTGACCCTTTGCGCCTCTCCCCGGGATCATCAGGCTGGCGCGATCGTCGTCGCGGGCGCCGGAATGGCGGATGCCTTTCAATAGTCCCTGCCCGGCCCTTTCATGCGCATCCAGTGCCTCGTCCAGTTTTTCTGTCGGCAAGGTCAGATCGACATGCGCGACGACACCCGCGATCTGCGCACCACCTTGTGGCATTTCGGACGCCATCCGCGCGACGTTCGCGGTTTCAGCCACCGATTGCAGATGATCCGGCGCCGTGACGTCCCAGTAAGAGCGGCATTCGATATAGACGGTTTGAACAACGTTATGTCCTGCACTGGTATCACGGAGCAGCCGTTCAGTTTCGTAAACCGCCGGATTATCCTTTGTCCCGTGCACCCAGAGATGATGATGCGGATCGACGATTTGGCGATCCGGATCGATGATCTCTTCGCGCGTCAGTGCGAGCCACTCGTCACGCAGTTCGATTCCCGGACGCCATCCGGGATAGCGCCCGCCCGCGTTCACTTGCGCGCTTCCGCTGGCTTGTACCGGCGCACCAGCCCTTCCTGAGCTACGCTGGCGACCAGCTTGCCGGTCTGATCGAATATCTTGCCGCGGTTAAAGCCGCGACCGCCACCGGTAAAGGGCGCATCCATCGCGTAAAGGTGCCATTGGTCGAAATGGATCGGCGCGTGAAACCACATGGCGTGGTCAAGGCTTGCCGGGACGACGCCGCCCTTAAGCCAGCTTAGTCCGTGAGGACGCAAGGACGACCCAAGCAAGTTCATGTCGGAGGCATAGGCGAGATAGCAATGCTGAAGCTTGGCATCGTGCCCTTCGGCCGCCGGCATCCGGAACCACATGCAGTTTTCATCGTCCATCGGCGTTGGTTCCAGCATGTTCTGCGGATTGACTTCGCGTACTTCGATGGGACGCGGGCGCGCAAAGAACTTGGCCTGTTTTGGGTCGAGTTTCTCGGCATCCTTGGCGCGAAGCTCTGCCATGCTGGGCAGCCCGTCGGGAGCGGGTACATCGGGCATCTTGTGCTGATATTCCCAACCCTCTTCCGGTACGTGGAACGAAGCCGAGAGGTTTAGGATTTGCTTGCCGTGCTGAATGGCGATGACACGTCGGGTGGTAAAGCTGCCGCCGTCGCGGGCCCGATCGACTTCGTAGATAACGGGTATTTTCGGATCGCCGGGCCGGATGAAATAGGCGTGAAGCGAATGGCAGGTCCGGTCGGGCACTGTGAGATAGGCGGCCATCAGCGCCTGTGCGATAACGTGTCCGCCAAAGATGCGGATTTCGGTCTCTCCCCCCGAGCCGATGCCGCGAAACAGATCGACTTCCAGTCGTTCAATATCGAGCAGGTTCTGTATTTCCGCTGAGGGATCAGACATCTAGTTTTCTTTCTTCATGTTGTCGTTCAGGGTTTTCGCATAGGCGATAAAGGTGTCGAAACTGTCCGGGTTCGCCATCGAATCCCGGTTGACGATTTTATCCGGATCTCCGCCAAGCAGAAGCTTCTTTACCGGAACTTCCAGTTTCTTGCCGGACAGCGTGCGCGGAACTTCGGCAATCTCGATCATCTCGTTTGGCACGAACCGGGCAGACACGGCGGCGCGAATGGCATCGGCAATCTTGGTTTTCAGAGCGTCGTCCAGCGTGACACCCACTGCCGGGACGACAAACAGGGGCATAAAGCTGTCGCGCCCGAGGAATTCGAGATCGACAACCAGAGAGTCCATCACTTCGGGCAGGCCTTCGACGGCCTGATAGATTTCCGCGCTGCCCATACGCAGACCGCGCCGGTTGATCGTCGCGTCGGACCTGCCGTAGATTACCGATCCGCCGGTATCGGTGAACTCGATCCAGTCGCCGTGACGCCAGACACCCGGATAGGTATCAAAGTAGCTTTCGTGTAGACGCGAGCCGTCCGTATCCCCCCAAAAGAACAGTGGCATCGAAGGGAGCGGTTCCGTGCAGACAAGTTCGCCTACCTGTCCGTTGATTTCATCGCCGCTTTCATCGAATGCGCGGACGGCGTTGCCAAGCAGACGGCACTGCATTTCACCCATCCGGACGGGCATCATAGGGTGTCCGCCAACAAAGGCACCGGCAAGGTCGGTGCCGCCCGAGATTGGCGCCAGCCAGACATCGGGCTTCACCGCGTCGTAGATCCAGCGATAGGAGTCATCGGACAGTGGTGAGCCCGTCGAGCCAAGCGAGCGAAGCGCACTCAGGTCGACGCTATCCCTTGGCCGGATGCCCGCCTTAAGACAGCTTGCATAGAACGCGGCCCCTGCGCCAAGATAGGTAAGTTCTTCCTCTGCCGCGAAACGCCAGAACTCCAGCATATCAGGGTTATTCGGCGCTGCATCGAACAGAGCCACCGTTGCGCCAAGACCAAGGGCGGTGAACTGCGAATTCCACATGATCCAGCCAGAGGAAGTCAGCCAGCAGAACCTGTCCTTATCGCTCAGGTCCTGATGCAGGCTTTGCTTGGACGCTTCGAGCAGAATGCCGCCGTGGCCGTGCACGATGGGTTTCGGGTTGCCGGTTGTCCCCGAGGAATAGACTACCCAGAGCGGATGTTCGAAATCGACCGGGACGGGAGAAAATTCAACATGTTCCCGGGTCAGGGTGCTCCAGGAAGTGGCGCCTTCTGGAAGGTCGCCAACCACCGGAAGCACCACCAGATGTTCCAAGGTTGGCAGGCCCCTGGCTGTCGTGGCGATCAGCTCTCTCCGGTCGATGCGCTTGTTGTTGTGTACATAACCGTCCTGCGCGATGAGGACTTTCGGTTCGATCTGCCGGAACCGGTCCAGAATAGCGACGCCACCCATATCGGGGGCACAGAGCGACCAGATACCTCCAAGACTGACAGTAGCAAGGCAGGCAATGATCGCGGTTTCGGTATTGGGGAGGACGGCAACCACCCGGTCGCCCTGCCCGACCCCCATATCTGACAGATGCTTTGCAACGCTGGCGACCTGCCGCTCGAGTTCTTTCCAGCTTAACTCCTTACGCTCGAAGGTTTCCGAATGAACGATCAGGGCGGGTTTGTCGGGCGTTTTCCGGGCCTGCCTGAGTGTTACTTCAGCAAAGTTCGTTTTGACGCCGGGAAACCACTTGGCCCCGGGCATTTTGCGATCGGTGATGACTTCATCCACGTCATCGGCGCTTCCGATTTCGAAATAAGTCCAGATCGCGCGCCAGAAACTGTCGAGATCGCTCGTGCTCCACCGCCACAGGGCATCGTAATCGTCGAATATCAGGCCATATTCCTGTTCGATCCAACGGATGAACTGGGCCATCGTGCTGGCCTCGGCACGCTCGGGCGAAGGGGTCCAGAGGATCGGACGTTCGGTGGTCATTCCGTGATCGCTCCATGGACCAGCGCTTTCAATTCTGCCCGACAGGGATAAGAGCTGGAAGGCGTCAGCTGGGTGAAGAAGACGCAGCTGAGATCAAGGACCGGATCGACCCAGAACATGGTCGAGGCCATGCCGCCCCAGCTGAAGTCACCGACATTGCCTGGAACGCGGACCCGGCCGGGATCAAGGACAACCGATCCGCCGAGACCGAAGCCCATGCCTTCCATTGGCTGTTCGGCAAAGCTCTTGGGTCCCATCGAGGCGATGTCGCCAGGCAGATGGTTGCGCATCATGAACGACAAGGTATGCGGGCTGAGCAGGCGACTGCCCTCGCAACTGCCGCCCCGACGGAGCATTTCGGTAAAGGCCATGTAATCGTCGAGTGTACCGACAAGACCGCCGCCACCGGAAAAACAGGTGGTGCTTTCAAAAGGCGATTTGCCCGCGCGGTCTACCCGGCGCAGCGTATTACCTTCGCCCTTTGCCGCGTTAAGCGCCATCCCGTCGCCCTCGAGCGGGGTGTAGAGCGACGCAAAACGATCACCGACATGAGCGGGAACAGTGAAAGCGGTTTCGGTCATGCCGAGCGGGTCGAAAATTTCAGCTTTAAAGAACGCATCGAGCGACTTGCCGGAAACGACTTCGACCACCCGGCCCAGGATATCGATGGAAACCGAGTATTCCCAATGGCGTCCCGGCTGGAACGCAAGTGGCAGTGCCGCTGTTCGATCCGTCATTTCCTCTAGGCTGCTATCATTTGCCCGGAACAGGATCTTGTGTTCATCCATCGCCTTCCCCAGCAAGCCCGGGTTGAACGGATAGCTCAGCCCGCTGGTGTGGGTCAGTAAATGGTGGAGTGTCGGGCTGGGCGACGGTTCGGTCTGGTCAAGTGTTTCCGCGCCTTCAACTAGGGCTTGCATGTCGCTGAAGGCAGGAATGAATTCCGAAACGGGCGCATCAAGATGAAACAGTCCTTTTTCCGCCAGCATCATGATCGCGACAGAGGTGATCGGCTTGGTCATCGAATAGATGCGTGCCACGGTATCCCGTTCGAACGGTAGATCGTCCTCGACGTTTCTTTTACCGGCGGCGTTAAAGTAAACCTCTTCGCCATGCCGCTTTATCAGGACCGAACTGCCCGGAAACTTGCGTTCCGAAACATAGCGTTCCATCCAGTCGGCGATACGTTCCAGACGTTCTTTGTCGAACCCGGCAGTTTGCATGTTACACTCCCCTCGGCCGGGCATTTCCGTGCGTTGCGCATCGGGCGCATAGTGGTCCGGAATTGACGGCTTTACATGTTAACGGTACATATCGCGAGCACCGTGCACGAGCTGAACTTGCCATGCAAGCCACTCGGGTTAAAGCGAAAACAGGGGGGATTAATGAAACTATACTTTGCCGCAAATACGCGGGCAATCCGGATTGCCTGGCTTTTCGAAGAGCTTGGAATGGACTATGAAATCGTCCCTTTTAAACTGGGCGACAAGTCCATGCGCGAACCGGATTATCTTGCGGTCAACCCAAACGGTCGTGTGCCGACCATCGTAGATGGCGATGTGACGATTCACGAATCCGGCGCCATCGTCGAATACGTCCTTGCGCGATATGGGAATGGGCGGCTCATCCCTGCGCAGGAGAGCCCGGAATTCGCCGAGTATCTGCAATGGCTGCATTATGCCGAGGGCATGATTATGCCGCAGATTAACGTGATCATGGTGGAAACTGTGTTTCTTCCGCCCGAACGTCGCAATGAGACCAACGTCAAACGGGCGACCAAGCTTTTGAACAACATGCTGAAAGCCGTTGATGCAGCGCTTGAAGGCAAGGAGTATCTGGCGGGAAAATTTTCGGGCGCGGACATCATGTGCGGTCAGGCCGTCATCGTGTCCGACCGCCTTGGGGCCGACCTGTCTGACAAGCTTAATCTCAAGCCCTATATCGATCGTCTCAAGGCGCGTCCCGCCTTTCAAAAGGCCGCATCGCTTTGAAATGAAAAGGCCCCGGAATTCGGGGCCTTTCGTTTTCCTAAGGCTCAGACTTCGAGCCATTCCTTGCGCACATCCTCGCGGGCTTTCAATTCCTGCGGCGTGCCTTCGAAAACGACTTTGCCGTGGCCCATCACATAGACCCGGTGAGCGATGTCCAGCGCGATGGAAAGTTTCTGTTCCACCAGCAGGGTCGAGATCCCGCGTTTGGCGATTTCCTGCAAGAGCTCGGCCACGCGCTGGACCATCTGGGGGGAAAGGCCTTCGGTCGGTTCGTCGATCATGACGAGGTCAGGGTCGCCCATCAGGGTACGGCACATGGTCAGCATCTGCTGTTCGCCGCCGGAAAGCACTGAGGCTTCGACATCGGCCCGATTGTCGAGGTTCGAAAACAGGTTGAACATGTCCTGCATCGACCAGCGTCCGGCGCCATCCTTTTGTCCGGGCTTAAGACCAAGGATCAGGTTCTGACGCGTGGTAAGGCCAGGAAAGATATCCCGATTTTCAGGCACATAGCCGACGCCAAGGTTGGCGATCTCGAACGCTTTCTTCCCGGCAATCTCCTGTCCCTTGAACACGACCGACCCGACAGGCGACACCTCGCCCATAACGGCCTTGCAGGTCGTTGATCGCCCTACCCCGTTTCGGCCCAAGAGGGCGACGATCTCGCCCTCTTGGATGTTAAGGTTAACCCCCTGAAGAATATGGGATTTGCCGTAGTAAGCATGCATGTCTCTGACTTCCAGCATATTAATGCTCTGCCTCCAATGCGGCGCCCAGATAAGCCTCTTGAACTTTGGGGTTGGAACGGACGTCTTCGGGATGTCCCGTGGCGATGATCTCGCCATAGACCAGAACGGAAATCTGGTCCGCGAGGCCGAAGACCACGCCCATGTCATGCTCTACCATCACCAAAGTCTTGTTCTGCGTGACCTTGCGGATCAGCTCGACGATGTAATCGGTTTCCGAATGGCTCATGCCTGCGGTCGGTTCATCCAGCATGATAACATCAGCACCGCCGGCAATCGTGATCCCGATCTCAAGCGCACGCTGTTCCGCGTAAGACAGGAGGCCCGCGGGCAATTCGGCGCGCTGCAAGAGGTTGATCTGATCAAGTATTTCCAAAGCGCCATCAGTAAGGTCCTGCGACCGGCTCACCATGTTCCAGAACGAGTACTTGTAGCCATGCGACCAGAGCAGCGAACAGCGCACGTTTTCGAACACCGTCATCTTTGGAAAGATGTTGGTGATCTGGAACGAACGGCTGAGCCCCATGCGATTGATTTCGAACGGAGCCTTGCCGCGCAGGTCATGCCCGTGAAGCTTGATTGACCCGCTTGTCTGGGGAAACCGTCCGGTAATCAGGTTGAACAGCGTGGACTTTCCCGCCCCGTTTGGCCCGATGATCGCATGGCGTTCCCCTTTGGCGATCGACAGGTTCACACCACGGATAATTTCGGCTTTTCCGAAACTCTTCTTCAGGTCGGTGATTTCAAGAGCGGCCGTCATGCGGGTCTCCCTTTTGGTGTATTGGCCCGATGCCAAGCTTCCCTGAGTGAAGGCGCGGATAGACGCGCCAGCCAGAAACCGCCAACCGTCGCAACACATGCGATGATCCATGGCAGCACGCTATGGCTATCAAAAGTCGTCCAGAAGAGCGTCATTTGATCATCACCGGCCGAGGCATGGCGGACGTGGAAGAGCAGTTCCATCAGCGCGGCAAGGCCAAAGATGGCGATAATCGCCGGAACCAAGGTTTTGATGTAGGGCACGACCAGAGTGCCTAGTTTTCCGAACTTAGCCGCCGGCACATGCATCATCAGGACACCGGCTAGACCGCCGGGGAAATACATCACCGTCGCCAGGAACAATGCACCCACGTAGAGCTGCCAGATTTCGCTCTGCAGGCTGAGAACCGATTGCAGAAGGGTAAAGACGATCGCCCCGATTATCGGCCCGAAAAAGAACCCGACGCCGCCAAGGAACGCGATCAGAAGGATCACGCCGGACTGGGTGGTCGAAAGGTTGGTTTCGGTGAGGATTTCGTAGTTGATCGCGAAAAGCGCGCCCGCGATCCCGGCAAAGAATCCAGCCGCGGAGAAAGAGAAGAAGCGAACCCAACGCGCTGAATAACCGAGGAATTCTGCTCTTTCGGGATTGTCTCTGACGGCATTAGCCATCCGGCCTACAGGCGTGCGAGAAAACAGGTACATCAACAGCGTCGACAGGACTGTCCAGAAAGCGATGAGATAGTAGACCTCGATCTGTTGAAGGAATTCGATACCAAAGAACGGCATGAAATATGTGCGATCACCCGGCATGCCTTCTTCACCGCCGAAGAAAGCGGTGATGATGACGGAACAGGCCGCAATGAGTTCGCCAATACCCAGCGAAATCATGGCAAAAACGGTGCCTGCTTTTCGTGTTGAGAAAGAACCGACGATCGTGGCCAGACCCAATCCGAAGAGACCGCCAAAGATCGGCAGGATCGGCAGCGGAATCGGCAACTCGTTCGTCTCCACGATGTTCATCAGGTGCATGCAGAAAAATCCACCAACACCCATGTAAACGGCGTGACCAAAGCTCAGCATACCGCCCTGCCCCAAAAGCATGTTGTAGCTCAGGGCAAAGACGATGGTGATCATCATCTGGTTCATGATGGTGATCGCGCTGTTCGACTGAAAGATCGTCGGCATCGCGACAAGAAATATCACGCTGATCACCCAAGGGAGGACCTGCCCAAGGCTGAGCGTCGGGGCGCGGGTTATCGTTGCGGTTTTTTGAGATGCATCGGTCATACGTCACGCTTTCCAAAGAGTCCGTGCGGACGGAAGACAAGGATCAGGACCATCAGGATGTAAGGCAGGATCGGTCCGATCTGCGGCAGGGTAAGTGTCCAGAGATCCCGCAGGTAGCTGTCGCTCAGCGTTTCCGGCCGTTGCATGCCAAAGGATTCAAGGATCGACGCAAAGGGAAAACTCGACGATGCGGCGAAGGTCGTAAGCCAACCCAGAAGCAGCGACGCTACCAGTGCGCCCCAAAGTGACCCGAGTCCGCCGATGACGATGGTCACGAAGACGATCGAACCGAGCACGAAGGCCATACCCGGGAATGTGCCAAGGACCGGTCCTGCCAGCACACCTGCAACGCCCGCCAGGGCGGTGCCCACGCCAAATACGCCCATGAAGATCAGCGGCACGTTATGCCCCAGCGCTTCGACCGTACGCGGATAGGACAGCGCGGCCTGGATTATCATGCCGATGCGGGTCCGTGTGAGGATGTAAAGAAGGCCGATAAAGATCGCCACCGAGGTAAAGATCATGAAGACCTTGTATGCAGGTACCGCGTTGTTTCCGATGGAGAAAAGCGCGAACTTCAAAATCTCGGGCTCCTGATAGGCCATCAGATTGTTGCCCCAGAAGAACTTGACGACTTCCTCGATCAGAAGCGCCAGCCCAAAGGTAAAGATCAGTTCGGGTACATGGCCGTATTGGTGTACGCGACGCAACCCGTAGCGTTCGACGAGCGCGCCGACAACACCCACGAGAAGAGGTGCGATCAGCAGCCCCATCCAGAATCCGAGGTACATACTGATCTGATAGGCGAAATACGCGCCAAGCATGTAAAAGCTGGCATGCGCAAAGTTCAGAACGCCCATCATCGAAAAGATCAGGGTCAGTCCGCTGGAAAGCATGAACAACAGCAATCCATAAAACAGCCCGTCGATAAGGTTGATAATAACCAAATCCATCGGCCACCACTCCTTGGTCGAAATTCAGGTCTTATTGCAGTTTTTGCGAAGGGGCTGCCCCCTACGCCGTGGCGCGGGGCAGCCTCGCGGAAAAGTCGCCGATTACTCGGGGCGTTCCATTTCGCAGGTGGTGGGAATATCAGCCGAGGCCATTTCGACCTTGACCGCTGTCTCGAGACCATAGTCAGAGTTGTCCAGCAAATGCTTGAGGCCGCTGGCCTGTTCCATCACGTAGACGTCTTGGATCGCTTGGTGATCTTCGGCGCGCATCTTGATTTTGCCGCCCCAGAAATTATCGGTTTCCATGCCTTCCAAGGCCTTGGCGACCTCGACCACGTCGGTGGCGGTTCCAGCTTCTTCAATGGCCATGGCCAGCATGCGGACAACGTTAGCGATACGCGGCTGGGAGATGTCATGGTCCGGATACTTTGCTTCGAAAGCATCGACATATTCATCGACTTCGGGCGAGCCTGCCGGGTTCAGTGCACCTTCGCCAACAAGGTTGATCTTGCCCACCCCAGCTTCGCCAAAGGTACGGGTGATACCATTGGATGCCGCATAGTAGGTATAAATCGGTCCGGTAAACCCTGCTTCGATGATTGCCTTACCAAGTCCAACCATATCGGAGCCCCAGTTACCGGTGATGACGGCATCCGCGCCCGAAGACACGATTTTGCGTGCATAGGGCGTAAAGTCCTTGACCTTGCCGATCGGGTGAAGCTCGTTCCCGACGATTTCGATGCTGTCCTTCTTGGCACCCAGATCGCGCTGAGCCGCTTCGGCCACGGCCTTGCCGAAGGAGTAGTCCTGACCGATCAGGTAAACCTTACTGATCTCATCGTTTTGAACGATGGCATCTGTCAACGCATCCATCTTGATGTCGGCGTTCGCATCGAAGCGGAAATGCCAGAAGTTGCATTTTTCATTGGTCAGCGCCGGATCAACGGCCGAATAGTTCAGGAACAGGACCTGGCTATCGGGGTTGCGGCGGTTGTGCTTGTTGACAGCTTCGGTGAGTGCATGCGCAATCCCCGAAGAGTTCCCCTGCACCACGTAATGAGCACCCTGGTCGATCGCGACCTGAAGGTTGATGAGCGATTCCTTCCCGTCCATCTTGTTGTCGAGACCGATGACTTCGAACATGTCACCGTCCAGCACGCCACCCTTCTTGTTCACGAGCTCCTCCGCTGCGAACTGGAATTCGGCCAGACCGTTGGTCCCTGTCGTGGCAAACGGCCCCGACAGCGGATCGATGAATGCAATCTTGATATTCTCCGCGAAAGCGGCTGTTGCACTGACAGACAGTGCAAGCGCGGCGGTGACGCCGAACTTAGTAGGTATGCGCATTAGTTTTCCTCCCTAACATGAGACCGGTCGCTTTCGAGGCGATTATTCGGTCCCGCATAAAGAGCCTTGCATATCGCCGTTCAAAGTCAAGCATCCGAACCTTACCAAATGTTACCGGAGAAACTGGGGGCTCTGGCCACGTGATACTTCGACGGCAAATAAAAAATCCGGCCGACGGGATGCGTGCAACTTTTGCGATCGTACAGTATTGCTTCTTCGATTGAGGTTTGATTTGTAAGGCACTGAAAATAATATATTAAAACAATGATACCTCGCGTGAATGTGAGAAATGGTAGCGGCCCGATTACAAATGTTACCCACGAGAAATCTGAATAGGTCCGCTTCAAAATCGTTTGTTGAGCGAGGTATTTTGACGGTATATTTTAATCGTTCAGATACTGGATGTTCGCGGTCACAGTCCGGATTTCCCGTCATCGGCCATTCCGCAGAGCAAAAAACCCTTCCACAGCGAAATGTGATTCTTTCGCGCAATAAAGTTGCGCTAAGTGCTTTTCGAGTGAAACCCTAGTACTTGGGCAGCATTCTTCAGACGATCAGCATACTGGCCTTCGAGTTCTTCCTTCTGGACGTGAAAGGAGGGCCCGCCGGTGTTCAGGCCATAAACCCTTGCGCCGTTCAGAGATGTGACGGGAACGGCGATACCATTCACATCACCGCGCCATTCACCGTACCCGCGGCAATAACCACAGTCCCGGTATTCTTCCAGAGCCCGGTTGAGGCTTTCCATACAGGCTTCCAACTGGTCAGGGGTTTCCTGCCGGACGAGGTCAAAGACGGTCTCCCGTTCCCACTGTCCCATGCCCACGAGAATGGCGCGCCCGATGGCCGAAAAGAAGAGAGGCAAGCGCGATCCCACGTGCATGGTCAAAGACACGTTTTCGCGTGAGCTTTGGACCGCCAGATAAACGACCTCGAGCCGGTGCCTTTCGCCAAGCGCAACCGTAATGTAGGAATTTGGGCCGTCTCGCAGGTCGCGCATGACTTCGGTTGCGCGTTCGCTCACCTCCATGCCAGCCAGCACGCCAAATCCAAGATGCAGGACCCCTGCCCCCAACCGATACGTTCCCTTACGCGGATCTGCGATAAGATAGTCAAGCTTGCACAGCGTGTACGTGAGCCGCGATACCGTTGGTTTCGGCAGCCCGGTACGCTCGGCAAAGTCCGTGTTGGTCAGCTCTGTTTCATTCGGGCCAAAGCAGCGCAGAACGTCCAGTCCACGGGCAAGAGCGGTTACGAAATTGCGATCTTTGGGATCTTCGGAATGAGGGGTGAATTCAGCATCCGCCATAAGAGCGACCTTTCAAGCGTTTTGCATCAGTTCTGCAAGGCTTCCAGGCCTTTTTCAGCGAAAGCAGGCACATGCTCACCAACTTTCATGGCGCGTTCCGGGTTCGAGGCGTTGCCATCCAGCGCCCGTTTCAAAACGCCTTGGATGATACCGGCCATACGGAAAAAACAGAACGAAAGGTAGAAGCCAAAGTTCTCGATTTCCGGCAAACCGCGTCGCCCGCAATAGCTTGCGATAAATTCCTCATCCGACGGCAAACCCAGCGCCTTGCGGTCGACACCGGCGAGGCCGCGGCCTTCGGACCCGGCGGGCATCTGCCACTGCATGATGACAGACGCTAGGTCGGCATAGGGATGACCAATGGTCGACAATTCCCAGTCCAGCACGGCAAGGCAATTGGTGCCATTTTTCTCGAACATCATGTTGTCGATGCGGTAATCGCCATGGACCAGCGTTCTCTGCCCATCGTCTTCTGGCATCTGTCGCTGAAGTTCCTCCATGAGCTTGTCCATGGCCGGAATCTTGGTGGTTTCCGATGCCCGGTACTGTTTTGACCAGCGCCCGACCTGACGTTCGAAATAGTTGCCCGGCGGGCCATAGTCAGAAAGTCCGACAGCGTCTATATCGACCATGTGCAGTTCCGCCAGCACCCGGTTCATGTCGTCGATTACGGCGCCGCGTTCAGCGTTGGACAGGCCCTCACCTTCCATCGTGGGCTGTCTAAAATTTCGCCCGTCGACGTGGTCCATGATGTAAAAAGCCGACCCGATCACCGAGTCATCCTCGCAGAGCAGATGCATCTTGGCTACGGGAACCTTTGTATCGGCAAGCGCGCTTTGAACGCGGAATTCACGGTCGACCGCATGGGCTGATTTCAGTAATACGCCCGGGGGTTTACGTCGCAGAACGTATTTCTTGCTTGGCGTTTTCAGCAGAAATGTCGGATTCGACTGACCAATATCGAATTTCTCCGCCTCTATCGGTCCTTCGAAACCTTTCAGGTTTTCTTTAAGATAGGCGGTCACAGCCGCAAGATCCAGCGTTTGGGTATCAGCCATTTCGAGTCCTCAGCTGTAGGTCAGAAGATTTTTCCGGTCCGGGCCGGAGAGATGTGGCGTCGAATTGAATTCATGCAGGAAGAAACGCGGGCCAGAAAAGACGAACTTGTTGATCGCCGTGTTTTTGACCTGCAGGTTGACCTCCATCATCATCGCGTCCGGGGCCTGCAGCGCGCGGGCAACCAGCTGTCCGATCACGCCGCCGGAACTCACGACAAGAACGCGGCGAGCCTTGGTATCCGTCGCAAAGCGCAGCGCGTCCGAAGTTCTTTTTTCGAAATCCTGCCAGCTTTCAGCGGCGCCAACGATTCCATCGGTCTGCCATTGCAGGATGGTATCCTTGAGCGTGCGGAAATGCGTCTTTCTCTCTCCCCTGACCGCATCCGGCACTGCGCCGTCAAACCGGTGATGCAGCAGGTTGTGAAAGTCGTATTCGTTGAAACCGGGATGCTCTTCGCGGGGTCGATCAAACCCCATCGCATCCAGCGTTTCTTTCTGTCGTCTGAGCGTACCGGAGATGCAACGATCCGGGGTCCACCCCATGTTCCGCAGCGCTTCGCCTGCGAGGCGGGACTGTTCATGTCCCACCTCTGAGAGGATGTCATAATCATCCGCCCCGAAAGACGCCTGACCATGACGAACGACAAAAAGCTCTGCCATAGAAGTGCTTACAGAACCTCGAAGAGGCCGGCTGCGCCCATACCGCCGCCGACACACATGGTGCAGACGACATACTTGGCGCCGCGACGCTTGCCTTCGATCAGCGCGTGACCAACCATGCGCGCACCGGACATGCCATAGGGGTGCCCGATCGAGATTGCGCCGCCGTTGACGTTCAGCAATTCGTCAGGGATTCCAAGCTTGTCGCGCGAATAGATCACTTGGCAGGCGAATGCTTCGTTCAATTCCCAAAGGCCGATGTCGTCCATTTTCAGACCGTGCGCCTCAAGCAGTTTCGGAACCGCGAAAACGGGACCAATGCCCATCTCGTCCGGTTCACAACCTGCAGCCATAACGCCGACATAACGGCCGAGCGGTTCAAGCCCCTTTTTCTCTGCAACCTTGGCTTCCATGATAACCGAACCCGATGCGCCGTCGGAAAGCTGGCTGGCGTTACCGGCAGTGATGTATTTCCCTTCGGAAATCACCAACCCGTCTTTGAAGACAGGTTTCAGCCCCGCAAGGCTTTCGGCCGTCGTCGAGGGCCGGTTGCCTTCGTCTTTTTCCAGCGTGACCTCGTGTTCCGAGATAGCCTTGGTTTCCTTGTCCTGCATCTTCATAATGGTTGTCAGAGGCACGATTTCATCATCGAATTTGCCCGCTTGCTGCGCCGCATGTGTCCGGGCCTGGCTGCGCGCGGAATACTCATCCTGCGCCTCGCGGCTGATGCCATAGCGCTCGGACACGGTTTCGGCCGTTTCCAGCATGCTCATGTAGATCGCTGGCAGATTTTCCTTGAGCCAAGGGTCGCGGTTCACACGCATTTCTTGGGTCTGGACGGTCGAGATACTGTCGACCCCGCCTCCAACAACGACATCCATCCCATCATGAACAACCTGTTTGGCAGCCGTGGCAATCGCCATCATGCCGCTGGCACATTGACGATCCAGCGACATGCCAGCGGTTGTCACCGGCAGCCCGGCCCGCATCGCCGCCTGACGCGCGATGTTGCCCGCCTGAAAGCCCTGTTGCAGGGCGGCGCCCCAGACAACATCGGCGACCTCGGCCGGATCGATGCCCGCGCGGCTGACCGCGTTGGAAATGGCATGGCCAGATAGATGCTGAGGCGTGGTAGCGTTAAAGGCACCGCGATAGGCTTTGCCGATCGGCGTCCGTGCCGTGGATACGATTACTGCGTCGCGCATGGTAGTTCCTCTCGAGATTACTTCTTTGACTGGCCGAGATCGATGCCTCGGGCCTTGGCTGCATTTTCCGCGTATTTGCCGGTCTGCTGAAACGCTTGAGTCAGTTCTTCCTGACCCTCGATGTCGCTGATCCGGTCAAAGGCGGATGCCACGCCCTCGGGCGTGAGATCATCATCCACAAGGGTAATGCCTTGTGTTTCATATACTTTAGTGACGGCAAAGGACCCGGCCCCAGCGCCAAGGATAACCCGGCTTGGGGCATCCTCGCTGACAAGATACAACAGACCGGGGGTGATGGTTTCTGGTTTCAAAAGCGCAAGAGCATCCTCAGGGATTAGCTCTTCGGTCATCCGGGTGGCGGCAGTGGGTGCCAGCGTGTTGACGCGAATGTCGTCGCGTGCGCCCTCCAGATGCAGCACGTTCATCAGACCCATCATCGCAGCCTTGGCCGCGCCGTAGTTGGCTTGGCCGAAATTGCCGTAGAGTCCCGATGCGGAAGAGGTCAGAACGATTCGACCGTATTTTGCTTCGCGCATGATTGGCCAGACCGCGTGCGTCATGCAGGCGGTTCCCAACAGGTGCACATCGACTACCTTGCGGAAATCGGCCATGGTCATCTTGGCAAAGGTCTTGTCCCGCAGGATACCGGCATTGTTAACGAGAATGTCGATACGGCCCCATTTATCCATCGTGCGCGATACGAGGTCTGCAACCTGTTCCTCGTTAGAAACATCTGCGCCATGCGCCATGGCCTCGCCGCCTGCTGCGGTGATCTGGTCTACGACTTTCTGCGCCGCGCTTTCGGATGCGCCGGAACCATCGACCGAAGCGCCGAGATCGTTTACCACCACCTTTGCGCCGCGATTTGCAAGCTGCAACGCATGGCTTCGGCCAAGCCCTGCGCCTGCGCCAGTCACGATGGCAACCCGATCATCAAATCTTATCGTCATGGGTCAACTTTCCCGTCTAATGCGATGCCTGTTCGAAGATATTTCCGGAGGTCACGACGTTGATCCCACCGGACACCGGCAGCACCCCGCCAGTGATGTAAGCGCCGCCGCGTCCGCAGAGGAAAAGCATGCAGCCGGCGATGTCTTCTTCGCGCCCGACGCGTTTGAGCGGCACGTCTTTACCGACCTTTTCGCGCATTTCTTCGTCAGCGGTCGCGAAGGCGGTCATCTTGGACACGAACGGTCCCGGCGCCAGCGCATTGACGGTAATGAAATCGCCAGCCAGTTCCTTGGCCATGATCTTGGTCAGGTGGATGACGGCCGCTTTGGATGCGGAATAGCTGTAGGCGCCGTCGCCCATCGGCACCTCGCCCATGACAGAGCCGACGTTTACCACGCGGGCCGGATCATCCTCGGACGCGGATTCCCGAAGCATAGGGAGGAGTTGTTGCGTCAGGTGAAACAAACCCGTCACGTTCAGGGTCATCACCTTGTCCCAGGCATCATATGGGAATTCATCAAGCGCCGCGCCCCAGCTTCTCCCGGCATTGTTCATCAGGATATCAAGTTTGTCGGTGCGGTTCTTGACCTCCTGCACCAAGGCCATCACGCCTTCTTCGGTACTGACGTCACCGGCAAAACCTTCGGCGGAGCCGGGTGCATCCATGTCGTTCAACTGGGCGGCGACGGCTTCGCAGGCATCGCCTTTGCGCGAGGCGATCAAGACTCGCGCGCCAGCCTGTACCAGTGCTTCTGCCGCCATTCGTCCGATACCGGTCGCCCCACCGGTCACAAGGGCCGTCTTGCCGGACAACCCAAACAAGCTTGTTAAATTCATCAAAGCCCCCTGATCTTTGCAATCTTTTCAGCATGATATCCGTAGTCGCCAAGCCATTCGGCGGCGACGCGGGCCCGTTTCATATAAAAACCCATGTCGAAATCGTCGGTCATGCCGATGCCGCCATGCATCTGGACGCCTTCGATCACGGCGCGTTTGGCGGTGTCTGTTGCACGCGCCTTGGCCAGCGAAACGGCGAGGCTGGCATTTTCCGGATCTTCGTCCAGCATCCGCCCCGCATGTGCAACCGCCGAAGCCGTAACTTCGGTGTGACACCAAAGATCGGCGGCACGGTGCTGAAGCGCCTGAAACTGTCCGATCAATACGCCAAACTGCTTTCGTTCTTTCAGGTATCCCACGGTCATGCCAAAGGCCCCGGCTGCCACGCCGCTCATTTCGGCGGCCAGCGCGGCCTGCCCTGCTTCGAGCGCCGGTTGCAGCACTTTCATCGCCTGATCGACATTTCCAAGCACGTCTTCGCCGGTCGCCTCAACATTGTCGAACGTGATTCTGGCGGCGTCACGACTGTCGATCATTCCTTTTTGATTTCGGGTGATGCCTTTCCGATCGGCGGGCAGATCGAACAGGGTCAGTCCAGCATCCGTCTTTGCAAGAACCAGCAGCCGGTCGGCCAGCGCTCCGTCGACTACGAAAGTCTTTTCGCCGTTCAGACGAAAGCTGTTGCCGTCACGCGTGGCCGACATCTCCGTTTTTTCCGGTGAAAACTTTGGACCCTCATCAACAGCCAATGCATATGTCACTTCACCGGACGCAATGGCGCTCAGCGCTTCTTGGGCGCGGCTGTCCGACACCTGACGCAGTGCTGTCGCGGCAATAACGGCGCTGGAAAGAAACGGGCTGGCGACCAGCGTCTTTCCCATTTCGCGCGCAAGGATGCCCGCTGCTGCGTGGCCCATATCGGATCCGCCCTGATCTTCGGGCACTAGAATGCCGGCCCAACCCATCTTGGCCATTTCCTGCCAGAGCGCCTTATCAAAGGTTTTTCCCGCATCGCGCAAGTTGCGAAGCTGCTTTACCGGCGCGTTCTCATCTAGAAACCCGCGCGCGGAATCCGCCAGCATGGTTTCTTCTTCAGTCATTACCAATGTCGTCATTGTCTTACCCCGGAAGTCCCAGAACCCGGCGAGAAACGATGCTCAGCATCACCTCGGAAGTTCCGCCTTCGATGGAATTTGCCTTGGTGCGAAGCCAGTCCGCCGGGCGCGATCCGTATGGCCCGTCCCATTCGAGCGCGTCGCTGCCACCTGCGGCCATCATCAATTCGTGGCGGTCCTTATTCAGCTCGGTACCAACGTATTTGAGCATGGCAGAGGCATCGCCGACGCCCTGCCCGGCTTCGGCCATATCCTTGTAGCGCTCGAGCGTAAGCCCTGTTGCCAGCGAGTCGATTTCAGCCTTGATGGCGGCAGCGCGCAGAATCGGATCAAGCTCGGCGCCGTCATCCGTCAAAACCTGTGCCAGCGGTCGCATGCCGCCAGTTCCCGACCCGATGGCCGAGATCATGGACCGTTCATGGGTAAGCAGGTACTTGGCGACGTCCCATCCGCGGTTGATGGTCCCGACCACCGAAGAAATACCGTCTTCATCTTCTTTCGGCACTTCAACATTGTCGAAGAAGGTCTCGCAAAACGGCGACATTCCCGAGATCAGCTTGATCGGGCGCGTCGAGACTCCGGGCGTTTCCATATCGATCAAAAGGAACGTGATCCCGAGATGTTTCTTGGCCTCACGATCCGATCTGACCAGCGCGAAAATCGCATCGGCCTTGTCAGCGTAAGACGTCCAGATCTTCTGCCCATTGACCAACCAGTGGTCGCCTTTATCCTCGCATTTTGTCTGTACGCTGGCGAGATCGGAACCTGCGCCGGGCTCGGAGTATCCCTGGCACCAGCGAATTTCGCCGCGAGCGATCGGCAACAGGTACTTTTTCTTTTGTTCCTCGGTGCCGAAATGCAAAAGCGCCGGGCCAAGCATCCAGATGCCAAAGCTGTCAAGCGGCCGACGCGCTTCAATCCGGGCGAGCTCTTCGTGCCAAATTTTCTCTTCGGCGCGATTCATGCCTGCGCCACCATAGGCCTTAGGCCATGTCGGAACTGTGTATCCCTTTTCGATACAGCGGTTCAGCCATGTTTCCTGAGCCTCGGATTCGAAAACCCAATTGCGGCCGCCCCAGCAGGTATGGTCTCTGCTTGAATTCCCATCACGCATCTCGGCTGGGCAATTCGCCTCTAGCCAAGAACGCAGTTCCATACGGAACGCGGACTGGTCCTGTGCCATCTGCGCCATGTCTCCTCCCCATTGCGCTTCTGTTTCGCTGTGCAGAATTGCATTTCAAAAACGGATTGACAACACCGGATCTCACACCAAGACTCTCACCCAACGTGTTGGCGAGGACAACACTTGCATTTGCGTGGGGAGGAACACCATGAAAGCCTTGTTGAGCACCGCCGTCGGCGGACCCGAGAACCTTGAGCTTAAAGAAATCGAAACACCGACGCCTGGAAAAGGGCAGGTTTTGATTCGAACACGCGCCTCGGGGGTCAACTTTCCCGATACCTTGATGATCCGTGATCTTTACCAATTCAAACCGGAGCGTCCATTTGCACCCGGGGGTGAAATTGCCGGTACGGTCGAAACGGTCGGAGAAGGTGTGACGGATGTCGCGCCCGGTGATCGCGTTCTTGCGCTCACCGGTCACGGTGGTTTCGCGACCCATACAATCGCCGAAGCTGCCCGCATTATCAAAATCCCCGATGACATGCCTTTCGAAGACGCGGCCTGCTTCATTTTCACTTATGGCACCTCGCATCACGCGCTTAAAGATCGCGCGCATATCAAGGCAGGCGATTCCCTGCTGATCCTAGGTGCCGCAGGCGGAGTTGGTGCAGCGGCAATCGAACTCGGGAAGGCAGCTGGCGCAAAGGTGATCGCAGCTGTCTCTTCTCAGGAAAAGGCCGATTTCTGCAAGGAACTTGGTGCGGATGAGACCATCGTTTATGATCGCGCGCTTGAAAAAGAAGGCCAGAAAGCGTTTTCCGCCCAGATCAAGGAAATCGTCGGCAAGCACGGTGTCGATATCGTCTATGATGCAGTTGGCGGTGCTTATGCTGAACCGGCCATTCGTGCGCTGGCGTGGGAAGGGCGTTTTCTTGTCGTTGGTTTCCCTGCCGGTATCCCCAAGATCCCACTGAACCTTGCCTTGCTCAAAGGGTGTCAGATCGTCGGCGTGTTCTGGGGCGATTCCACCCGACGCGACCCCAAGGGGCACGCAGAGAATGTCGCCGAATTGTTCGACATGTATTCCAAGGGCAAGATCAAGCCCAGAATCTCTGCGTCGTTCCCGCTGGAAAAAGCAGCCGACGCGCTGACGATGATGCAGGACCGAAAGGTCATGGGAAAGGTCGTGGTGACGACGGACTGACGCCCGGGATCACCCCAGATGCGTACAGTCGTTAAAGCCTTTCACCCACATGGTGTCGCCGAGGATGACAAGTCGGCTGATAGAGCCGTTGTTCGCACCGTTGAAATGGAACGGACGGGCACCGCTGGCGATAGACATGGCGGCACCGATAACGCCGCCATGAACGACAACGGCAACCCGCTCGTCGGGGTGCGCAGTGGCGATCCGCAAAAGGCCGGCACGCACCCGGTCATGAAGCTGCTGGGTCGTTTCCGCGTTCGGGATCTCGCCCCATTCCTCGCGTTCAATCGCACGCATGAACTCCGGCGCCTTTTCGGCGGCCTTGATGCGATATTCGCCGCCGTCCCAGTCACCAAGCCTGATTTCTCTCAGGTCCGGTTCGACTTGCGGTGTCAGGTTCAAGTGGCGCGCCAAAGGCGCGGCGGTCTGATGCGTTCGTCTCAACGTGGTCACGTAAATCGCGGAAATTGCGTCATCTTTCAGTCGTTCGCCAACAAGTACGGCTTGCTCTTCACCCATTGGATGAAGCGCCGGATCGCCATGACCATCGACCATGGGAAAACTTTCACCGGGACGCGAGGCCTCGGTCCGACCGTGCCGGATCAGAAGAAGATCGGCAGCGCCTTTGGGCGGCAGGTAATCGCTCTGATGATATTCCTTCGTCATGAAATGCTTTCCTTGCCGTCAGCTGCGATGAATTGCGACCACCTACCCATATCAGCTCACCGATGACAACACGCCGGATCGCAGACACGCGCGGACAGCGAAACCGAAATTAAGGGACATGAACATGAAAAACCGTCAGATTACGATTGCAGAATTGCCAACGGGCAACCTGACGCCAGATCATTTCAAACTGAATGAAACGGAGGTGCCCAGCCCCAGAGACGGTGACGTTCTTCTCCGCACAGTTCTTATGTCGATAGACGCGGCCAATCGAAGCTGGATGCAAGGCGCAACCTATCGGGATGCGGTTCATGCGGGTGACCCGATGCCGACCTATGCAATCTGCGAAGTGCTCGAGAGCAAAAGCCCGCGCCTCGCAACAGGTGACGTGGTAGCCTGTGAATCGGTTTGGTCAGAGTATGTGGTTCGCCCGGCGCATAAGTGCGTCAAACTGCCCGCCATCCATCCACTGTCCAACCTGATGTCCGTTTATGGCATTGCGGGGAAAACCGCGTTTCACGGCCTGATCGGCGTGGGGCAACCCGTCACTGGCGAAACGGTTCTGGTGTCCGCTGCTGCCGGTTCTGTCGGCTCAATCGTTGGACAGATTGCAAAAGCGTTAGGATGCCATGTCGTTGGCATCGCCGGGGGCGCGCAAAAATGCAAATGGGTGACCGATGTGCTTGGGTTCGATGCCTGTATTGATTACCGCGAGCCCGGCATGGGTAAGGCGCTTCGTCAGGCCTGCCCTAACGGTGTTGACGTCTATTTCGATAATGTCGGCGGTAAGGTTCTTGAAGCTGCCCTTTTTGCTATGAATACCAAAGGACGCGTCGTTTGCTGCGGCGCCGTCAGCCAATATGACACGACAGATGCACCTTCGGGACCGCGCAACCTGCCGGGTCTGGTCGTCGTCAAACGGCTACGCATGGAAGGGTTCATCGTGATGGATTTTGCAGATCGCGATGCGACCGCGCTCAGAGCGCTGCAAACTTGGGTCGAAAATGGCCAGATCAAGGTATTCGAAGATATCGTCGAGGGGCTGGAAAACGCGCCCTCTGCGCTGATCGGTCTCTTGGCCGGCGAAAACAAGGGCAAACGGATGGTTCGTGTCGGATCGGATCCGGAAGGCGTACAATAGAAGGTCGAGGATTGAAAATGAAAGCTATCGATGCGGCATTCGCCGAAGCAAATTCACAGGTTGGATCGGAAATCGGGGTTTCCGAATGGGTGACGATTGATCAGGCGACAATCGATGCGTTTGCCGAAACCACATATGATCATCAATGGATCCACATTGACCCTGAAAGGGCCGCGAAGGAAACGCCATTCGGTGGGACGATCGCTCATGGATTTTTGACCCTCTCGCTCGCCAGTAAGTTCGGGTATGAATGCCTCGGTCGGTATGATGGTCAGGTGATGGGAATTAACTACGGGTTTAACAAGCTTCGCTTCCTGTCCCCTGTAAAAGCGGGTGCGCGTGTTCGCGGACGATTTGTCATGCACGAAGTCAAGAAACGCTCCGAAACAGACCTGCTCCGAACAACCATCCTGACCATCGAAATCGATGGTCAGGAGACGCCTGCTCTTGTCGCTGAATGGTTGGGTCTGGCAGTATTCGAAGCGAGCTGACCGGCGGTTTACCGTGATTAAGGAAATTTCGGTGCCCCGCTTGTCGGGGCGCGGACCTATTGACGTATCCAAGGTCTTGCTGCGGACACCTTATCAGTTATATTGGCGGCCTATCCGTAAGATACGCCAATGTTTGTAGGGCTTTTCCGCAATGAAACTACGACAGTATCTGTACCACCTGTCTAACGTACAAACGCTCGAGGATCTTTGGTCTGCGCATACCACGCAGATGGCCTCTTATGGGTTTGACCGGTTGCTTTACGGATTCACCCGATTTCGTACGGAAAACTCTCTTGGCGATCCTGAAGATTTTGTCGTTCTGACAAACCATTCGCCGGAATATGTCGAAGGTTTTATGACTCAGGGGCTCTATTTCCATGCCCCGATGTTACATTGGGCGCTCAAGAACGAAGGCGCGGGAAGCTGGCGCCATCTTGGCGAAAAGTTCAATGTCGGCGAACTGACACCCGAAGAGCTCAAGGTTATCGAGTTCAATCTAAAGATGCAGGTCACCGCCGGCTATACGATCAGTTTCAAGTCCGTTTCGGCACGTTCAAAAGGCGCAATATCCTTGGCGGCCAAGGTCGGCATGACGCAGGAGGATGTAGATGCGGTGTGGGAAGAACACGGACGTGATATCCACCTGATGAACAACTTTGCTCATCTCAAAATCCTTACTTTGCCCTATTCGCCGCCCAATCGCGGACTGACAAAGCGGCAGCGTGAAGCATTGGAATGGGTCGGTGATGGCAAGACGACGCAGGACATCGCGCTTTTGATGGGGCTTACCTCGGCGACGGTCGAAAAACATCTCCGGCTCGCGCGTGAGTC
This sequence comes from Heliomarina sp., assembly GCF_052826185.1. Taxonomy (NCBI): domain Bacteria; kingdom Pseudomonadati; phylum Pseudomonadota; class Alphaproteobacteria; order Rhodobacterales; family Roseobacteraceae; genus Heliomarina; species Heliomarina sp. The sequence goes on along the minus strand of NZ_JBRBUI010000055.1, from coordinate 270,286 downwards.
GCTTTCCGTAGAAACAACAGCGCAGGCCGTGTTGAAGGCGGCATTGCACAACCAGATGTTCGTTCTGGAAGCCTGATAAACTTCCGACAGCAAGGTTATTCCGGAAAAACGCCCCTTTCCAAACAGTTAATGGCGGATAGCGTCAAGAAAACGTCATGTCCTTACCTAAGGTAAGGAATACATGACTTTCGTTAAGTTCGATTAAGACGCAATCTATCCATGTTCCGTGAGTGGTGGCTTTAGCCTGGGAACATCGGGAAATGAACCTTGCAATTACAAGGCTCTCTGACCTGTCCGGTCCGAACGTGTATTCTTCCACGCCAGGGCCGGAGCTCTCTTGAACGGTCCCGTCCATCCCCAAATGGACCGTCTGGAAAGGCCGAAACCGGGGAATTTTCCCCGGTTTCGGTTGTTTCTTGGAAATCTGCCGACTGTCCATGCCCGTGCCCACGTTAAGAGCAGGCAAAGAAAAAGGCGGAGTCTCCCCCGCCTCATCTGTCTTTCAAAGAAAACAGGTTCAGCCGCCGGCTGCCGTTTTTGCAACTTCTGCTGCAAAGTCTTCTTCTTTTTTCTCGATGCCTTCGCCAACTTCGAGGCGAATGAAACCGGTGATGGTCGCGCCAGCTTCTTCAGCAGCCGCACCAACGGTCAGGTCGGGGTTGACCACGAACTGCTGGTTGAGCAGTGTGACCTCGGCCATGAATTTCTTCATGCGACCGACGATCATTTTCTCGATGACCTGCTCAGGCTTGCCGCTTTCACGGGCGATGTCCATCTGGACATTTTTCTCTTTTTCGACAACGGCCGGATCCAGATCCGCTTCGCTGAGCGACGCTGGGTTCACGGCTGCGATATGCATTGCGACCTGCTTGCCGAATGCTTCGTCACCGCCATCCATCGCGACCAGAACGCCGATTTTTCCCATGCCGGGCGCTGCCGCGTTGTGAACGTAGGAAACGACGCTGCCGCCTTCGAGGGATGCCATGCGACGCAGGCTCATGTTCTCGCCGATCTTTGCGATGGCGTCAGTCAAAACGGTTTCGACCGGCTTGCCGTTCAGATCGGCCTTCTTCAGCGCTTCGACGTCCGAAACACCCATTGCCGCCTGAGCGATACCGCTCACCATTTCCTGGAATTCGCTGTTCTTGGCAACGAAATCGGTCTCGGAGTTGACTTCGACGGCAACGCCTTTGCCACCTTCGACAACCACACCGACGAGCCCTTCGGCTGCGGTACGACCGGATTTCTTGGCCGCTTTCGCGAGGCCCTTTGTGCGCAGCCAGTCTACGGCGGCTTCCATGTCACCGTCATTTTCGGTCAGCGCTTTTTTCGCGTCCATCATGCCTGCGCCGGTGCTTTCGCGCAGTTCTTTAACCATTGCTGCTGTGATTGCCATTTCGGGCTCTCCTCAAATCATGCCGGGATCGGGGCAGGTCTAGCCTGCCCCGTATGTCAGTGTCGTGACAGATGCGATCAGCCGTTGGCTTTCTCGACAGTCTCCTGCTTGGATTCGATGTCCAGCGGAGCGTCCTTGCTCATCGCGTCGTTATGCACGGTCTCGGACGAGACGTTGCCGATTTCGACGCCGCCATCGGAAAGGGTTTCTTCCTCAGGTGCTTCTTCAAACGAACCGATATCAACACCGGCTGCGCCGAGCTGTGCGCTCATGCCGTCGAGAGCTGCGCGGGAAACCAGATCGCAGTAGAGAGCGATGGCGCGGGCCGCGTCATCGTTGCCGGGGATCACGTAATCGATGCCGTCGGGCGAGCAGTTAGTGTCGACAACAGCAACAACCGGGATGCCCAGTTTGTTGGCTTCTGCGATCGCAAGTTGCTCTTTCTTGACGTCAATGACGAAAAGCAGGTCGGGCGTGCCGCCCATTTCGCGGATACCACCCAGCGAAGCGGTCAGCTTGGCTTGGTCGCGTTCCATGCCAAGACGTTCTTTCTTGGTCAAGCCTTCGAAACCGGTTTCCATCTGCTCGTCGATCTGCTTCAGGCGGTTGATCGACTGGGAAACGGTTTTCCAGTTGGTGAGCGTGCCACCCAGCCAGCGGTGGTTCATATAATACTGCGCGGATTTCTCGGCAGCATCTGCGATCGGCTTTTGCGCCTGACGCTTGGTGCCGACAAAGAGGATCCGGCCGTTTTTCGCAACGGTTTCACGGATGACTTGCAGCGCCTGGTCCAGCATCGGAACAGTCTGCGTGAGGTCCATGATGTGGATGCCGTTGCGGTCACCGTAGATGTACGGCGCCATGCGGGGGTTCCAGCGCTGTGTCTGGTGACCAAAGTGAACGCCAGCTTCGAGCAGCTGACGCATGGTGAACTCAGGAAGAGCCATGCTTGTTTACCTTTCCGGTTTCGCCTCGGCGGGGGTATTGAGAGCGTGTGCTCCAACCGGCGGACCTTTAGGGATGTCTCCCCCATCGGCCCAAACCCCGCCTGCGGGTTTTGAATGGCGCGCGTATAGGCCATGCGGATAATGGGTGCAAGTCCTGTTTGACAGAAGCTGTGCCCGATGCAAAGTTTGCGGGATTTTTATCGGCAAAGGCATATTAGTCATGACACGTCCGGTGCTTCAGTTCTGGTTCGAATTCGCTTCTACCTACTCCTACCTCTCTGCAATGCGGATCGAAGAAATGGCAGACAAGGCCGGCGTGGCGGTATCCTGGCATCCCTTCTGGCTCGGACCGATATTCAAAGCACAGGGCTGGGACAGTTCGCCTTTCAATCTTTACCCGGTCAAAGGACAGTATATGTGGCGCGACATGGAGCGGCTTTGTGCCGCGCGCGGCCTGCCCTTTGCTCGCCCGGATCCCTTTCCGCAAAATAGCGTACTCGCGGCGCGGACGGCGATCCTTGCTCTTGAGAGTGACAATGGTCCCGAATTCTGCCGCGCGATCTACAGGTCGGAATTCGGCGAAGGTAAAAGAATTTCGGACCCTGACGGCCTGCGCGAGCTTTTGGTGCAAAGCGGGCTGCCGGATGATCTGGTCGAGAAAGCCTCGGAACCAAAAGCAAAACAGGCGCTTAAGGATAACGTCGAAAAAGCCATGGCGCTTGGCATATTTGGTGCGCCAAGCTTTATTGCCGGGGATGAACTGTTCTGGGGCGATGATCGGCTTGAGGCCGCTATTGCCCACCTGGCGCAATAGCCAGCCCGGTTTCCAATCCTTTTCGCACGGCATTTTCACAAGCCGCAGCAAGTGCTTTGCGATTGGCGAAATCCGCCACTTTCAACGGGGGGTGGTAAAAGAGTTCGACCCGCCCCTGTCGCGCGTTTGAGAGCGTCTTGAGTAGGTGACTGCCGAAATCCATGTCGCCCCACCAGCCGTAAAACCGATCAGGCATACCCGCTGGCGCGTGATAGACAACGGAAACGGGCTGTACCTGCATCGCATCGTGCAGCGGTTCGGAAAAGAAGGGTTCAAACAAGGTCGTCTTGAACGGCAAGAGCCTTAGCCCGTCGGTCGATGTTCCTTCTGGAAAGAACAACAGCTTGTGACCGGCAGACAGACGATCTTCGAACAACCGCGTGTGATCGCGCGCCTTGCGACGGTCCCTTTCGATGAAAACGGTGCCAGTGGCCTGTGCGAGCCAGCCAATTCCCGGCCATCTGGCCACTTCAGCCTTGGAAACGAAGTAGACTCGTTTTCGCGCGTTCAGTGAGAAAATGTCGAGCCATGAAACATGATTGGCGACAACTGCCCCCTGCCCTTTCATCAGGTCGCCATGCACGTAAAATCCAATGCCCATGATGCGGAGCGCATTGCGGCACACGAACTGCGTAATGTAAGGCGTGACAGGCCGATGGAGCCCAAAGAGAGGACGCTCGACCAGCCGGATCGTCAGCAGGACCAGAAGCCCCCCGAAAACGAGCAGACCCAGCGGCAAGCCGCGCAGCATGACAAGCAGCCACCCAAATGGCGACACATGCACCGGGTCGGGATTGGCGTCACTTTTCCACGTGGTCATGTCTGGCGCAGACCTGAATACATGCGTTGCTGTCGCGCGTTAATCGCGCGGGTATCTAGGATCAGGCACACATCGGTCGTGTTGAAAGCGTGATCGACATAGGCGCCATCGCCGACGGTGCCGCCAAGGCGCAGATAAGCTTTGATCAGCGCCGGGACCTGTTTCATCGCTGATTTCCGGTCGATATCTTCCGGACAGCGCAGGGACATCGTCTGATAGTGTTCGGAAAGCGCGTGCACGCGCAGCCCTTCGGGCGTAAGATGGTTGTGGTAGAGCATCGATAACGGTTCGGCCAACTTCTCCGCGTCCGTCCCGTGGAAAGAGGCCGTTCCAAAAAGCACCTCGATCCCGTGCGACGTGACATAGTCCGTCAGCGCGTTCCAGAGGTGAAACATCGCAATCCCACCTCTGTAGTCGCGATGAAGGCAGGACCTGCCCAGTTCCAGCAGCCGTCGACCGCTCACCTTGAGCTTGCTCAGATCGAATTCGCTCTCTGTGTAAAAGCACCCTGCCTGTTCGGCTTGGTCCTCGCGCAAAAGGCGATAGACACCGACCACCATTCCCTTTGTATCGTCGCGCAGCAGCAGGTGGTCGGAATATCGATCGAACCGGTCCGTCTCGATCCGCGCCTGGTGATCCACGCCTTCGCCCGTCGCGCCCAGTTCGCGTACGAAAACCTCGTAACGCAAAGACTGCGCTTCCAGCAGGTCGCGTTCGCTCTCTGCGAGAAATACAGAAAAAGAAGGTCCGCTGTCAGGCATGGACTCTCTCACCGGTTAAGTCGGCAGGCAAATAGCCTGCTTTGGCATTTGAATACAATGCTCTCTACAGCCCGCCCAAGTTGTGTTAAGGAATATTAAACCAGTTTCACGCATCAAATATCGGTACGAGTTCAATGTTGTACCCATCGATGACGACCTTGCCATGGTTCTGGAAATTGACTGTGATTTTCCCGCCGATGTTTGATTGCACCTGTCCGATGCCCCAATCGGGCTGGTCAGGGTGGCGGACCAGCATGCCTGGCGCGAGTATGGCGTTCATGTCTGACATGGTGTGACTGATAAGTAGGTGACTCTATGACCGATCACAACCTGGATATATCGGTACTTGTCGGATCGCGTATCTGTCATGACCTGATCAGTCCAATCGGTGCGATAGCGAACGGGCTTGAGCTGCTCGAATTGACCGGTGCGACGCCCGGTCCCGAAATGGAGCTGATATCCACCAGCGTCCGTAATGCTAATGCCCGCATTCGGTTCTTTCGCATCGCCTTCGGGGCGGCGGGTGAACAGATGATGGGACGGAAAGAGATCATGTCGGTCCTCAAGGATATCAGCAAGACTGGTCGCATCGAAATGTCCTGGGTACCATCCGATCCGCATCCTCGCCCGATGGTTCGTCTTGCCTTTCTTGCCCTGCTCTGCTGCGAAACCGCCCTACCGCAGGGCGGGACTATCCGGGTCGATCAGGAACACGACCATTGGAAAATCACTGGCACAGGTAACACGGTCAGTCTGGACCCCGTCCTGTGGAATACGCTTGGCGAGGCACCCGTTTCCGGAACCGCATCATCTGCAACGGTTCAGTTTCCCCTGCTCGCCGAGATGGCAACAAAGCTTGGCCGCAAGGTCGAATTCGGTCACGATCCGGAGCGTGTTGAAATCCGGTACTGATCCTCAGGCGCGCAGCGTTCCGTTTCCGGTCACAAGGTATTTGAAGCTGGTCAGTTGCTCGGCGCCAACCGGCCCACGGGCATGCATCTTGCCGGTGGCGATTCCGATCTCGGCGCCCATGCCGAACTCTCCTCCATCCGCGAATTGCGTGGATGCGTTATGCATCAGGATCGCACTGTCGAGCCGTTGGAAAAAGCGCGCGACCGTATCCGCGTCTTCGGCGATGATGCAATCCGTATGGTTCGAGCCGTATTTCCGGATATGAGCGATGGCTCCATCCACGCCATCGACGGCACGGGCCGCGATAATCATGTCGAGGTATTCCTTGCCCCAATCTTCGTCGCTTGCAGGGATTGCCCCGGCGGCTTTTCCCAGCTCACCTTCAGCATGAACCTCGACACCCTTGTCGATCAGCGCGGAGATTACGTCCTTGCCAATGGTATCGACGACATCACGGTGCACCAGTAGACACTCAGCTGCGCCGCAGATCCCGGTGCGCCGCGTCTTGGCATTCAAAACGATCTCAACGGCTTTCAACGGATCCGCTGACTTGTCGATGTAGATATGCACGATCCCTTCGAGATGGGCAAAGACCGGCACCCGCGCCTCGCGCTGCACGAGCCCGACAAGTCCCTTGCCGCCCCGAGGGACGATGACGTCGATCGTATCGGTCATAGTGAGCATTTCGGATACGGCCGCCCGGTCCCGCGTGGGGACAAGTTGGATCGCGTCGACGGGTAATTCGGCGTGTTTCAGCCCCTCGACAAGACAGCCGTGGATCGCTTGCGCCGAATGAAAACTCTCCGACCCTCCGCGCAGGATCGCGGCATTACCGGACTTAAGGCAAAGCGCGCCGGCATCCGCCGTCACGTTGGGACGGCTTTCGTATATGACACCGATTACCCCCAGAGGTGTTCTCACACGCTGGATATGAAGCCCGGAAGGCATGTCCCATTCGCTCAGTATCGACCCGACCGGATCCTTTTGAGCGGCGACGGAACGCAGACCGTCGGCCATGGCCTTGATGCGCGGCTCGTCCAACATGAGCCGATCCATCATGGCTGCAGAGAGGTTTCTTTCCTCTCCGAAAGCCATGTCCTTGGCATTGGCGTCGATGATCTCGGCACGCCGGGACCAGATCGCATCGGCGGCCAATTCAAGCGCTGTGGATTTTTGTTCCGGCGAGGCGAACGCGAGTTCTTGTGACGCGGCCTTGGCGCGACGCCCGATGTCCCGCATGAGGGCTGAGATGTTTTCAAGATCTTTCATGGTGCGGGCCTCATGGTTTTGTCTGGGAAGGATTTCATGCCTCCGGCGGGGATATTTTTAACCCAAAGAAGGGTCATAGCGCCATATCATCGCGGTGAATCAGCGCCGCGCGGGCGGGGTAACCAAGCAATTCCTCGATATCCGCGGAACGGCAACCCTTGATACGGTCGGCTTCGACATTGGTATAGCGCGCCAGTCCCTGACCGAGGGGCTGACGCGACGCATCGAGGATAAGAACCGGGTCGCCACGTCCAAACCTGCCGGATACGCCGGTCACGCCAGCAGGCAACAGACTTTTTCCTTCGTCCAGCGCGTTGCCTGCGCCCGCGTCGATCACGATTTCGCCGCGCGGTTTCATCGCCGCGATCCAGCGCTTGCGCGCCGTTCTCGGGTCATCCTGCGCTGCGAACCAGGTAGAGGGTGCCCCGTCCTGCAGCAGGCGCAGCGGATTGTGCGCGAAGCCGTTCGTGATGGCCATATCGCAGCCACCCGCTGTTGCCACCTTGGCTGCCATGATCTTGGTCTTCATGCCGCCCTTGGAGAGGCCCGAGCCTGCGTCGCCTGCCATCGCCTCGATTTCGGGGGTGATCTGGTCGATCCGGTCAAAGCGCTTTGCATCGGGATCCTGAAGCGGATTGGCCGAATAGAATCCGTCGACATCGGACAGCAGAACCAACCGATCGGCACCAACCGTTACAGCAACCTGCGCCGCCAGCCTGTCATTGTCGCCGTAGCGGATTTCATCCGTCGCAATGGTGTCGTTTTCATTGACGATTGGAACGACATTCAGACCGAGAAGCGTACCCAGCGTGGCGCGGGTGTTGAGATAGCGGCGTCTGTCAGCGCTGTCCTCGAGCGTGACGAGCACCTGGGCCGCAGTGATTCCATGAGGTGTGAGCGCCTCTTCGTAGGCGCGGGCCAGCCGAATCTGTCCGACGGCGGCAGCGGCCTGTGACTGTTCCAGTGCCAGCGTGTTGAGACCGAGTTTCAGCACGCCGCGTCCCAGAGCAATGGAACCGGAGGAGACGATCAAGACATCCACACCCTGCCCGCGCAGCCATGCCACGTCATCGGCAAGCGCATGTAACCAGTCGGAACGCAAATCACCACTCGCACGGTCAACCAAAAGGGCGGAGCCTATCTTGACGACTACGCGCGTCGCCGGGATCAGGGACGCCACTCGGTTTCCTCCGGTTCGGGGTTCTGGCGCAAGCGGTCCTCATCAATTTCCGCACGAAGGGCACGCAGGACTTCGGTGACGCCTTCGCGACTGACACCCGACATCATCATCGGCGTTGAACCGCAGGCTTCGGCCAAGGCGTCGCGCGCGGCTATGCGCTCTTCGTCGTCCAGCGAGTCAATCTTGTTAAGCGCGGTGATGCGCGACTTGTAGGCGAGGTCACCGCCATAGGCTTCGAGCTCGTCGATGATCGTCTGGTAATCGGCCGCGATATCCTCGGATGTTCCATCGACAAGATGCAACAGCACCGAACAGCGTTCCACATGGCCGAGAAAGCGGTCACCGATGCCGCGGCCTTCGTGCGCACCCGCAATGAGCCCCGGGATATCCGCCACCACGAATTCAACATTGTCGACGCCCACAACGCCGAGATTGGGGTGCAGCGTGGTAAAGGGGTAATCCGCGATCTTGGGCCTGGCGTTGGACGTTGCCGCAAGGAAAGTCGATTTGCCAGCATTCGGAAGACCGAGCAAACCGACATCGGCGATCAGTTTTAGGCGCAGCCACAGGGTACGCTCGACGCCTTCCTGACCGGGATTAGCGCGGCGCGGAGCCTGGTTGGTCGAAGATTTGAAATGGAGATTGCCCCAGCCACCGTTACCGCCGCGCGCCAGTTCGACACGCTGACCGACCTCGGTCAGGTCGGCGATGACGGTTTCTTCGTCCTCGTCGAGGATTTCCGTGCCAACCGGAACGCGCAGCACGATGTCGTCGCCGTCCTTGCCGGTGCGCTGCCGTCCCATGCCGGGTTGTCCTGACTTGGCGAAAAAATGCTGCTGGTAGCGGAAATCGATCAGCGTATTGAGGCCGTCGACAGCTTCGGCCCAGACCGAACCGCCCTTTCCGCCATCGCCGCCATCGGGGCCGCCATATTCGATGTACTTTTCGCGGCGAAAGCTGACGCAACCGCCCCCGCCGCCACCGGAGCGGATATAGACCTTTGCGAGATCGAGAAATTTCATCGCGTATCGTCCATTTCTTCCGCGTTCGAGGCGGATTTATCGGATCGGCCTGCCGTTCTCAAGCTGTGCTGAAACAGGCAGACCATTTATCCGGATGTTACAGGACCGGAATGCGACGTGATCTCGCTGTCCGGTCTATCCTTTCAGGGTTCGGCTATAGGTCCAGGTCGCGACCGTCGCCCCCCGGGATACAGAATAGCTTTCGGCATCGCCGAGATATTTGAAACCGCAATGGGTCAGGACCTGAGCCGAGGCCGGGTTGTCCTGGAACACGCTGGCGAACATGGTCGAATTCTGCATCGGATTCGCCTCGATCAGCGCTTGCACGGCTTCAGAAGCCAGACCGGTATTCCAGTAGATCGGCGCGACCCAGTAGCCGACTTCAGATTGGTTGCGGTCCATACGTTTCAACGCGATCAGACCCATCACCTCGGCCCCACCGGATTTGGTCGCGTCCATGGCCCAGATATCCTCGTCCCGGTTATCCGCCATGCCACGCGCTACGAAAGCCTCGGTACTGCCCGGTGGCAGAGGATGCGGGATCGACGTGGTCATCGTCGCGATACGCTTGTCGCTTGCGTAGAGTTCAATGAGACCTTGATCCGAGCGGCGCAGCGGGCGCAGGTCGAACCGTTCCGTTTCAATAACCGGTTGATTTATTATCTGATCCAATTTCATTTTGTGATCCTCCTCCGGGTCACATATCGCGGCCGCGTAACAAATCTTCCCCCCTGTTACCCCGCCGGATTAAAACGGGAAAAGGGACCGGCGTTTTCGCCGATCCCTTGAATTTTCCCAATTCGGGGTACGGCTTACTCAGCGGCCTCCGCCACTGGGAGAACCGAAATAAAGGTGCGTCCCTTGAGACCCTTGTGAAAGGTCACAGCGCCGTCAGTCGTCGCAAAGATCGTGTGATCCTTGCCCAGAGCAACACCCTCGCCCGGCCAGAACTTGGTGCCGCGCTGACGCACGATGATGTTGCCTGCGATAGCCGACTGGCCACCGTAGAGTTTCACACCAAGGCGGCGACCGGCAGAGTCGCGACCGTTACGGGAGGAACCGCCTGCTTTTTTATGTGCCATGCTTTCTCTCCTTAGCCTTTAGCCAGTTCTTTGGCCTGTTCGATCCAGCCTTCACGCTCGATACGGCCTTTGAACGACAGTTTCTCGTCCATATCAGCTACATCTGCGTCCGTCCATGCAGCGATCTGTGCAAAGGTCGTGATGCCAGCTTCGAGCAGCTTCTTTTCAAGCGCCGGGCCAACACCCGAGAGCTTTTTCAAGTCGTCTGCGCCGGATGCGGTGGCCGCTTTTGCGGGCTTGGCCTTTTCCTTTTTCGGAGCCGGTGCAGCGGCAGGAGCCGAAACGCTTACGGAACCGGTGCCGATGGCAGCCTTGACGTCCGATTTTTCTGCGCCCGATGCCAGGATGTCAGTGATCTTGACGAGGGTCAGCTTCTGACGGTGGCCCTTTGTGCGCTTGGACGAATGCTTACGACGGCGCTTTACAAAGTGGATGACCTTGTCACCCTTGATCTGATCGATGATCTCGGCCTGTACACCGGCATCCGCGACGAGCGGAGAACCGACAACAGGGCTGTCACCGCCCAGCATCAGGATTTCGTTGAACTGGACTTTTTCGCCAGCGTCTGCAGCCAGACGTTCAACGCGGAGCATATCACCCGCCTGAACCTTGTACTGCTTGCCGCCGGTCTTGATGACCGCAAACATGCGTCTTTCCTTTTCGTTGCCGCATCCTGTGGTCCCCGTTAGGGTGTTTTCGATCCCTGATGGAAATCAGCGATCACCTCGGACAGCGCGCCCTTTAATTGGGCGAATGAATAACAAACCCGGCACGAACGGTTCGGCCAGGTTCGGCGCTTATGACCACAAAGGATCGTTATGTCAACCGGTCAAACCCATCCATGTTCGCCGGAAATTCTTAGGGTCATCTGCCGCAATTTTCGGCATCGAGGCCCTGTGCAAATTTGAGCAATAATATCTATCAGGATGCAAGTGTTGACTTTGCGGTATTGCTGAAAGAATACCAAAAATCGCAGTGCACCATCGATGCACAAAGTATGCACGATCTGTACACCGTTTCAGAGGCTTTTTCCTTATGATCAGAAATACGACCTTTAGGGCCTTGGCTGCGTCTTTCGTGCTTGGCAGCGTTCTGGCCGCCGGCGATGCGCTGGCCCAGAATGCCGCGCCGACCGTGACCGTAGTGACCCTTGCGGCCGAAGACGTAACCTTGACGACCACCCTGCCCGGTCGCGTCAAGGCGTCTGAGCAATCCGAAGTCAGACCGCAGGTCGTGGGTATCATCACCGAGCAACTCTTCAAGGAAGGCGAAACCGTCGAAGCGGGTGACCCTCTCTACAAGATCGACCCGGCCACATACGAAGCCGCCGTTGCGCAAGCCAAGGCGTCGGTCAATGCGGCACAGGCACAGCTTGATGCGGCCGAGCGTGACGAGCAGCGGATCGAAGCGCTGGCCGCCCGGAACGTCAGCAGCCAGCAGGCGCTTGACGACTCCATCACGGCCCGCGATTCCGCCCGTGCCCAACTGGAAGTCGCGCGCGCGCAGCTTCAGAGTTCGCAGATCGAACTTGACAAGACGACGATCCACGCGCGCCTGTCGGGCGAAATCGGGCTGTCGATGACAAGCCGGGGTGCGCTGGTGACCAACGGACAAGCCGATCCCCTGACTGTCATCCGGGTGATCGACCCGGTGTTCGTCGACGTGACCCAGTCCGCTGCCGATTTGCTGGCCTGGCGCCGTCAACAAAAGAGCGAAGTGACGGAGTCCAGTGGCGCCGCCGATGTCACCCTGATCCTTGCCGATGGCACGGAGTACGAGCACGCCGGACGCCTCACCGCTGCCGAGCCGCACGTGGACGAGCAGACCGGGGTCGTTCTGCTGCGTATGAGCTTTGCCAATCCTGACAAGCTGCTGCTTCCAGGCATGTACGTTCAGGTCAACATGCCGACGACCGTTGCCCGGGATGTCATATTGACCCCACAGGAAGCGGTTAGCCGGGATCGCCGCGGTCGTCCGACGGCGCTTGTGGTCAACAGCGAGAACGTGGTCGAGCTACGTAATCTCGAAATCCTGCAAGATCGGGGCTCTGACTGGGTTGTCGCTTCGGGTCTGGAAACCGGCGACCGCGTGATCGTCGAAGGCCTGCAAATTGTGGCACCGGGTGCAACGGTCAATGCCGAAGAGCGCGAAACCCCTGCGGAAACAGAATAATACAAATCGAACACGCGTTAGCCGACATACACTGATCCCACCTGTTGCCTGACTGACCGGAGACCACCATGGCTCGCTTTTTCATAGACCGCCCGATTTTTGCTTGGGTCCTTTCGATCATCGTCATGGGGATTGGTCTCTTGTCGATGGTGACGCTCCCGGTCGCACAATATCCCGAAATCGCGCCTCCTTCGGTGTCGATCAACGCGAATTATCCCGGTGCTTCGGCAGAAACCGTCGCCAACACGGTCACGCAGGTGATCGAACAGCAGATGACCGGATTGGATGGGCTTCGCTATATTTCGTCGAGCTCGACCTCTGCCGGGACCGCGACGATTACGCTGACCTTTGAAACCGGCACCGATGCGGACATCGCGCAGGTTCAGGTTCAAAACAAGATGGCGCAGGCCACCTCTTCGCTTCCCGAACAGGTGCAGCGACTGGGGGTTTCAGTCAGTAAGTCATCGTCTGGCTTCCTGATGGTGATCGGGCTTATTTCGCCCGATGGAACGTTCCAGCAGGAAGACCTTTCGGATTATCTCGTCTCGACCATGGTCGACGACCTGAGCCGGATCGAAGGCGTTGGCAATGTACAGGTCTTTGGCGCCCAATACGCCATGAGGATCTGGCTCGACCCCTCCAAGCTGGCGGCCTATGAACTTACCCCGTCTGACGTGGTTGCAGCCGTTTCGGCAGAGAATGCGCAGATCTCGGCTGGCGCATTCGGCACCTTGCCGACAGTCGATGGCCAACAACTTAACGCGACCATCACCGCGCAGTCGCTGCTGCAGACACCGGAAGACTTCCGCCAGATTGTCCTGCGGGCCGAAACTGACGGCGGACTCGTGCTGCTTCAGGACGTGGCCGAGGTTGAGATTGGCGCCGAAAACTATGCAACCATCGCGCGCTACAATCGCGGACCGGCTTCAGGGATGGCGATCAACCTCGCCCCCGGCGCAAACGCGCTTGATACGGCGGAAATGGTCAAGGAACGGGTCGAGGAATTCTCGCAGTTCTTCCCGGAAGGCATGGATTACGTCATTCCTTTCGACACCACGCCGTTCATCGAAATTTCAATCGAGGCCGTGCTGCATACGTTGATCGAAGCGATCGTGCTCGTCTTCCTTGTGATGTTCCTGTTCCTTCAGAACTTCCGCGCGACGCTTATCCCGACACTTGCCGTTCCTGTCGTTCTTTTGGGGACGCTTGGTATCATGGCTGTCTTGGGCTTCAGCATCAACACGCTGACGATGCTGGCGATGGTGTTGGCGATTGGTCTGCTTGTGGATGATGCCATCGTCGTTGTCGAAAACGTCGAACGGATCATGGAAGAGGAAGGGTTGTCACCGCTTGAAGCGACGCGCAAATCTATGGACCAGATTACCGGCGCATTGATCGGCATCGCAGTGGTGGTTTCAGCCGTTTTCGTGCCGATGGCCTTTTTTGGCGGCTCGACCGGCGTGATCTACAAGCAATTCGCGATCACCATCGTTTCGGCGATGGCGCTGTCGGTTTTCGTGGCACTCACACTCACGCCGGCACTCTGCGCCGCGATCCTCAAGCCCAAGGCGCATGGTTCTGGACGTCTTTTCCGTCCGTTCAACCGGTTCTTTGACTGGCTGACACGAGGCTACAGCGGATCGGTCGGCTGGCTGGTCCGGCGTCCGTTCCGCGTGGGCGTGATTTACCTGATGCTGGGCGCTGCGGTGGTCTTTCTTTTCATGCGCACGCCGACCGGGTTCCTGCCTGACGAGGATCAGGGCATCCTGTTCACGCTTGTACAGGGTCCGACCGGCGCGACCGCAGAACGCACGCTGGACGTCGTCAAACAGGCTGAAGACTATTTCCTCGATCAGGAGGGCGACGCGGTCGAGTCCATGTTCGGCGTGGTCGGTTTCAGCTTTGCCGGACAAGGGCAGAACATGGGACTCGCATTCGTCCGGCTGAAAGACTGGAGCGAACGGGAAGATCCGTCGTTGAGCGTCCAGTCGGTCGCTGGTCGTGCATTTGGTGCGTTTCAGGGTATCCGGGATGCGATGGTGTTCCCGATCGTGCCCCCTTCGGTTATCGAACTTGGCAACGTTTCGGGCTTTGATTTTTACCTTCAGGCGCGAGGCGGTCAGACGCACGAACAATTGTTGACGGCGCGCAACCAGATGCTGGGCATGGCGGCGCAAAGCCCGCTGATTGCATCTATGCGGCCGAACGGCCTTGAGGATGCGGCACAGTACAATCTTGATATCGACTGGCGCAAAGCCGGTGCAATGGGGGTTTCCGCAACCAGTGTCGGCAATCTGCTGAATATTGCCTGGGCTGGAAGTTATGTGAATGACTTCCTCGACCGTGGACGGATCAAGAAAGTTTATGTTCAGGGTCAGGCTGATTCACGGACCGCGCCCTCGGACATCGCGAAATGGCGGGTACGCAACGCAAGTGGCAGTCTTGTGCCCTTTTCAAACTTTGCGACCGGCAATTGGACCTACGGCCCACAGGGTGTAATCCGCTACAACGGCGTTCCTTCGATGCAACTTCAGGGGTCTCCAGCACCCGGCGTGAGCTCGGGCGAAGCCATGGCCGAGATCGAGCGACTCGCCCAGCAACTGCCCCCCGGCTATGCCGTCGCCTGGACCGGCTTGTCGCTGGAAGAACGCGAATCCGGTTCGCAGGCTCCGTTCCTTTATGCGCTTGCTCTGGCGGCCGTTTTTCTCGCCCTCGCCGCGCTTTACGAAAGCTGGGCCATTCCAGTGGCGGTCATGCTTGCAATGCCCATTGGTGTCCTTGGTGCGGTCGGTAGCGCTTGGATTGGCGGTTTCGACAACGGTGTTTTCTTTCAGGTCGGGTTGCTCACGGTGATCGGTCTTACCGGCAAGAACGCCATCATGATCGTGGAATTCGCCCGTGATCGTTACGAGAGCGGCGAAAATTTCTGGGATGCAGCGACCCATGCGGCAAGGCTGCGTTTCCGCCCGATCATCATGACCTCTATGGCTTTCTCGCTTGGCGTACTGCCGCTGGTACTCAGCTCGGGGGCCGGTGCAGGCGGGCGGACCGCGATCGGTACCGGCGTTCTTGGCGGTACGATTACCGGTACCGTGCTGAACATCCTGTTCGTGCCGGTCTTTTTCGTGGTGGTCAGCCGCATCGCTTCGATGGGCTCCAGACGGAAAGAAAAAGCCAGCACCGCCTGAATTATCTAGGGTGAAAGAGTTATTGGGAAACGCGCGTCGAAAGACGCGCGTTTCTTTTTTTTTGCGAGGGTCTGATCGCCACTTCCTGGGGGCTAATGGAAAGTATTCGTTAACGACGTTTGGGTATCCAGCCAGAGACGCGCGCAAACGAAGTCGTGCCATCCAGAAGGACTGCCCAGTTCATGCCGATAACCCTATCGCCTGACGACACCATCGCTCTGGCCGGGGCGATTGCAGACCAGATGTACCTCCTTCGTATTGACCCAAAGAGCGGCTGCATTCTGGAATGTAACGCGATGGCCGACACCCTTGCACCGACCGGACGTGCGGAAGGGGCGATGGTGATGGATCTCATCGGCCCGGAAGGCGCTTGGGAAAAAACACTGGCCGTGATGACGCAGGATTCTTTGGTCAAGGTCCGCCTGCCCCTCGTCGATGATCCGACCCGTGTTCTTACGGGCGTGCTGCACAAGGATCCGCTGGGCAATCTGATATTGGTCGCGCAGGAGGAACCGACTGGCTCGCCGCTTGCGCTGCAGCGGATCGCGGCGCTGGAAAAGGGTCGGGCCATTGCCGAACTGGACACGGATGGCAGGATCATCGAGGCCAATGGCCCGCTTTACCTGCTTGCGGGGCGCGACCACGATGAGTTGATCGGAGCTTCGCACGAAGCGCTTTGGGCCGATGAGCCGGAAACCGGTACGCAGTGTCGCAAGACGTGGGCGGAGCTGTCCCGGACCGGTTCCGCGAAATCCGTTCTCGCCATGTCATCCCCCGATGGCGAAACAAGGCAGGCCGAGGCTTTTTACCGGCGGCTGAATAGCGGAGAATTGCATTCAGACCGGGTCTTGCTCTGCATTTCCGCTATGGATGACACCGGCAAAGCGGAGCGACAGGCTCGCCGGTTGAAAGCTTTGGACCTTTGCTGTCCGCAGATTGAATACGACCTCAAGGGCCGGGTTATCCACGCCAATAGCCGTTTTCTGGATCTGATCGATTACGATATCGACGATATCCTTGGCCAATCGCACAGGCTGTTGTGCGACAAGACGCTAACAAAGACGAAGGAGTATCGCCAGTTCTGGTTGGATCTTGCTTCGGGTCAGTCGAAATCGGGTGAATACCTGCATGTCCGTCGCGACGGTGAGGTGATCTGGCTGCGGGCGTCTTTTGTGCCGATTGTCGGAGCGAATGGAGAACACGAGAGCGTGCTATGCTGTGCGACCGATGTTACAGCGACGCGTTCCCTTGTCGAAGACCTGACAGGCGAGATTTCAGCATTTGGCGACGCGTTCCCTTCGGTTCAGCTGGATCAAGAATTGCGAGTATTGAGCGCGAATGAGCAATTCTTCGCGCTGACAGGATATATCGAGGCAGGTGCGACGTGCCTGTCACTGGACGATCTGTTTGCAGAGAATACGCAAAAAGATCTGGCAACCGCAAATGAGGATATTCTGCGGGGTAAGGTATTTTCGCGCAGTTTTTTTCTGACAGGTGACGGCGGGACATTGTTCTGGGTCGACGCAGTCTTCCTTCCTAGACTGGACGCGGCTGGCGCCGTTTCGTCGGTCAGAGTGATTGTGATCGATAAGACCTGCCTGCAGAGATCGGCTGTCGCCTTTGAATGCATCAACGAAGGACTGAAGCGGGTTCATGCCGTCGCTGAAGTGGACCCGGAGGGCATAGTGACGGCCGCCAATGAGCGGTATTTGGAACTTACAGGCTACCCGGATCAGGCGAGTGCGGTCGGTAAGAGTTATCTATCCGCTGAGTCCAGGGAAAGGAACAATATCGAATCGTGGTCTTGCCTGAGACAGGGTCCCGTGGAAAATGGTGAAATTCGGATCCAGGCCAAGGACGGCGACGAAATTCTAACGAGGGCCATGCATATTCCCGTGCTGGACTTGAAAGGAAGGCTCGAGAAGATCTTGGCCATCGTAGCCGATATCTCCGCAGAGACAGCACTGGCGGCGGACCAAGCCAGCCAACTGGCCGCCATTGACCGGGCCGAGGTGATGGCCCGCCTCGACCTGACGGGCAAGCTGTTGAGTTTGAACACCAATTTCGAGCGCGTGACGGGATATTCGCAGGTAGAGTTGTTCGGCCAGCACCATTCGACCCTGTGCTCGGCTGACCGCGTCCGTTCACAGGAATATCGAGATTTCTGGATTGAACTTCGAGCCGGAAAATTCCAATTCGAGAAGGGTCACTATGCCGGCAAATTCGGTCACGATGTTTATCTGCAGTCGGTCTATGCACCGATACTGAATCATGACGGTGAACCGGTCGGCATCGTGATGTTTGGCTATGACGTGACCGACCAGGTCGAGTTGGAACAGAAGATTACGGCGAAGGCCTCAAAACTGGGCAAGATATTCGGCGAACTGGGTCAGTTCAACGACCAGCTGGCAACATCGACCTCCAACGCATTTGTTCTGACCAAAGACGCGCGGAACAGTGCTGATACGGGACTTGATGCCTTGACCAACGCGATTGCGTCGATCGAGCTGATCCAGCGATCCTCAAGCGAGATCTCGGACATCGTGTCGACTATTTCCGAGATCGCCAACCAGACCAATCTTCTGGCCTTTAACGCCGCCATAGAAGCCGCGCGCGCGGGCGAGCACGGGATCGGATTTTCGGTTGTCGCCGACGAAGTTCGCAAACTGGCCGAGCGCAGTTCCACTGCGGCCCAGGACATCACGAGGTTGATCTCAGGATCCGTCGAGCGGGTGCAGACAGGCACCGACCATTCGCAAGCCGCAAAGACCGCTTTCGAAGCGATCCTTGACGGCGTGGATAAGACAAGCGATGCGCTCGGAAGGATCTCGGCAGCGGCACGACAGCAGGAAAACATGGCAGCCAGTATCGCGGATCTTGTCGGGCAGTTGTCCGAGGTGGATAAGACACCATAACGAATTGAGGGGCCGTGAACGTCTCACCGTCAAGCAGGGCGTTGGAACCTTACCTTACGCGTTGCTGCCGGCCAGCATTACGAGATTGTCCGCGCGTGTGACGGCATTCATCACAGTTCGCCCGAATGATCCAAGCAAAAATACGTGGCCGTTTGTGGCCACGTCTTTCGTTTTATTGCACTGCCAATTGATTCTTCAGCCGAGGGCGTAACCTGCCCCGCGTACGGTGCGGACCGGGTCCGGACCCCCATGCTGGGTCAGTGATTTGCGAAGACGGCCGATGTGCACGTCGACGGTGCGGGTATCGACGTAAATGTCGCGCCCCCAGACACGGTCCAGCAGTTGTTCGCGGCTCCAGACGCGACCCGGCTTTTCCATGAAGGTGGAAAGGAGCCGAAACTCGGTCGGGCCAAGCTTGAGCGGTTTTTCCGAGCGGCTGACCTTGTGGGTTTCGGCGTCGAGTACGATGTCGTCGAACTCGAGCCGCAGACCGACGGTCGCGGGGCGCACCCGGCGCAGCTGCGAGCGGACCCGGGCCATCAGCTCGATCACGGAATAAGGTTTCACCACGTAATCGTCGGCACCGGTTTCGAGCCCCCGCACGCGGTCGACCTCTTCGGAACGGGCCGAGAGCATAATGACCGGAATACCGCGGGTTTCTGGACGGATTTTGAGCCGGCGGCAGACTTCGATGCCGCTGAGCGTTGGCATCATCCAGTCCAGCACGATGATGTCGGGCATGTCCTCGTCTACGAGCAGCAGCGCCTCATCGCCGCTGGCGGCCCGTATCACGCGGAACCCTTCGGCTTCGAGATTGTAGGCCAGCACTTCGCGCTGTGCGGGTTCGTCCTCGACGACCAGAACTGTGGGTTGGTTGGCAGTCATGGCTTACGGTTCCTAAATTGCGGTTTCCGACGTCGTGTCCGCCTTGGGGCGGTCTTCCTCGGGCCGTTCGCCGGACACCAGATAGACCACCTGCTCAGCGATGGATGTCGCGTGATCGCCCATCCGTTCGATGTTCTTGGCGATGAAGTGCAGGTGCATGCAGGGCGTGATGTTGCGCGGGTCTTCCATCATGAAGGTCAGGAATTCGCGGAACAGTGCGTTATACATCTGGTCAACTTCGCGGTCCTGCTGGATCACGTCGGCGGCCAGTTCGGCGTCACGATGGATATAGGCATCCAGCGCGTTCTTGAGCATCATCTCGACTTCGCGCGCCATGCGGCGCAGCGCGGCTGGACTACCGGTTACCGACGGCATCTGGGTCAGGATGCCGGTGCGCTTGGCGATGTTCTTGGCATAATCCCCGACGCGTTCGAGATTGCCGCTGATCTTGAGCACCGAGAGAACCACGCGAAGGTCAACAGCCGTCGGCGCGCGCAGCGCGATAAGACGCGCGGTGTCTTCGTTGATGAGTTCTTCGAGGCCGTCGATGGCTTTGTCGCCAAGGCGCACCTGCTCGGCCAGTTCCTCATCGCGGGTTTCGAGAGAGAGCGCCGAGTTGCGGATGGCGGCTTCGACCATGCCGCCCATTTTCATGATCCGCGCCTGAATGGCTTCGAGGTCGCGGTCGAAGGCGGAGGCGATGTGCTGGTCTTGCATGATACAGGACTCCTTTTCAGCCGATACGGCCGGTAATGTAGCTTTCCGTGCGCGGATCTTCGGGATTGGTAAAGATTTGACCCGTCTCGCCGAATTCGACGAGATTACCGAGGTGGAAAAAGGCGGTTTTCTGGCTGACGCGGGCGGCCTGCTGCATCGAGTGGGTCACGATGACTACCGAATAGTTGGTCCGCAGTTCGTCGATCAGTTCCTCGACCTGGGCCGTGGCGATCGGGTCGAGCGCGGAACAGGGTTCGTCCATGAGAAGCACTTCGGGTTCGGTCGCGACGGCGCGCGCAATGCAAAGACGTTGCTGCTGGCCGCCGGACAGACCGGTGCCGGGCGCGTTCAGGCGATCTTTGACCTCGTTCCAGATAGCGGCGCGACGCAGGGCGCTTTCCACGATGTTGTCCAGATCCGCCTTGTTCTTGAACAGGCCGTGAATCCGCGGGCCATAAGCGACGTTGTCATAGATCGATTTCGGGAACGGGTTCGGTTTCTGGAATACCATCCCCACCTTGGCGCGAAGCTGCACCGGATCGACCTTGCGATCATAGATGTCTTCGTTGTCGAGAAGGATCGTGCCTTCGACCCGGCAGACATCGATGGTGTCGTTCATCCGGTTCAGGCAGCGCAGGAATGTCGACTTGCCACAACCGGACGGTCCGATAAACGCCGTGACGGTCTTGTCTTCGATCTCGACATCCACATCCTTGATCGCGTGCGTGTCGCCGTAATAGACCTGAACCCCGCTGGCCGAGATCTTGATATCCTGGGTGTTCACTTTTTTCTCCACAGAGGTCATCTGGTTCATGGTGTCTTCTCCCCTTACCAGCGGCGTTCAAAGCGGCGGCGTAGGATCACGGCCACTGTATTCATTGTAATCAGGAACAGCAGCAGGATGATGATGCCACCCCAGGCGCGTTCATAAAAGGCCGGGTCTGCGCGTTTCGCCCATTCGTAGATCTGCGCAGGCATGGCCGAGTTCGGCGACAGCAGGCCGCTTGCGACGCTGTCGGGGGCGTTCGAGGCGATGAATCCTACCATACCAATCAGCAGTAGTGGTGCCGTTTCGCCGAGCGCCTGCGCCAGTCCGATGATGGTACCTGTCAGGATACCCGGCGTGGCGAGCGGTAGCACATGGTGAAACACCGACTGCATTTTCGAGGCCCCGACACCAAGCGCCGCATCGCGGATCGAAGGCGGCACAGCCTTGAGCGAGGCCCGTGTTGAGATGATGATGGTCGGCAGTGTCATCAGGGTTAACACAAGTCCGCCGACAAGCGGTGCGGACATGGGCAGGTGCATGTAGTTGATGAACACGGCGAGACCGAGAATACCGAAGACGATGGAAGGAACAGCGGCGAGGTTCGAGATATTCACTTCGATGATATCGGTGATCCAGTTCTTCGGCGCAAATTCCTCGAGATAGATCGAGGCCGCGACACCGATGGGCAGCGCCAGTGCCAGCACCACCAGCATCATGAAGAGCGACCCCACCATTGCCACGCCGATCCCGGCAGATTCCGGTCTTTGGTCCGAGGCATCTGCCCCGGTGATGAAGCTGAGGTTAAAGGTCTTCTCGATGGACCCGCTTTCGACAAGCTGATCGACCACGTCGAGCTGTTCGACCGAGATGTTCTTGTCATTGGCGATAGAGTCGCGCGTTACGCGGCCCTTGAGATAGCCATCTACCCGGCTGCTGGCGAGAAATTCGAAATTGACTGTGGTCCCGATCGTTTCGGGATGGCGCAGCACAAAATCGCGCAGGGTTGCCGCGGCGCTCTTGGACAGGATGTCGCCCAGTTGCTTGCCAGAGAGTTCGGTCTGAACGTTCGCCGAAGCGATCTTGTCTTCCAGTGCCTGCGAGATCAGCGGCGAGTATCCGAAGGTAGAGACCTTGGAAATCTCTTCGATATCACGGTTACCGTTCTTGTCGAGCTTGTCTTCGAGCAGCTGGACGTCGAGCGTGATAAAGGTTTGCTGAAACGCGCCAGCGCCGTTGCGCACGATGGTGAACACCAAAACCAGCAGCATGAGCAGGCCGATGCCGATGGCAATCATACCGTACATCTGAAAGCGTTTCTCGGCCGCGTTGCGCTTGGCGGTACGGGCGTCCTGCGTGAGCAAAGTCCCGTGTTTCGGGCGGGGTACGCCGGCGGCGGGTGAATTGGTGAGGTCAGTCATTCGTACTGCTCCCGGTATTTGCGCACGATGTAGAGTGCCAAGATATTAAGGCCGAGCGTCAGGACGAAGAGCGTCAGGCCAAGGGCGAAAGCGACCAGCGTCTCGGGGCTTGCAAAATCGGTGTCACCGGTCAACTGGCTGACGATCCGGGTCGTGATGGTCGTCATCGATTCAAGCGGGTTGAGCGAGAACTTGGCGATCGCCCCTGCCCCCATGACCACAATCATGGTCTCACCGATGGCGCGCGAGGCGGCAAGAAGGATGGCACCGACGATCCCCGGTAGAGCGGCGGGCATGATGACCTGACGGACGGTTTCGGACTTGGTTGCGCCAAGACCGAGCGAGCCATCGCGCATCGCTTGCGGCACCGAGTTGATGATGTCATCGGAGAGTGAGGAGACGAATGGAATGAGCATGATGCCCATGACGACACCTGCGGTCAGAACCGATGTCGCGCCACTCATCCATTCGACGCCCAGCAGGCCCTGATCGCCGCGTCCAAAGACGTTGACCAGCATGGGTCCAACGGTAAGCAGTGCAAAGAGACCGTAAACGATAGTCGGGATGCCCGCGAGGATTTCAAGCAGCGGCTTGGCGATGGAGCGTACCGCATTGCTGGCATATTCCGAGAGGTAGATGGCGGCGAAGAGCCCGATGGGTACCGCGACAAGCAATGCGATGAACGAGATATATAGCGTGCCCCAAAGAAGTGGCAGGATCGAGAGGTCGCTGTCGCCGCGGAAGTTGGGAGACCACGTGCCGCCAAAGAAGAAATCGGTCCAGGGATGGAGCCGGAAGAAGTTCATCGTCTCGAACAGCATCGACAGAACGATGCCGATCGTTGTGAGAATGGCGAGGCTGGCGGCAATGATCAGCAGGCCCAAAACGCCGCGTTCGACCACGTTACGGGCGCGGAAATCCTTGTGGGTCCGGGTATAGGCAAGCGCGAGGCCGCCAATGGCGAGAAGCAGGACCACTACCGTCATCACCAGTGTGCCAGTGGAGCTTTTGCTCCGGTAGGACTGGGCCGCTGCGAGCACTTCGGGCGAAACGTCGGACCCAAGGGCGACGCCGATGCTGCCAAGTGTCGCGCGGATGTCGGATGTGTCCGTTGTAAGCGCGTTGACCTCGTCATTCGTCATGGCGCCACTGCTGACCGCGAGATCAAGGCCGTTGGCGACGCGGCGAACATCGCTCATCACGAGGCTGCGGTTGGAACCTTCGGCGATGATCTCATCCGGGATCATTTCGGAGACTGAGTTTTCGATCAGCATCGGTTGCGCGAGCAGCCAGACAGCCAGAACGGCAAGAGCGGGCACCAGTGCGGTCAGGGCGACGTTATAGCCGTAATAGCCCGGCAGGGAATGAAGATTGCGCGCATCTCCTCCGGCCGATTGGTAGGCCCGGGCCCGGCCGACGACAAAGCCGATCGCGGAAAGGGCAACAATGATTAGGAAAAGCCAGAGGACAGGCATGGCAGATGCTCCGTCAGGAATGTAGTGCCGGGAGGTGAAACCGGGACGCCGAAGCGCCCCGGTTCGAAGTCAGCAATCAGGAATTGCTGCCCATGGTTTCTTCGTTTGCAACGGCTTCTTGTGTGGTTGCCAGTTCCGGGTCTGCAACGAGGCCGTATTCGGCGAGCGGGCCGTCGGGGCCTGCAACTTCGTCAGCGACGAAGAATTCGGCGTATTCCTTCAGTCCCGGGATCACGCCGATGTGCGCTTTCTTCACGTAGAAGAACAGCGGGCGCGACACAGGGTATTCGCCGGTCGAGATGGTTTCGGTCGAGGGCTCGATGCCGGACATGGTCGCGACCTGAAGCTTGTCGGTGTTGTTCTCGTAGAACGCCAGACCAAAGACGCCGATGCCGTCCTTGTTGCTTTCGATACGGGCCAGAGTCTCGGTGTAGTCACCGTCGATATCAACTGACTTGCCGTCGGTGCGCAGGCTGATGCAGGCCTTTTCAGCGGCTTTCTTGTCGTCGCCATTGGCAGCCTTGATGACTTCGAAGTCACCGGATTCTTCGCAACCGGCAAGGATCACGTTTTCTTCGAAGACTTCGCGGGTGCCGTGCTTGGTGCCCGGGATGAAGGCCTGGATCGGCTGATCGGGCAGGCTCGAGTCGACTTCGGCCCAAGTGTTGTAGGGGTTGGCAACGAGTTCGCCGTCAACAACAACCTTGTCGGACAGGGCTTTGTACCACTGAACCGGGGTAAAGGCGAATTCTGCGCCGTTGATGTCCGAGGCAAAGACGATGCCGTCATAGCCGATGCGGACTTCGATGATGTCGGTAACGCCAGCAGCGGCGCAGGCTTCGATTTCCGAGTCCTTGATCTTGCGCGACGCGTTGGCGATATCGATGGTGTTTTCACCGACGCCTTCGCAGAAGCGCTTGAGACCAGCCGACGAGCCACCCGATTCCACGACCGGTGTTGGGAAGTCGAAGTTTTCGCCAAAGGCTTCGGCTACTATCGACGCGTAGGGAAGAACGGTGCTGGAACCGGCAACCTGAACCTGATCACGTGCGGCAGCTACAGTCGCCGACATCGCTACGATGGCCAGCCCGGATACGGTCATTCTTGCAAACGACATGGATTTCTCCTGGTTAGGAATGTTTGATCACCCCCATGATGATCTTGCCGTGCAGCTATCGGCTGCGCGCGATGCTTTTGTGACAGTCATGTAACAGCTATATGACAATGACGAAGTTTTCGAAAGAATTGGGGCGGAACGTGAGAGAACGGCGGGCGGTACCCGCGAAATTTTATCGGATGGTCAGGTGGTTAGGTCACGCGGGCGTTCCGGAAAAGAAGTGACCGCCCACGGTGTGGTTGGGTAGAATTTCCGTATTTGTAACGAGAAGAAGACTCAGAGCGGCAGAATCACCGTGAAAGTCGACCCCTTGCCCAGTTCGCTTTCGACGCGAAGACGCCCCCGGTGCCGATTCACGATATGCTTGACGATGGCCAGCCCGAGACCGGTGCCGCCGAGCATGCGGCTGCGGTGGCTGTCGGCCCGGTAAAAACGTTCGGTCAGGCGCGGCAGATGCATCGGATCGATGCCCGGGCCCTTGTCGATGACTTGAATCCGGACGGCGGGCGCCCGCAGAGCCGGGTCGCGCGGTGACGTTGCGAGCGTAATCTTCACCTCTCCGCCGGAGCCGCCATATTTCACGGCGTTTTCGATCAGGTTGGTAAAGACCTGCCGCAGCTGGTCTGGATCGCCCGGCACGAGGATCGCGGTATCGGGCGGTGTGTAACTGAAAGCGACATTGGCGGAATCGCCAAGCGGGCGCAGCGAATTCAGGACCGAGGAAATCTGGGCTGACAGATCCACCTGTTCGCGCGGGCGCATGCGCTCTTCACTTTCCACGCGGCTGAGCGAGAGCAGATCGCCGACGAGGCGGTTCATGCGCCCCGCTTCATCCTCCATGATGGCGAGGAACCGGTCCCTTGCGACGGGGTCATCGCTTGCCGCGCCGCGCAGGGTTTCGATGAACCCCATCAGGGCTGTCAACGGTGTGCGCAACTCGTGGCTGACATTGGCGACAAAATCGCGGCGCATCTGTCCGGCCTGTTCGAGATGAGTGACGTCCTGAAAGGTCAGCATCACATTGGGCGTCTGTTCGATGTTGCGGCACATCACGTCAAAGCTTGTATCCTGTGCCCCGTCGTTGGAGAGGTAGCGCACCGTTCGCGGGCGCCGGTCGCGCAGCGTATTTTCGATGGCTTCCGCAAGGTCCGGCTGGCGCAGGATCGTCGTGAAATGTCGTCCGATGATCTGCTGGCCAAGCAGCGTCAGTGCATCGGCGTTCGCCGTGGCGATGCGTTCATTTCGATCAACGACCAATGCAGGCAGCGGGATAGCCGACATCAGGTTCGCGATAGTCGTGTCCTGCATGATCCTGCGTCTTCCAGTCGGTCTAGTTGGCGTCTGGGACGGCCTGGGCCACCGCCTCGGTAAAGATCGACAAGAGCGCCTCCGGGTCTTCCAGGCCGACAGACACACGGAAGAACCCTTCGGAAAGGCCGAGCCCGGTCCGTTCTTCGGGCGTGAGGGCACGGTGCGACGACGACGCGGGATGTGAAAGGGTGGTGCCGACATCGCCAAGGGTCGGCGCGAAATTGAGCTGTGCTGCCGCCCGGGTAAAGGCATTGGCCGCGGCCCTGCCACCTTTCAACTCAAAACTGACCATGTTGCAGCCCTGCCCGCCGAGCAGATCCTTGGCACGACTCAGGTCAGGATGACCGGATTGCAGTGGGTAGAGAACACGCGCGACGCCGGGCAATTCCGCCAGCTTGTCCGCCAGACGTTTTGCAGTTTCCTGCGCTCTGTCGAAACGAAGCTCAAACGTCAGAAGTCCGCGTTCGGCCAGCCAGCAATCAAAGGGGCTGGGAGTCATGCCAGTGGTGATGGAAAACACTCGAAGTTTTTCGTTCAACGCCGGGTCACGGGCGACAACATAGCCGAGCATGACGTCGGAATGACCGGCCAGCAGCTTGGTGATCGAATGGATGACGATATCGGCGCCATGATCGAACGGCTGGAAACCGCGTGGCGTTGTAAAGGTATTGTCGACGACGAAGAGCAGCCCTTTTTCGCGGCAGAGCTCTGCGATGCCCTTGATGTCGGCGATACGCAGCGTGGGGTTCGAGACGACCTCGACAAGGATCATCCTTGTTTCGGGCCTGATCGCCCTACGCATGGAGTCGATATCGCAGGGATCTGCCAGCGAGGTCGCAATGCCGAGGCGCGGCAGGTCCTCTTTCATCATGCGCAGGGAACGCCCGTAGAGCTGATTGCCGCCGACGACATGGTCGCCGGTGTTGAGCAGTCCCAAAAGCACCGCACTGACCGCGCCCATGCCCGAGCCTGTCACGACGCCTCCCGAGGCGCCTTCCATCGCGTCGAGTCGTTTGGCGACAACATCCGCATTGGGGTGGCCTTCGCGCGAATAGGTATAACCGTGCACACGCCCTTCGTACTGGTCGTCCAGCGCATCCGGCGTTTCGCTGGCGTAGACGACGGAGGGCGACAACGGGGTCACGACAGGGTGGCTGGCGCTGTCCGGCAAGCCGACTGGGCGGATCAGCGATCCCTTGAAGTTCTTCATGTGGTGATGACCCTGAGTTCGTCGCGGAAACGACGCATGTTGTCCTGGTAGTGCATGGTGCCTGCGATCATTCGCTGGCGTGCTTTTTCGTCGATTTCGCGCACGACCTTGCCCGGCGATCCCATCACCAGTGAATTGTCGGGGATCTCCTTGTTCTCGGTGATCAGCGCCCCTGCCCCGATGAGACAGTTCTTGCCGATCCTGGCGCCATTCAGGATCGTCGCATTCATTCCGACCAGCGTATTATCACCGACAGTGCAGCCGTGCAGCATCACCTTGTGACCGATCGTGCAGTTCTTGCCTATGGTGAGCGGGAAACCGGCGTCGATATGCATGACGCAGTTTTCCTGCACATTGCTGCCTTCGCCGATCAGGATGATCTCGTGGTCGGCGCGGATCGTGGTTCCGAACCAGACGGAAGAGCCCTCTTCCATCACGACCTGCCCGATCAGGTTGGCGTCTGGGGCTACCCATGTATCCGGATGGATTTGCGGCGTGAGATCACCGAGCGCGTAAATTGTCATGCCAGTTCCTCGAATTCCGATTGAAGTTTTCGAACATGTTCCGTCAGTTCGGGCTGTTGCAACCGCCGCAGGCGGGTGGCCGCGACGATGGTCTTGAGCTGCGTTTCGGTTACATCCAGGTCATCATTGACCAGAACGAAGTCATACCCGTCCCAATGGCTGATTTCGTCCCAACTGCGCTGCATCCGGCGCGCGATCGTCGCGGCATCATCCTGACCACGCCCCTCAAGCCGCTTGCGCAGTTCGGGGATAGAAGGCGGCAGCAGGAAGATCGAGAGCGTATGCTGACCAAGCGCCGAATTGCGGATTTGCTGGGCTCCCTGCCAGTCGATGTCAAAGAGCACATCGCGACCCTGATCGATGGCGTGCTGAACCGGGCCACGGGGCGAGCCGTAAAAGTTTCCGAAGACATGCGCATGTTCCAGCATGTCGCCATTGGCCACCTGCGCCTTGAACTCGGGCTCGGTGACGAAATGGTAGTCCTTGCCGTCAACTTCGCCGGGGCGCGGAGCGCGGGTGGTCGAACTGACGGAGAAAGCGATTCCGGGGTCCCAGTCACGCATACGCCGGGCCAGCGTGGATTTGCCCGCCCCCGAAGGTGAACTGAGAATGATCAATAGGCCGCGACGGTCCGCCATGACGCAAATCTTCCTTATGATTTATTCGACGTTCTGGACTTGCTCGCGCAACTGGTCAATCACCGCTTTCATATCCAGACCGACGGTGGTCAGTTCCACTGACTGCGACTTGGAACAAATGGTGTTCACCTCCCGATTGAATTCCTGCGTCAGGAAATCGAGTTTTCGCCCAACGGGGCCGCCCGCGGCAATCAGATTCCGGCTTGCTTTTATGTGCGCACCCAGCCTGTCGATTTCTTCCGTCACATCGGCCTTGACCGCGATCAAGGCCAGTTCTTGCGCAACCCTGTCGGGATCGGCTTCACGGGCATGTTCCATGACCCGCGCGAGGTTCTGGGAGAGCGCGCGGGCAACTGCTTCGCGCCTTTCCCCGGCCAGTTGCGCTGCCTTGGCGGTGAGGTTTTCGATTTCGTCGAGCTGAGCCGAAAGAACCGAAACAAGCTGCTTCCCTTCGTTGCGGCGCATGTCTAGGAAACCGTCGAGCAATGACGGAAAGTCCTGCTTGAGCTTTGCCACCAGCGGAGCCGGAACACGATCCCCTGCCCCCGTTTCCAAGACACCGCGCAGGGCCAGAAGGTCACTGGCGCGGGAAGGAGCCAGCGTGACGCCACGTTCCAACGCTTCGTTTTCGAGAGTGGCGAGGGCGTCCAGCACATTGCTCATTGCGCTTTCGTTAAGGACCAGCGCGGTTTTTTCCTCGTCCCTGCCGATCCGCAGACTCAGCGTCACCGAACCTCGCGTGAGTACCTTGCCAAGCTCTGCGCGCAGGCTGGCTTCGAGCCCTTCGAGCCAGTCCGGTATCCTCAGGTTAAGGCTTAATCCCTTGGCATTGACGCTGCGCAGCTCCCACGCCCAGCTGAATGGCGCCATCTCTCCCCGTGCTGAGGAAAACCCGGTCATCGAATGCAAAGACTTGGCCATGTTCCTCCGGGCGCTATGTCAAAAGTTTCCGTGACCTAAAGCCATAGGGCCCTCTTGCACAACCCCGAAGACCGGCTCTTGAGCCCCGGGGTCCGGAGCACGGTCTGTTAACCAAGCAGCAAGGAATATGTCCAAAATGTAGCATATGTGTGGCATATTAAGGTTCTAGTAACTATTACTTCATTATTAATCGGTGTGTTGTGCTCTCAGACCTCTCAAGTGGCACCCACACCTCCGTCCCTGGAGATGAGGCCTGTGATTTCCGACCAGAATGCAAAGCGGAGCAACTCTGACAAAGTGATTAACTTCCAACGGTTTCGGAGCGTGAAAAGCGCGCCTGCCCTGCGCCAGGCCGAAGCTTATTGGACGGCACTTCGCGACGGAAACAGCATCCCGAGACGGACGCAGATCGATCCTCGTGGTCTTGAGAACCTGCTGGAATACGCTTTTATCATCGAAAGAATCGCGCCGGGCATTGCGCGGTTCCGACTAGCCGGCCAACATTTGACACAATTGATCGGGATGGAAGTGCGCGGCATGCCCATGTCGGCGCTGTTCACCTCGCGTTCCCGTCCGAATGTCGGCGCCGCGCTTGAGCAGGTTTTCGATACACCGGCCATCGTCGATCTGACGCTCCACAGCGAAGATCGCTTTGGCGGGCCGACTTTTTCCGCGCAGATGATCCTTTTGCCATTGATGAGCGATTACGGCGACGTCAGCCGCGCGCTTGGCGTTCTGGTCTCGGATGCCACCGACGTTTCGGATACGATCCGCTTTGATGTGACAGGCACGAATTTCCGCGCGGTATCGCATATTGAGCCATCGGACATCGAGGCAGCCGCCCCGTCTGTTTCAGAAAACAATTTGCCAGTGAAAAATTCAAACTCCTATGGGAACGGGTCGGAGCCAAAACCCAATCCCGGCTTCAACGAACCTGCCGAGCCGATGAAAGGCCGGGTTCCCTATCTGCGTCTGGTCAAGACGGACAGCTGAACCAAGAAAACACATCACAAGTGACGTCTAGCTTTACGTTGCGTCAATAAAGAGTCGTCACAGCGGCGCTAGCTGTTAACCTGTCAACGATGGAGGAATTTGGAATCATCGGCGCATGTCCAAGCAAATAGCAATGCTGTGGATTCTTGCGTTGGTCGCCTTGACCAGCGTGATGGTTGGCATCTTTTACCCACAGATCGACTATAGCGAATTTGCTCTTCTTACTGATGACCAGATAAAATTGTATCTCGAGGTGCAGAAAGACAATTTGCGTGACCTGGAGATGGTCACCGAAGAAGGTCCTTACATCGATGTAAAATCGCCGGTTGGATACCGGCTGAACTCGCCTTTGAGATTTGAGATCGACATTACGCCGCGCGAGGATGCGCCAGTGGATATGGCGACATTCCGGATCGCCTATCGGCTTGGTGACAACTGGCTAGATGTCACGCGTAAGATGCTGAAGCAGGGCGATGTTGAAGGTTCGAGAGTTAGCGTGCCAGGCGCGCTATTGCCGGTTGGCCAGCACGCGATGCGTTTCAAGGTAAGTGATTCCAAGAAGCGACAGAGCGAAACGACTGTCACGTTTTCAGTTGGTGAGTGAATGAGAAAAGGCGCGAAACCTGCGTTCCGCGCCTTTGTCTGATCAGCCTACGGCTTGCTTGAGCCGGCTGTTGCGAAGATTTGTCAGCTCTTCCGCAACAAGGAATGCCAGCTCAAGCGACTGGCTTGCATTCAGGCGTGGATCGCAGGCCGTGTGATAGCGATCCTGAAGGTTTTCGTCGGTGACCGCATGGACCCCGCCGGTGCATTCGGTCACGTCCTGACCGGTCATTTCAAAATGCACCCCACCCGGAACGGTGTTTTCGCTGGCATGAACGGCAAAGAACTCTCGCACTTCGCTGAGAACGGATTCGAACGGCCGCGTCTTGTAGCCGCTTGACGATTTGACCGTGTTGCCGTGCATCGGGTCGCAGACCCAGACAACATTCGCTCCGACTTCTTTCACGGTCTTGATCAGACGCGGAAGATGTTCGGAAACCTTCCCGGCACCAAAGCGGGAAATGAGCGTCAGACGGCCGGCCTCGTTGTTGGGATTCAGCTTGGCGAGGAGCAGCTTGAGGTCTTCGCTGGTCATGCTCGGGCCGCATTTGAGACCGATGGGGTTCAACACGCCGCGCAGGAATTCCACGTGTGCGCCGTCAGGCTGACGGGTGCGATCACCGATCCAGAGCATATGGCCCGAACCTGCAAGCCAGTTGCCAGAGGTAGAATCGAGCCGGGTCAGCGCCTCTTCGTATTCCAGCAGCAGACCTTCGTGGCTGGTATAGAAATCCACCGATTGCAGGGTGTGCGCCGTATCCTGATTGACGCCAGCGGCTTTCATGAAATCGAGCGTGTCGGTGATGCGGTTTGCCATCTCGCGATAGCGCTCAGCCTTGCGACCTTCGGTAAAGCCAAGAGTCCAGGAATGGACCTGGTGAACGTCGGCATAGCCACCGGTCGAAAAAGCGCGCAATAGGTTCAGGGTCGCTGCGGCCTGGGTATAGGCCTGCAGCATCCGCCGTGGATCGGGAATCCGGCTCTCCGACGTGAATGCGAGATCGTTGATGATGTCGCCGCGATAGCTTGGAAGTTCGACGCCATCCACCTGTTCAGTCGGCGCGCTGCGCGGTTTGGCGAACTGGCCTGCCATGCGGCCGAGCTTGATCACCGGCACCTTGGCTCCGTATGTCAGTACCATTGCCATCTGCAGCATGACCTTGAACGTGTCGCGGATGCCGTCCGCGCTGAATTGTTCAAAGCTTTCGGCGCAATCGCCGCCCTGCAATAGAAATGCGTTGCCTTTGGCAGCTTCGCCAAGCTGCGCCTTGAGACGGCGTGCTTCACCGGCAAAGACCAGCGGTGGATATTTAGAAAGCTGGGTCTCGGTTGCGGACAGCGCGGCCGCGTCGGTATAATCGGGCATCTGTACCCGCGGTTTCGCGCGCCAGTTCGTTTTATGCCAATCGCCCATGATCCGGGTCTCCCATCTCAATCCTTAGGCGGGCTATATACAAAACCACACCTCCGGTGGCCATATATGAATTTCGTCCTCTTGACGTTGGCTTTATGCTCTGCCCATTGTGATGTTTCGTCGCTGTTGGGCAAGCGGACGCTAGCGAACAAAGGACCCGCGCCATGCAAGAACAACGTCAAGTTGTCGAGGTGCTCTCAGAGAACACCGAACCCCGCCAGTTTGTATTCGTGCTGCTGGAGAAATTTTCCATGCTGAGCTTTGCCTCGGCGATAGAAAGTTTGCGCATTGCCAACAGGATGGCCGACAAGCCGCTTTACACCTGGACGCTGCTAAGCGAGACCGGCGGACCGGTAAAAAGTTCGTCGAATACAGAGTTCAACGTCGATGGCGATCTTGGCGATCTGACACGGGATGCGGTGATCCTGCTTTGCGGTGGTATGGATATTCAAGCCGCCACAACCAAACGTCTGCTTGGGTGGATTCGGCGCGAGTCGCGCCGTGGCAGCATGGTCGGCGGGCTGTGCACGGCCGCCTTTTCGCTTGCTAAGGCGGGTTTGCTGGATTCGAAACGGGCCACGATTCACTGGGAGAACGCGGACAGCTTTGCCGAGGAGTTCGACGAGGTGAACCTGACCAAGTCGGTATTCGTCATCGACGGCAACCGGATGACCACGGCAGGCGGCACATCCTCGATCGACCTGATGCTGAAACTGATTGCGGACGAACACGGCGAGGATCTCGCCAATGCCGTTGCCGATCAGTTGATTTATTCCTCGATACGCACCGATCAGGATACCCAGCGTCTTTCGGTACCGACGCGGATCGGCGTGCGCCATCCGAAACTGAGCCAAGTCATCCAGATGATGGAAGCCAATATCGAGGAACCGATCAGCCCATCCTTGCTGGCCAAGGAAGTCGGCATGTCGACACGTCAACTTGAGCGGCTGTTCCGACGCTATCTGAACCGCTCACCCAAACGCTATTACATGGAGTTACGGCTACAGAAGGCACGCAACTTGTTGATGCAGACGGATATGAGTGTGATCAACGTGGCGCTTGCCTGTGGCTTTGCATCGCCGTCGCATTTCTCCAAATGCTACCGTGCGCATTACGATACAACGCCTTACCGCGAACGTGGCAGCCACGCGGCCCGCTTGTCGATCTGAGAATATCGTGGCGCTAATTGCTGTTTTGATCCGCATTTGCAAGCTCATGCATCCCGGAACAAGTCGTTTCGGATGACGCTGCGCCAAGAGACTTTTCTTTTTATTTCGCCTTGCCTAGGGTCTTTCGTGAACATCATGTTCCAACAAGGGAGTTAAATATGAAAAAGCTGCTTTTGGCGAGCGCTGCCTCGATTCTGACGGCGAGCGGCGTATACGCTGAAGACGTGAAGATCGGCATTCTGGTCGGCTTTACCGGTCCGATTGAATCGCTGGCAGAACCGATGGCCAAGGGTGCCGAACTTGCGATGAAGGAAGTTTCCGACAGCGGCGCCTTTATGGACGGTTCGACGGTAACACCGATGCGGGCTGATTCCGGTTGTATCGACAACGGTCTTGCCACGTCCAACGCCGAACGTCTGCTGGCCGACGGTATCAGCGCCCTGATCGGTGCGGACTGCTCCGGTGTGACCGGCGCCGTTCTGCAGAACGTGGCTATTCCGAACGGCATGGTCATGATCTCGCCTTCGGCAACGTCTCCGGGCCTGTCGACCGTCGAAGACAACGATCTGTTCTTCCGCACGGCCCCCTCGGATGCGCGTGAAGGTCAGGTCATGGCCGAAATCCTCATGGATCGCGGCATCGACTCCATCGCTCTTACCTATACCAACAACGACTATGGCAAGGGTCTGGCCGACGCGATCGAGAGCGAGTTCAAAAAGGCTGGCGGCGAAGTAACAATCGTCACCGCGCATGAAGACGGCAAGGCCGACTACTCGGCTGAAGTCGGTGCGCTGGCCTCGGCTGGTGGCGACATCCTCGTTGTTGCCGGCTACCTTGATCAGGGCGGTCTGGGCATCATCCGCTCGTCGCTCGACTCGGGGGCGTTCGATACTTTTGGACTGCCCGGCGGTATGATCGGTGACAGCCTGCCCAAGAACGTTGGTTCTGACCTTGATGGCTCATTCGGCCAGATTGCCGGTTCGGGCGGCGAAGGGATTGAAAAGCTGAAGTCCATGGCGGGCGATGATTTCGACGCGACTTCGCCCTATACACCGGAAAGCTACGACGCTGCGGCCCTGTTCATGTTCGCCATGCAGGCGGCAGGTTCGACCGATCCGGCAGAGTATGGTCCGAAGATCATGGAAGTCGCAAACGCGCCCGGCGAGAAAATCTATCCCGGCGATCTCGCCAAGGGTCTTAAGATAATCGCAGAGGGCGGTGACGTCGATTACGTCGGTGCATCGGCTGTCGAACTGATTGGACCGGGCGAGAGCGCGGGCAGCTATCGCGAGATCGAAGTTCAGGGTGGCGAGAACACTACCGTGAAATTCCGCTGATCAAGTGACGTGACACTGGCGCCCGGCCGGCTTCGGCCGGGTTGCCCAATTAACAAAAGAATCGCCAGAGAGCGGTTCGCTAACAACAGGACCGCGCCAAAGCGGTTCGAGGGGGTGCAATGATCGTCGTAGAAGACGTGCACAAGCATTTTGGGGGCTTTCACGCGGTCGACGGTGCCTCGCTGACCATCGCGGAAGGCTCGATCACTGGGCTGATCGGTCCGAACGGGGCCGGGAAAACCACCCTCTTCAACGTGATTGCAGGCGTGCTGACGCCGACATCGGGCAAGGTGACGATGGCGGGTGAAGACATCACCGGCCTGCCGCCTCACGATTTATTCCACATGGGTCTGTTGCGCACCTTCCAGATTGCGCATGAATTTTCGTCGATGAGCTGTCGCGAGAACCTCATGATGGTGCCCGGAGGACAGTCGGGAGAGTCGCTTTGGAACACCTGGTTCGGGCGCAAACGCATTGCAGATGAAGAGCGCGCGCTGGCGGCTAAAGCGGATGAGGTACTGGAGTTTCTGACAATCGAACACCTCGCCGAGCAGAAAGCCGGCCAGATTTCCGGTGGTCAGAAAAAACTGCTGGAATTGGGACGCACGATGATGGTCGACGCGCGGATCGTCTTTCTCGACGAAGTTGGCGCAGGTGTGAACCGGACGCTGCTCAATACCATTGGCGACGCAATTCTGCGACTGAACAAGGAACGCGGATACACCTTTGTCGTCATCGAACATGATATGGATTTTATCGGACGTCTTTGCGATCCGGTGATCTGCATGGCAGAAGGCCGGGTGCTGGCAGAGGGAACCCTGGATGAGATCAAGGCGAATGAGCAAGTCATCGAAGCCTATCTGGGAACCGGACTGAAGAACAAGAACAAGGTTGGCGCGTGATGAAGCGGGAAACCATCTATCGCGTGTCCGCAGGTTTCGCCTCGGCAGACGGGGGGGCAGCCCCCCGGGCCATCGCCGAGGCGATGACCTCCCCCCGGAGTATTTTCGGCAAAAGGAAAAGGGGGTATGCCGGTGGCCGGTAATCCTTATCAGGACGATCGTGGAAACAAGGACCGCTCTATCGCCAACCCGCAGGGCGGGGGTGAAATCGCGCATCGCAAGAGCGGTAAGGCCCGCCCGTCTGAAACCGGAGCTGCCTTTCTGATCGGCGATGCGATGACCGGCGGGTATGGCAAGGGCCCCGATATTCTTCACGACTGTACTATCGCCGTGAATCAAGGCGAGATTGCCGTGATTGTCGGGCCGAATGGCGCGGGGAAATCGACGGCGATGAAAGCCGTTTTCGGCATGCTTGATCTGCGCAAGGGATCGGTCCGGCTGGACGGGCAGGATATAAGCGATCTCAGCCCGCAGGATCGCGTGGTTCAGGGCATGGGGTTCGTGCCGCAGACCAACAACATATTCACCTCGATGACGGTCGAGGAGAACCTCGAGATGGGCGCATTCATACGCCGCGACGATTTTCGCGAGACGATGGCTCAGGTGTATGACCTTTTCCCGATCCTCAAGGAGAAACGTCGCCAACCGGCCGGGGAACTATCGGGTGGGCAGCGGCAGCAGGTCGCCGTCGGGCGTGCTTTGATGACGAAACCGAAGGTTTTGATGCTGGATGAACCGACCGCCGGTGTCAGCCCTATCGTGATGGATGAGCTTTTTGACAGGATCATCGAGGTTGCGCGAACCGGTATTCCGATTCTGATGGTCGAACAGAACGCGCGTCAGGCGCTGGAGATCGCGGACAAGGGATTTGTCCTGGTGCAGGGGCGCAATGCCTATAGCGGTACGGGCCGCGATCTGCTGAATGATCCGGAAGTCCGCAAAAGTTTTCTGGGCGGATGATACGGATATGAAAATCGAGATCGTTCACGCTGTGGCGACGCCCGTATTGGCATCGCATGAAAAAGATCGGTTGATCAAGGGAAACGGGTGCTGACATGGATTTTCTGAACGCGTTCGTCGCCCTTTCCAACTACGTGTTGATCCCCGGTATCGCCTATGGAAGTCAGCTGGCGCTTGGCGCGCTGGGGGTGACTCTGATCTACGGTATTCTCCGGTTCTCGAACTTTGCCCATGGGGATACGATGGCTTTCGGCGCCATGGTCACCATCCTGGTGACATGGTGGATGCAGGCGCAGGGGATCAGTTTTGGCGTCCTGCCAACAGCGCTTTTGGCGCTGCCTTTCGGGATCCTGGGGACCATGGTGTTGCTGGTGGTGACTGATCGGGTCGTCTATCGGTTCTACAGGCAGCAAAAAGCCAAACCGGTGATCCTTGTCATCGTTTCCCTTGGCGTGATGTTCATCATGAACGGGATCGTGCGTTTCATCATCGGTCCTGACGATCAGAACTTTGCCGATGGTGAGCGGTTCATCATTTCGGCCCGGGATTTCAAGGCATGGTCAGGGCTGGACGAAGGGCTGGCCTTGCGCACGTCGCAGGGGATCACGGTCATTACCGCTGTCGTGGTGGTCGTCGCGCTTTTCTGGTTTCTTAACAAGACGCGGACCGGGAAATCGATGCGGGCCTATTCAGACAACGAAGATCTTGCCCTGCTGTCTGGGATCAATCCAGAACGGGTGGTGACCTATACATGGCTGATCATCGCTGCCCTGACGACCGTGGCAGGGGTGCTATATGGGCTGGACAAGTCCTTTAAACCGTTCACCTATTTCCAGCTTCTTTTGCCGATCTTTGCGGCTGCCATCGTGGGTGGACTTGGCAGCCCGGTGGGGGCCATCGCCGGCGGTTTTGTGATCGCCTTTTCAGAAGTCACGATCACCTACGCGTGGAAAAAAGTGCTTGGTTACCTGATGCCCGAAGGGCTGGAACCGGACGGGTTGGTGCAGCTTTTGAGTACCGATTACAAGTTCGCCGTATCCTTTGTCATCCTGCTGATCGTGCTGCTTTTCAAACCAACCGGCCTGTTCAAGGGGAAATCGGTATGAGCGAACCCGTCAAGAACACCCTGCTTTTCCTGGTGGTCGCCGTTCTGATCGCTATTGCCGGTTTCATGCAAAGCTGGAACACGGCTCTGCTGATCCTCAACATGGGGCTGGTGTCTGCCATCATGGCAATTGGTGTCAATCTGCAATGGGGCTTTGCAGGTCTGTTCAATGTCGGCGTGATGGGTTTCGTTGCGCTTGGCGGGCTGGCGGCTGTTCTCGTTTCCATGCCCCCCGATCCTGATGCCTGGCAGGCCGGCGGGGTGCGTGTGCTCATCGGGCTGGCACTTGGGGCTGCCACGATCATTGGCGCCGTCCTTGTCTATTCCCGCGTCAAGAAAGGTCCGTTGCGGGCGGTTGGCATCATTGCGATCCTTGTGGGCGGATTTTTCATTTTCCGCGGCGTTCTGGACCCGGGTGTCGATGCCGTCGAGAGTGTGAACCCTGCCCTGTCCGGGTATCTCGGTGGGCTGGGGCTTCCTGTTATCCTCTCTTGGCCCATCGGCGGTTTGCTGGCTGGAGGCGTTGCCTGGCTTATTGGCAAGACGGCGCTGGGCCTGCGGTCGGATTATCTTGCGATCGCGACGCTGGGCATTGCTGAGATCATCATTGCCGTGCTCAAGAATGAGGACTGGCTGAGCCGGGGCGTGAAGAACGTGGTCGGTATTCCCCGGCCCGTGCCTTACGAGATAGACCTGCAAAACGATCCTGATTTCGTATCGAGCGCAGCCGGTTGGGGGCTGGACCCGGTCGAGGCATCGACGCTTTATGTCAAATTGGCCTATGCCGGGCTGTTTCTTGTCGTCTTGCTTGTGATCCTGTGGATGACGCAGATGGCTTTGAAGAGCCCTTGGGGCCGCATGATGCGGGCAATCCGGGACAATGAAGTCGCGGCCGAAGCGATGGGCAAGGACGTGACCCGTCGGCATCTGCAAATCTTCGTGCTTGGCAGTGCCGTTTGCGGGCTTGCCGGGGCCATGCTGACAACGCTGGACGGGCAGTTGACGCCGGGTACTTATCAGCCGCTCCGGTTTACCTTTCTGGTCTGGGTCATGGTGATCGTCGGTGGATCGGGCAACAACTTTGGCGCGGTTCTGGGAGGGTTCCTGATCTGGTTCCTGTGGGTCGAAGTCGAACCGATCGGGGTCTACCTGATGGAGACCATTACATCGGGAATGGCGGAAGGCTCTGCGCTCAAGTCTCATCTGATGGGGAGCGCGGCGCATATGCGGCTGTTTACAATGGGTCTTGTTCTGTTGCTGGTACTGCGCTTTAGCCCTAGGGGTCTGATCCCCGAGAAATAGGGGATCAGCGCCGGACGCGGCACCGGTTTGACATTTGCGCGGGAAACGCGTCAATCAGGGTGGTGTCGCCCGTCCAGTCCGAGTTGTTTATTGTCTTCTGAGCCTGAAAGTCCGATCCAGTCGATCACCCCGGAAGAACGGCGCTCAGGTTTCTGGCGAAGCTTGAAGCGGCTTTTTCGGGTTGGTATTGCGACGGTCCTCTTTGCCCTGATCCTTGGGTGGTTGTTCGTTCTCTTCCCTGTGGAAAAGCGCGTATTCAAAGCCGCGCTGACGCAACCGCTAGTGAATTTCCGCAAAACCGATGATCAATTGCAGTTCATTTCCTGCATTTGCGGATCGACCTTGCGTCCTGACGAAGTCCCCGACAGCGTCGCCAACGCCCTGATCGCAACCGAAGACCGCAGGTTCTATCAACATTTCGGCATCGATTTCCTAAGCTTCGGCAAAGCCGTGCTTAGTGGCGGCAATCGGGGTGGTTCGACGCTTGAGATGCAATTGGCGAAGAACACGCTGAACGGTGCATCCCCCAGTGCGCTGCGTAAGTACGCCGAATTGTTCTTCGCAACCCGGATCAGTCTTTCTTACAAGAAAAAAGACATATTGCGCCTTTACCTGAGCCGGGTGAATTTTGGACGGCTGAACGGAGTGCCGATATTTGGGTTGCGAGACGCGGCCTATGCCTATTTCAACGTAGCGCCCGAACGGCTGAACGTCGCCCAAGCGGCTATACTTGTCGGCATGATCAATGCGCCGAGCTTGTATAACCCTATCAACAATCCGAAGTCCTCGACCCAACGCGCCGCACTCGTCCTGCGGCGCATGGAGACCGAAGGCTTTGTCGATAATGCCGAGGCGGTGAAACTTTCCGCCGCCCTGCCCCGATCCATCGGGCGTTTGCCCCGTCGCGACCGGTATCTGGAAGATCAAGTGATGCGGGAGTTGCGCGACCTTGCAGAGCCTCTGCCCGACGGGCTCCATTTCGCGATCACGACAATCGATCCAATTGCGCAAGAGCAGGCGCGGCGCGTGGTCGCCCGGAATATACAGGGTTATCGCAATCAGGGAGTCGCCCGCGCCGGGCTGATTTCCGTCGACAGCAAAGGTCGCGTTCTGGCGATGCTCGGCGGGCTTGATTACCGCGCCTCAAACTGGAACCTCGCCATGCAGGCAGAGCGTCAGGCCGCGTCGACAGCCAAGATCGCGACATACGTGGCCGCGATAGAATCTGGCTGGGGGCCCGATGCGACGCTGAAAGACAACCCGGATGACATCGAGGCCGATTTCGTTCCCCGAAACGTGGACCGGCGCTATGTCGGGGACATCCCATTGCGTGATTGCATTAGCCAGAGCCGGAATGTCTGCACCATGTGGCTTGCCGAACAAGTCGGGTTCGACGCCGTGGCAGAGGTGGCAGAGCGGATCGGGATTACACAAACGCGGATGCCGGGATCGGCAATTGTTCTGGGCGCTGCCGAAACGACCCTTGCCCGAAACGCAGGTGCTTATCTTGCAGTGTCCAATGGCGGAGAGCACTACGAACCACATGTGCTACGCGCGGTGTTGGGGCAGTATGGCAAGGTGCTTTACCGCGATTCAACGGCCCCCGAACGCGTCATGACACTGGTCACCGCAGAACGGATGAAACAGCTTTTGGGCGGTGTTACGGCGGACGGCGCGACGGGTGATACCGCACAGTTCGAAGGCGGACGGGCTTATGGCAAGACAGGCACGAGCCAGGAAAATCGCGACGCGTGGTTCGTC
Source organism: Heliomarina sp. (assembly GCF_052826185.1). Lineage (NCBI taxonomy): Bacteria > Pseudomonadati > Pseudomonadota > Alphaproteobacteria > Rhodobacterales > Roseobacteraceae > Heliomarina > Heliomarina sp. The sequence goes on along the minus strand of NZ_JBRBUI010000055.1, from coordinate 229,277 downwards.
GGCTTCACCGACCAAGGAATCGTCACCGCGGTCTGGGTTGGACCGCCGGAGGGGAGACTGATGCGCAACGTCGCCGGTGGCCAACTACCGGCCGAGATATTTTCAGATTACAACGTCAACCTTGTCGAGCGGTTTCAGGGTTATGTCGGGCAGCTTCCATACGATCCGGCCAGTTTCTGGCGTGACGTTAATGTCCCTTAACGACCCCTGAACAAGCCACCCAGTATCCCACGTACGATCCGTCGACCGGTTGTCCCTTTGAGTTCCTTGATGACGGCCTCGGTCATCGCGGATCCGAATGTATCCCCACCGCTGCGGCGCGACGTGGATCGCGTCACTCGCGTACCGCTATACCGGCGACCGGCGTTGTATTCACGGACGGCGGGCTCAGCCTGTTCTGCCTTCTGCTCGGCTTCTTCGGCGGCTTGTGCCGCTTTTTCCGAGCGAGCAGCCAGCATTTCGAAAGCTGACCGACGGTCGAGCGTTGTGTCGTATTTGCCCGCCATGTCCGAAGCGGCAAGTATTTCGCGGCGTTCCTTGTCGCTGATCGGACCGAGTTGAGACCCCGGTGGCCGGATCAAAGTGCGTTCGACTATTCCGGGAACGCCCTTGTCCATGAGCATGGATGTTACGGCTTCGCCGACACCAACTTCGCGAATAGCTTGCTCGGTCGAGAACCGTGGGTTTGACCGATAGGTTTCCGCTGCAAGGCGAAGGTTCTTTTGGTCGCGCGCCGTGAAAGCCCGGAGGGCGTGCTGAATACGGTTTCCAAGTTGGCCAAGAATATCCTCCGGAATATCGGCAGGACTTTGTGTGACGAAATAAACTCCGACGCCTTTGGAGCGGATCAGGCGGGCAACCTGTTCCACCTTGTCGACGAGCGCCTTGGGTGCTCCGTCGAAAAGCAGGTGCGCTTCGTCGAAGAAAAAAACCAGCTTGGGTCTGTCAGGGTCACCGACTTCTGGCAATTCCTCGAACAATTCGCTTAGTAGCCAAAGGAGAAAGGTGGCATAGAGGCTAGGGGCGGCCATCAGTTTGTCAGCAGCGAGGATGTTTACAATCCCCCTGCCTGACGCGTCGCAGCGCATCAGGTCGGACAGTTCAAGCGCCGGTTCGCCGAAGAGTTTCGTGCCGCCCTGGTTATCGAGTACGAGCAGGCGACGTTGAATGGCGCCAATCGACGAAACGGAGACATTCCCATAACGCAGCGAAAGTTTGTCCCGGTTTTCTCCGATCCAGACCAGAAGCGCCTGAAGATCCTTAAGATCGAGCAGCGGCAGGCCGTCTTCGTCGGCCACCCGGAACGCGATGTTCAGAATACCCTCCTGCGCCTCGGTCAGATCGAGCAGCCGGGCCAGCAACAAAGGCCCCATTTCAGCGACAGTCGTTCTGACTGGATGTCCCATTTCTCCATAGAGGTCCCAGAACGTGACCGGCACGGCGTTGTAGGCGAATTCCTGAAAGCCAATCGTTTCGGCTCGTTTGATGAAAGCTTCGTGTAGCTTGCTTTCGGCGGATCCCGGCTTGGAGAGACCGGACAGGTCCCCCTTTACATCTGAGAGGAATACGGGAACTCCTTTGGCACTGAAGCCTTCCGCCAGAATTTGCAAAGTGACCGTCTTGCCAGTTCCTGTTGCCCCGGCCACGAGCCCGTGGCGGTTGGCGTATTTGAGCGTCAAACCCTGATGCTCGGCGTAGTCGATCCCGCCGCCGCCCACGAAAATCTGTTCTGCCATTGGTAGTCACCGTCTCTGATGCGCGTCGCGTTTCAAACGAACATACAGAGTTAACTCCCTAGGGCGATACCGGAAATCGCTTGAATTCGTGCATGGAGCGGTTGTCAGGAGAAGGCATAAAGCCCCTTTGGGAAGACATAAGCCCGGTTTTTAGCATATCGGGCCATGTGATCGTGACACGGCCCTGCATCACATAGTTTTTTAGCTTGGGCTGTTGACCGGAACAAAGCCTTCTCGTAACGTTCCGACAATAACTAAGTCGGCCAGTCCGACGGGGAGCACAAATAGTAAGGAGATCCTCTCGGGTCTCCTTATTCTTTTGAGGGTCAGCCTGGAACCTCCCGCAAGTCTAGAGCCGAAATGCGGCATTTGCGCGACCTATGGCCCTGACAGTGGCGCGAAGGCATGCTAATGGCAGTCAGTCAGTTTAAACACAGGTTCACCATGTTCAAAAATCTCTCTTCTCTCACCCTTGTTACCATGACGGCGCTCGTCGCGACGCCGCTTTGGGCGCAACAGAGTGAAACGACCACGACACCGACAGAGCAAGCGCAAGAAGAGCCAGCCCAATCCGAAACCGGAACAAGCCCCGCCACATCCGGCGAAGCTCAGCTTGATCTTGGGCAGACGGTGACCGGCGAACCCGAGCTGGGCCAGCGCTATTCAAAAGAGACTTTCGACGATTTCGAGCTCGCCTGCATCAAAATCGAAGCGGACAAGGACCCCTGTTCGCTCTTACAGATCCTCGAAGATGACAACGGCAATCCAGTGGCCGAGTTTTCACTTTTTCGGATCAGCAATGGGTCGCAAGCCGTCGCCGGTGCGACAGTCATCGTACCGCTGGAAACCCTGCTGCCTGCGCAGCTGACCATTGCAGTAGATAGCAACCCGGGTAAGCGGTACAACTATTCCTTCTGCAATCCGATCGGATGCGTTGCGCAAATTGGACTGACACAGGCAGATGTAGATGCGTTCCGCCGTGGCAGCACCGCGAAAATTTCGCTCCGCCCGGCGCCTGCCCCGGATCAGGTGGTCGAACTGGAAATGTCGCTGAAAGGCTTTACCGCCGGTTATGATGCTGTGGACGTAGTTTCCCAGTAAACGCCTTGGATCGTGGACACGAATGGGTGCGCCAAGCGGCGCGCCCATTTTTTATATCCTGCGAATTGCCAATACGGCGTTCAGACCGCCAAACGCGAAAGCATTGCTGAGAGCCACGGATACGTCTGCGTCTCGCGCTTCATTCGGAACGACATCCAGCGCACATTCGGGATCGGGCTCTTCATACCCGATAGTTGGCGCAATGACGCCATCCCGGACAGCCATGATGCAGGCCAGCAGCTCGACGGCACCGGTGCCGCCGATCAGATGGCCATGCATGGATTTGGTCGACGAGATCATCAGCCGGTCAGCGTGAGGCCCAAAAACGCCCGCAACCGCAGCACATTCCGTCTTGTCGTTCGCAGCTGTACCAGTGCCGTGGGCATTGATGTAGCCCACTTCGTCGGAGTTGAGCTTTGCGTTGCGCAGGGCCCCCGCAATCGCCCGTTCCGCCCCTTGCTTGGATGGCATGACGATGTCGGAAGCATCGGATGACATCGCGTATCCGATCACTTCGCACAGGATTTCCGCACCACGTTTCTTGGCGTGCTCATACTCCTCGAAGACGAAGATGCCAGCCCCCTCGCCCTGTACCATGCCATTGCGCCCTAGGCTGAACGGCCTGCATGCGTCTTTGGACATGACGCGAAGACCTTCCCAAGCTTTGACGCCACCAAAGCACAGCATGGATTCCGAACCGCCCGTCACCATTGCGGGCGCCATGCCTGACTGCACCATCGCAAAAGCCTGGGCCATGGCATGGTTTGAAGAGGCACAGGCGGTCGACACGGTAAAGCTTGGACCCTTCAGGTTGTACTCCATCGATACATGGCTTGCCGCTGCGTTGTTCATCAGTTTCGGTACGACAAATGGATGAACCCTGTTCTTGCCGTCTTCGTAAACGCTACGGTAATTGTCGTCCCAGGTGCTGACGCCGCCACCTGCAGTACCAAGAACGACCCCGGATCTGGCTGCAAGTTCGCCAGAAAAGACAATGCCAGCCTGATTGATGGCCTCTTTCGCTGCCATCAGCGTAAACTGCGTGAAACGGTCATAGAGGGCCATCTGCTGGCGATTGAATAGCCCTTCGGTCTCAAACCCGATAACCTGCCCGCCGATCTTGATCGACAGGCGATCAACGTCTCTGAAATCCAACGGCCCGATCCCGCAATGACCGTCTTTCATGGCCTGCATGGTTTCGGCTACGGAATGACCAAGCGCATTGATCGTACCCGCGCCAGTTATCACCACGCGTTTCATGGGATCATTTCGCCTTGGGTCACGTCTTTTCGACCATCAATTCTTTGATGCCATTGACGATGGATTTCACGTTGGAAATGTCGAAATCGCTTTTTGTGGGTTCATTCGCGTTGAATGGAACCGAAATGTCGAATTCTTCTTCGATCGCGAAAATGCATTCGACCAGACCAAGACTATCGATACCAAGATCTTCGAGTGTACTGTCGGGCGTAACGTCGGAGGGTTCCAGTACGGCTTGTTCCGCAATGATCTCGATGACTCTATCCTGAATACTCATAAGAGAGCTCCTGGCTTGATGTATCCCTAGCTGACTTACTTGCTCGACTCGCTTTTGAAAACCGCCTTTTTAAGTTCCGCAAGGTCCGAAAGAAATCGGGGCAAACGTCGTTGCGCCTTGTAAACCTCTGTAAAGCTTTCCATTTTTACGGCTGGGTAGCCCATCATCACACGTCCGGCAGGTACATTCGACAAGAGCTTGGTTCCACCGGCCGCAACGACTCGGTCGCCCACCGTTATGTTGTCCGCGACGCCGCTCTGGCCCCCAAGAACGACGTTGTCGCCAACGACCACCGATCCAGCGACGCCTGCCTGCGCACAGAGAAGACAGTCACGTCCGATGCGGACATTGTGGCCCACCTGAACAAGACTATCCAATTTGGTTCCCGAACCTATTTCCGTATTTCGGATGGTGCCATTATCGACAGTCGAGTTCGACCCGACTTCGACGTTGTCGCCGATGGTTACAGACCCGAGCGAGTGAATTCGCTGCCAAGCCTGAGGCTGAGCATCCCCCTGATCGCCCAGCGATTTACGGGCATTTTCCACTCCGGAGACTTCGGGGGTGACAAATGAGAAACCGTCCCCGCCAATCCGTACACCCGGCTGCGCAATGAAATCCGATCCAATCTGGGCCCGTGCGCCGATGCTGACCATCTCGCGAAGAAAGGCGTTCGGCCCTAGTTTCGCGTCGGCTCCGATAAAACACTGAGGTCCGATAACCGAGCCATCGCCGATGGCGACCCGCGGACCGATAACCGTGAAGGCACCAACGGATACGTCGCGGCCCAATTCAGTTGTTTCATCAATGACGGCGGTCGGATGAATGCCCGGCGAAAACCCCTGGCCCGGGTCCAGCATCCGCGTGATTCCCGACATCGCCATTCGCGGTCGACTTACAAAAATTGCGGCCTTCAGTCCCAGGCCTTGCCAATCCGCACCTTCCCAGAGCATCGCGGCGAGAGCGGTGCCGTTGCCCAACTGTTCGGCATAGGCGGGGGACATCGCCATAGCGAGATCATCGGCGGTCGCGAGAGACGGCTCGGCGGCGCCTTTTATCGTGAGGGAAATATCGCCTGCGGCCTCTGCCCCAAGCGATTTTGCGATTTCCTGGACCGTGTACATTGGCGGACCTTTTTGCAGATGCAATCAGGTCCGTTCATTATCCCTGAACGGAAGACAAGGCCACCCCTGCCTCGCTCAGCGCATCCCATATCCCAGCATCACGACCGTAGACATCCCGGCGAAATTCGACACGGCCTTTGTCAGAGATGACAGCCGTGCGATAGATCAAATGAACCGGCAGAGGCTTTTCCAGATTGATCTTCGTTTCGGTTCCGGTGCGAAGAACGCTTTGGAAATAACCCCTTGGGTCATCTTCCTGAAGCGACAAAAGAGCATAGGCGAAATCGAAAGGATCGGCCAGGCGAATACATCCATGAGAGAACGCGCGTGTTTCCCGCTTGAACAGACTTTTCTGAGGCGTATCATGGAGATAGATGTTGTATTTGTTGGGAAACATGAACTTTACCAACCCCAGCGCGTTGCTGTTGCTCGGCGGCTGCCTCATGTCGAACGGAAAGTTTCGAGCGGTGAACTGAGTGAAATCCATCGCTTCACGATTGACGCGCTGACCGCGCCGATCCGTAATGATAAGATGCCTGGCAGCGTTCGGGTTCTTTTGCAGCTGCGGCAGGTATTCCTTTGTCATGATCGACCGCGGGACGTGCCAGCTTGGGTTGACGATCATATGTTCCATTACGTCCGAAAACTCGGGGCTACGACGGTCGCTCGAATTCTGCCCAATCACGGATTTTGTTTTGAAGACAACTTCGCCCTGATCCACGATTTTTGCCGAAAAATCGGTGAGGTTGACCAGAACATGACGCTCGCCGCGCTCCATGTTTGTCCAGCGTTCACGCTCCAGTGCGACAAGAACAGACTGCAGACGTGTCTCGGCCGAGGTGTTGATTTCATCAAGGGTACCAGCACCGGCGACACCGTCTTCGGCGAGGCCATGCGCTGACTGGAAAGCGATGACAGCTTGCTGAAGCTTGGTATCGTAGGTCATCGAGGCAGTACGCTCCATGTACCCCATTGCTATCAGTCGATTGCGGAGCGCTACGACCTGAGGACCACCATCGCCGGGTTCGAGTTTGCCACTGGCAACCTTAGCACCCCAGGTCCCTTGTGCGATCACCTCTTCAAGCCGGATCTTCGCTTTCATAAGGTTGAGGTATTCTGAAGTCGACGGGGGCAGCGAATTCATAAAGGCGCGGGGCTGCGTATTGGAGAAGGTCGCGAGCAGAGTTTTGGGATCCCGGTACTGAACTTGGCGCACGATGCCGCTGTCGATCCGCGACGGAACAAGAATGCCTGTCTGAACATCACGCGCATACTTAAGGAACATGTTGGTCAACGCCACTTCGACGAGACCGATGTCGCGGGTGGTTCGGGCATCTTTCATCTGCTGCACAAGCCCCGCCACGTCGTAGCGACTGGCTGGCAGACCATGGTTTTCTACGCTGGTCAGCGCTTGGAAAAGAGCCGATCGACGCTCAACAAATACATCGCCCGCACCGGTCCAAAGCGGCGTATAATTCGCTTCACGGTAGAAACTCGCAATCGTGGACTGATCATATGCTGCTTCTGCTACCGCCTGTTTGAACGCTGTAACCTGAGCATAAACAGGCGATACCAGCAAACCCAGCGACAGTGCGACCGCACCGGCAAAAACCGCGAAGCCGCCACATGATTTAGCAGGGCAAGTAGTGATCATTCTCATAGTCCTCAATATCTTGTAGGTCTCAATTAGCATCGTTTCCCGCACATGACAGGACAAAAGCATCCGGTAATTGTCTATTCACATTCTCAACAGGTCATTAAAATCTCGGTCCGGCGGTGCAGCAGTGCATCATTTATCCAACAGGTTCCAAACAAAAGGTGGCATGGGCAAGAATTCGCCGAAAACCATCCCTGTATAAACTTCGCGTCATTCCGGAGTTGGCGGATAAGAACACCTGTGCAATAAATCACTCATCATCTGGGGTGGATGACTTAAACAGGCACGTAACATCGTGCACAGGCAGACTAACGTACGGGACATAGCAGTAAAATGACTGAGGAAAACCAATCGGGGTTGACCCGACGTGCCTTGCTCGGCGCGTTCGCGGCAACCACTCTAGTAGCAGCGCCAACCTATTCCAAAGCAGCGGGATTCCTTCGTGGTGGCGGCGATATTCGCCGGGTTCGGATGTATTCGGGCCGCACCGGTGAACGTATGGATATGGTGTACTGGATCGACGGCGACTACATCAAAGATGCATGTCGCGAAATCAACCACTTCATGCGTGACTGGCGCAACGATCAGACCGTCGGAATGGACCTGCGGACCGTGGACATCATGGCAGCAGCGCATAATCTTCTCGATGTGAACGAACCCTACATGTTGCTGTCGGGCTATCGCAGCCCCCAAACGAACGCAATGTTGCGGTCGCGTTCTCGCGGCGTTGCGAAAAATTCTCTCCACATGAAAGGTCAGGCCGCTGATCTGCGTCTTGCGTCGCGTTCGGTGAACCAAATGGCAAAAGCCGCTCTGGCCTGTCGGGCTGGCGGGGTTGGCCGTTATTCGCGGTCCAACTTTGTCCACATGGACTGTGGCACCGTTCGCAGCTGGGGTGCCTAAGACGGCGACTTGTTGAATTGCCCGGCAAGGGTTGTCTTGCCAGGCAAGTCCGTTTGCGCCGGGATGAGTGCGGCCGAGTTATGATCTTGTTAAACTAATGATCCTGCGCAGGGCTGCCTCGTAGCCCTCGGTCCCCAATCCGGCAATCACACCATCGGCGCGAAGCGAAACGTATGAATGATGCCGGAAACTTTCACGCTTATGAACATTGGAAATGTGGACCTCGATCACCGGGCCTTCGAACGCGTTTAACGCGTCGAGAATTGCCACGGAAGTATGGGTAAACGCAGCCGGGTTGATGACGATACCGCACGCCTTGTCCCTGGCCTCATGTATCCAATCGATCAGCTGGCCTTCGTGGTTCGATTGCCCCATGAAAATCTCGTAATCATCCACTAAAAGGCTTTTGCAATTCTGTTCGACATCAGAAAGCGCTTCAGTCCCATAGATTTCGGGCTGACGTTTACCCAACAGGTTGAGGTTCGGGCCGTTCAGGACATAGATCAGCTTGGACATGAAAGGTTGCTTTCCAACGAATGAAACTTCCGGCGAAAACTGGCAGGAGAGAGAAAAAGGTGCAAGCGCCTATACTTGCTACTGCGGCGTAACCGAGAACGAATGTGTTCGGAAACCCCTGGTCGGTAGGATACCCTGAGGTGTCAGCTACGGATACGCCGACGGCTAGGCCGCCGCGGGCAAATAGAAAGTCGAAGAGCGTTCCGTTTTTGTGGAAAACCCTGGCTTTAGCTTTGATGCGCAACCCTCCCTGAGTGAGGAGAAGGATGCCTGTGATTTGGATTCCATATTACGGAGGCTTAAGCCATTCGGTAGAGAAATCCCGAATGCCCCCGTCCTAACCTGATGTTGGAACAGAAGCTATAGCCTCATCTAGGTTTCCGATTGGCAGGTCCAAGAGACAAGCCAGATCACCCAGCGTTTTGACAACAGAGGAACCTCCCTGAGCATCAAGCATGCGGAAATCCTCGTTACTCCCGGCGTTGGATGCGAACCGTATGTCGAATATTGCAAAGGCTTCGCTGCCTTTCTGAGCAAGGACGACGGCTGCCGCTTCATTTCAGAAGCGCCGTTCCTGTCGATTCACCTGAGGGCTGCCGAGCTGGATAACGTCTCATCGTACAAGGATGACATTGAGCAGTGAGACATTTCCATGGCCTCTATACGCGCTCATAAACGGACGTCGGCGTTGATCTCAATTCCCATGACAAAGCGTCGCCTAGGCTCCGATCAGGGCAAAGGGCGAAGCTATTGTTGACCATCCGCTTATGTCTGGATAACAAAATCCGTTCGCTAAGTCAGGCGCGATGAACAGATAAGATCAGCAGCGGCGCAGAGTTTTCTGCTCCAATGATGCACCGCTTTTTAAAGCTATTTCTCTCGGTTTCTCATGGCTGGGCATTGCGGCATTGCCGCGCCAGTAAGGCAGATCGTTTTGACCAACGCCGATCAAAGAGCGTCGTATCTGGCCTTTTGCACATCCGACCACAGAACCCGAATTTCGAACCCGTTCTCGGTCTGTGATTCTTCTTGAACCACGTCTTGCTCAAACAGCCACGCCCGGCGACGTCCATCCTCAAAGTTGAGATGCAACACAGTTTCGGTTCTGGCGTTCTGTAACTGATCGGCGATCTCATCCAGAAGGTCGGAGATGCCTTCGCCGGTCAGCGCCGAAACAGCAAAGATTTTTTCATCACGTGCGGCGCGCGCTCTCAGAGCGTCTCTTTCATCGCCGTCAAACTGATCGATCTTGTTCCACACCTCGAGCAAAGGCCGCTCAGAACTGACGCCAAGAGTGGACAAGATGGACAGAACGTCCCTTGCCTGCTCTTCGCTGCCCGGATGCGCAATATCGCGTACATGTACGATGAGGTCAGCGCCGAGGACTTCTTCGAGCGTCGCCCGGAAGGCCGCGACCAGTTCCGTCGGCAGATCGGAGATAAACCCAACCGTGTCCGACAAAATGACTTCAAGGCCATTCGATAGCACGACCCTACGCATCGTCGGATCAAGCGTTGCGAAAAGCATGTCCTTGGCCATGACACTGGCGCCGGTCAAGTGATTGAACAGCGTCGACTTTCCGGCGTTTGTGTAACCGACCAGCGCAACAATCGGATATGGCACCTTAGCACGCGCCGCCCGGTGTAGACTGCGTGTCTTTACGACTTTATCCAGTTGTCTCTTCAGGCGCACTATCTGAGTATCGATGGCACGACGGTCGGCTTCGATCTGAGTTTCCCCTGGTCCACCGACAAACCCCAGCCCACCACGCTGACGTTCCAAGTGCGTCCACGCTCGTACCAGCCGCGTTCGTTGATAGCTGAGCGCTGCCATTTCAACTTGCAGAACGCCTTCACGTGTTCTTGCTCGATCGGAAAAAATCTCAAGGATCAATCCTGTGCGATCGAGGATCTTTACCTTCCACTTGCGTTCAAGATTGCGCTGTTGGACTGGCGTGACAGGGCCGTCGATTAGAACCAGTTCAATTTCGTTTTCACTGAACCGCAGTCGCAGCTCTTCAATCTTTCCAGAACCGAACAACAGGCCCGCATGCGCCTTTGGCAAAGGCACAACTTCGCTGCCGATAACTTCGAGATCGGGCAATGCAACGGCCAAACCTACGGCTTCGTCGAGAGCAGGTTGAGCCTCTCTGCGATCGGGATCGGATTTTATATCCGGGTGCAATACCCACGCACGGGTACTGACACGATCAAGCTCCATCAAGAGGCGTCTTCGCCCTCGTAAAGACTGATCGGCTGAGCCGGCATGATGGTTGAAATCGCGTGTTTATAGACAAGTTGCGACTGTCCATCCCGGCGCAGCAGGACACAGAAGTTGTCAAACCAAGTGATAACTCCCTGAAGTTTTACGCCATTGATCAGAAAAATCGTCACTGGCACCTTGGTTTTGCGAACGTGGTTCAGAAATGCATCCTGAAGGTTCTGTCTGTCCGAAGCCATTAAGTTAATCTCGCCCTTGTTCTTATCGCGCGCTGCGTATCGGCCCGCCCGTCGTTCGCTCAATTATGAAGGGTGCCGAAGGGAGTTTCCACCCAAAAAGTCAGTTGCTTACGAAGTCGCGCTCAGCGGCGCCACAAATCAGGGGTCAGGAGCGCCACGATTGCCAGCGTTTCCAATCGGCCAAGGACCATCGCCGCACAAAGCACGCCTTTTGCACCGTTATTCAAGTCGATAAGGCTGATCGGCACGTCTGATGCACTTTGAATCAAGGGACCTGTGGTCGAAAGCGCTGCGATGCTGAGCACCAAAGCCTGTTCAAATTCGACCCCAAGCCCCGCCAGAATCACGAGAATCAGTGAAAAGGACAAAGCAAAGAGCATGAAGAAAATCCACGCGATGAAGGCGCCGTCCTTCTGGATGCGCTTGCTACTTCCCCTTTCGCGACTGATTGAATGGGGGTGAACGAGACGTTCCATTTCGCGAAGACCGTTGAGATAGAGTGCATAAACTCTAAGCAATTTGACGCCGCCAGCCGTCGTGGCGACACCGCCACCGACTAGGGCTAGCCCCATGAGAATCAAGCCCGGGGTCGGAAGTCCGGACCACGCTCTTGCGCCTTCCCAGTTCGCCGATTCAAACCCTGTCGTCGTGAGGTAGCTCATGACGGTGAACATTGCGCCCCAGAACGCTGCGAGAGCCGAAACCGTATCTTCCCCCGCGTTGCTGTCGAGCGCCCCCCACCAGTGACGCAGAAACAGCAGAACCGGCACGACCAACACGATCAACATGCCAACACGAAATTCCGGGTCACGGTCGAGACGGGCATATCCTCGAAGCACCGTATCAGCCGAAAAGGTCAATCGCGATAGAGCAAAGAACATGAACAGAAAAAGGATCATTTCGCCCGCGATGCCAGCCTGTGCGCCTTCCATGCCACCGACCGGCGAAATACCCGACGTCGCCATGATGGACATGGCGTGACACAGGGCTGGCAGTGACCTTTCCCCCAAGGTGAGCAACAAAATCCATATGGCTGCCGTCAAACCAGCGTAAATCGGTGCGAGGGTCAGTGTCACCCTTACGAGACGTTGCCGGGGCTCCGCTCTTAAAACCTCGCGCTGGCCGATACCTCGGCCGGGCTCCCCTTGGGCAGTCACTTCGAATCCGCCAAGGCTGAGCGGAGCAAGGATCGCCGATGCCGCGATCCACATAAGTAGCCCCCCGAGCCAGCCGACTTCGGCACGCCAGAGATGAACGGAAGATGGTAGCCGGTCAAACGGGCTGTTGAACATTTCCGCACCCGTCGTCGTCAGCGCACTGACCATGTCCATGTAGGCGTCGAGGAAACTTACCGTTCCGAGCGCGTCATGCATCGGAACGGCCAGATAGATCGGGAGCAGTACAAAAGTCGCAAGCAAGGACAACAACTGGCTGATCGGGCTGTGACGGGATTCTTTCCCGCCTACGGCCAGACCTATCAACGTGACTGCAATCAGACCAAGTAACCCCGCGTAAAAGAAGGATCGCGATGCAGGGTGATTGTCCAGCACGACCGCGTGCGAGGCAGGGATGAACATTGCAATGGCTGCGATTCCCCAGATCAGCAGGAACAGAGGCAGACGCAACAGAAAGTTCGGGGCGGCCTGGGTGCGCATCGTCTAGAAGAAGTCGATTGAGACCTGAAGCAGTCTCTCGACTTCGGGCACGTCCGCGGTCATGGCGAAAATCGAGACGACATCTCCCGCCTCGATGCGGAGATTGCCAGTCGGGCGACGCAACTCGCCGTCACGCAAAACGGCCCCCAATAGAACGCCCTCCGGGAAATCGATGTCCCGGATCGCCTGACCAGCCATGGGAGAGGTTGACATGACCTCGGCTTCGATGACCTCGGCTTCGGCATCTCCGATGGAATAAACCTGTCGCACGCGGCCATGCCGGATATGTCTGAGGATTGAGCTAACCGTCGTGGCCCGCGGGTTGATATACGCATCAATACCCAATGGTCCCATCAATGGCACAAGAGTTGGGTCGTTGATCAATGCGATTACGAACGGACACCCTTCGGCCTTGGCGCGCACAGCAGCAAGCATGTTGGTTCGGTCGTCGTCGGTAATGGCCAACATAGCATCGGCCCTCGAAATCCCGGCTTCGCTTAGCAATGCCCGGTCCATGCCATCGCCGTGCAGAACGATAGTCCTTTCCAAGGATTCGGCCGCGCGTTCAGCATTTGCGCGGTTCTTCTCAATCATCTTGGCGCGCACGCGACCCTGTCTGTCCTCCATCGCACGCGCGACAGTAAGCCCGACGTTCCCGCCTCCTACAATCACGATACGATCTTGTTTCTTCTGACTTTTGCCGAACACTTCCAGAGTACGAGAGACATCGTCGACCTGAGCGAAGACATAGCATTCATCCCCGACAAAAAGCTGATCATTCGGCTCGGGTGCAAAGAGCCGCTTGTCACGGCGAATGCCGACGACAATGGCGCGCAGGGTTGAGAAAAGGTCGGTTAATTGACGCAGCGGTGTGTTGACGACCGGGCAATCCTCCTGAATCGAAATCCCGAGAAGCTGCGCCTTTCCGTCCATAAAGGTTTCGGTATCAAACGCAGCCGGTGCTGAAAGTCGTTGCATCGCGGCGGCCGCGACTTCTCGTTCCGGTGAAATCACGACATCAATGGGCAGGTGGTCCCGACGGTATAGATCGGAATAGATGGCTGTGAGATAGGACTGCGCCCGAAGCCGAGCGATTTTTCGGTTTATCGAAAACACCGAATGAGCAACTTGGCAGGTCACCATGTTGACTTCGTCAGAGTGAGTTGCCGCAATGATCATGTCAGCATCCCGAGCCCCTGCCCGTTCAAGGACATCCGGATAGCTAGCAAAGCCTGCGATGCCCTGAACATCAAGCGTGTCGGTCGCCCTTCGGACCAGATCCGGGTTATTGTCTACGACGGTAACATCGTTGCGCTCGCCCGAGAGGTGGCGCGCAATCTGCCAGCCAACCTGTCCTGCCCCGCATATGATGACTTTCATACCCTATCGCCCTTTGGCCCGGTCAGTCACAGAAACCTTTGCATGACAGAAGGTCCAAACACGGTCAATTCAATTGTCACACATGAATTTGAGAGGCATTATAGACACATGAAGAAAGTGCTCAAAGTGGTAGCTGCCTGTGCAGTGTTATCGGGATGCGGTCCTGTTTCAATGTATTACCAACCGGGCGTGGCCGTTTCACGGTTGGATACGGATCACACGAATTGCGAGGTTTCCGCCCTTCGCGATGCCCCGGTTGCCAATCAGATCCGGCGTGATCCGCCGATATTCATTCCGTCCAGAAGTTACTGCAACTCGGCAGGCAGTTGCTACACACGGCCTGGCTATTGGGTGCGTGGTGATATCTATACAGTCGATGTGAACGCGGGACTTCGGCAACGAGTTCTGGATCAATGTATGCAAAGAAAGGGCTACCAGCAGGTCAGCATTCCTCGCTGTTCGCAGGCGGTTCAGAATGCTACACCTCCGGCTGCCACAAAGAGCCTGCCCGCCTTGACCGAGGCCAGTTGCATGATCCGGTACAATGACGATCAGTTTCAGATCGTCACGCCCATATCCTCTCCGCAGGAATAGGTGAGGCTGCTATTCAGCAGCCTCAACACTGTTTTCATCGACGTGAGCGAAACGCGCCCCGGACTTGTTCGACGTGACCACGCCCAGCGACTTCAGTTTTCTGTGTAACGCACTCCGTTCCATGCCAACGAACGACGCGGTTCGACTGATGTTTCCACCGAACCGGTTAATCTGAGTCAGTAGATATTCACGTTCGAAAGCTTCCCTCGCTTCACGCAATGGCAGGGTGGCGAGAGAGCCTGAAAGCACGACGCGCCCTTCGTCATCACCTTTTTCCTCTTCGCTAGGCAACTCGCGCGCTTCGATCGGACCACTGCCTTCGCCGAGGATCAAGACGCGTTCAATCAGGTTTTTGAGCTGGCGCACATTGCCCGGCCACGTCATCGTCTGCATTAGCGCAACCGACTCTTCAGTCAGAGGTCGTAACGGCAAGCCCTGTGTCGCGTTGCAATTTGCAATAAAGTGCTCTGCCAATACAGGAATATCTTCGCGACGTTCTGCCAGCGACGGGACAGCAATCGGAACGACATTCAGACGGTGATACAATTCCTGCCGGAACCGGCCCGCCTGAATTTCGGCTTCCAGATCCTTGTTCGTGCTCGAAATCACGCGAAGGTCTACGCGCACCTTGTCCGAGCCGCCCACGCGCTGAAACTGTTGTTCTACCAGAACCCGAAGGATCTTTGACTGAGTTCCAACAGGCATGTCGCTAACTTCGTCGAAATAAACCACCCCGCCGTGCGCTTCCTCGAGCAAGCCGGGTTCGATGCCGCGCTCGGGCGTCTCGCGACCGAAAAGAACTTCCTCGACGCGATCAGGTTCAACGCCTGCACAGTTAACCGTGACAAACGGGCCGTTCGCGCGGTTCGATTGCGCGTGAACGTACCGTGCGGCGATTTCCTTGCCCGCCCCGGCAGGACCGGTCAACATCACCCGCCCGTTCGATTTTGTGACCTTGTCCAACTGGCTGATCAATGTCCGGAAAGCCGCGCTTTGACCGATCATTTCGGCGTTGGTCACTTCGCGACGTTTCAGCGAACTGTTTTCACGCCGGAGACGCGAGGCTTCCATTGCCCGACGGATGACGACCATCAACTGATCGATGTTGAAAGGCTTTTCGATAAAGTCGTAAGCGCCCTGCTTGATGGCGGCGACCGCAATTTCGATATTACCGTGCCCGGAGATGATTACCACGGGCACGTCCGGATTGTCCCGTTTGACGGTCTTGAGTATATCGATCCCATCCATGCGGCTGTCTTTCAGCCAGATATCGAGGATGAGAAGTGCGGGCGGTTCTGTATTGATCGCGTTCATACAGTCGTCCGAGTTGCCTGCCAGACGCGTTGCGTATCCTTCGTCTTCTAGAATATCCGACACCAGTTCGCGAATATCGCGCTCGTCGTCAACAATCAGAATATCTGTCATGTCATTCCTGCTTCTTTTTCTAATTTACCGCCCCACCCGGCGCACCGGGTGAATTCGCCTCATTTCCAACTACCCCCTTGGGCAGCCTGATAACGGCCATTGCTCCGTAATGGTTCTGGCCCGCGAAAACCGGGGCATCTTGCAAGGCAAGTGTGCCGCCGTGTTCCTCGATGATCTTCTTGACGATTGGCAACCCAAGGCCGGTCCCGGCATCCCGGGTCGTCACGTAGGGTTCGAAGAGCTTGGCCCGGTCCTCCGGCAAGCCAATACCATTGTCAGCCACTGAAATTTCTATCCCGCGGTCATCCTGAGACAACGCAACCCGTATCTCAGGCTCGATGCCTTCTGAACCCATTTTTTCGATACGGGTTTCAATAGCTTCGCCCGCGTTCTTGATAAGATTAGTCAACGCCTGCGACAGCATCGTAGAATCTATCTCCGCCATCATAGGCTGCGACGGAAGATCAGCGTCAATCTTGACGTCTGGTTGCCCTGTGTGCTGAAGCAAGACTGCATCTCTGACGAGGGCGGTTAAATCCTCGGCCCTGCGTTCCGGTTCGGGCATCCTTGCGAATTTTGAGAATTCATCGACGATGCGGCGCAAATCGCCAGTCTGCCGAACGATAACGTCCGTCATCGCTTCGAGCCGATCACTATCGTCCCCTACCAGCGGCGAGAACTTGCGTTTAATGCGCTCGGCAGAAAGTTGGATGGGCGTAAGCGGATTTTTGATTTCGTGTGCAATGCGTCGTGCAACGTCGCCCCAGGCTGCCATCCTTTGGGCGCTCACCAGATCCGTTACATCGTCAAACGCGACCACGTAGCCTTCAAGGCTGCCATCATCCTTGCGCCGCGTAGACATGCGAACAAGCAGGTTTTCAAGGCGGCCGCCGCGCGAAACTTTGACCTCGCCCTGAACGACCTCCTGGCCGCTTTGGATGAGGGTCTCAAAGAGCTCGCCAAATTCGGGCACACCGACCGAGAGAGCGACAAGCTGTTCTTCACCGGACCATGCCAGCAGCCTTTCTGCTGATCGGTTCACAAAAGTAACGCGGCCCTCAGGGTCGAGGCCAACGACACCGGAAGTCACCGAGGATAGGACTGAATCGAACAGCCTTCTGCGCCGTTCGATCTGCCGGTTGTTATCGAGAAGCGTATCGCGCTGACCTTTCAACTGCCGTGTCATCTGATTGAAGTAGCGGCCAAGCATTCCAATCTCGTCATCGCTTTCGTCTTCGATCACACGAATATCGAGATCCCCTGCCCCGACCTGTTGAGCTGCCATTGTAAGACGACCGACCGGGCGAGAAAGCCGTTCCGCGAACCATAGGCCAAGCCAAATGGCCGCAAGGATAAGGATGACCGCAAAACCAAGGTAAAGGACGCCGAACTCGAAGACCACACGGCCGCGTTCGCTTTCGAGTTGCTGATATAGCCTGATCGTTTCCTTGGTCTCGTCCAGCAGATTAAGAATCTGCCCATCGACGTCTCTGCTCACATAGAGGAACCGGTCGACAAAGCCGTTCAACCGTACGAGCGCCCGGAATTCGTTGTTGTCCCAGTCCTGAATAATCTTGAGCCCGGTATCCCGCGCCTGCTGAATGTCTTCTTCCGTCGGTTGTTCGAAATTGAATAGATACGAACCTTCGCCCCGGGAACGTATTTCGCCGGTTCCGTCGACGACATAGGCCTCTTTCAGGCCCCTTTGAATCTGCGGCTGCGCCTGACTTAGGACCTGCCGCAGTTCCGCGTCGCTCATGAAAACTGTCAGACGGCGGCTGTTATCCAGGAAGCGCCCCAAGGCCTGCGCGTCCTGCTGAAGATCCTCGCGTTGCTCTTCCTCGTAGGCTTGGGCCGCAGCAAGCGACGAACCGACAACGCGACTCACGCGGTCGGAAAACCAGCCTTCCAGCCCCATGTTGATCGTCAACGCGGCAAAGACAGCAACAGTCACCGTGGGAATAAGAGCGAGAAGCGCAAACACCCCGATCAATCTCAGATGAAGGCGCGATCCCGCGGATTTTGCCCGACGGGCTGCGATGATGCGCCCAACCTGGCCAAGGACAAGCGCGGCCACCACCAGAATATAGATGAGGTCCGCCAGCAGAATCGCGCGCAGCGCATCATTCGTCGGCCCGCGATCGATCGACCCCAATGATAGCGAAGTTACAAATGCAAGAAGCGGGCCAAGAACAACAAGGCCCAGCGTGGCAATGTTCTGGGCACGCTTGGTCCGACGCCATCTGTTGAGCGCCATTAAAGGAGATCTTTGTGACCGGGATACCACCCGCTGCCCTCACCTGATGTGTCGCTTTCGCAACGAACCGCCAAATGTCGTAGTCTCGCCCGGCGCATATACCGGGATGCCACGCTTCTGTGACGATTTTACATCAATTTGCGGCGCCGTGTCACCTGTATATCTAAGTCAGATATTTTCTTGCGCAGGGTATTGCGGTTGATGCCAAGCAAATCGGCACATTTCGCCTGATTTCCGCCAGTCGCTTCAAGAGCAATCTCGATCAGAGGCGTCTCAACTTCCTTTAAGATCCGCGTGTAAAGCCCCGGAGGTGGGAGCATATTCCCGTGCAGGTCAAAATAACGACGGAGGTGCCGTGCAACAGAGGAAGCCAGTTTTTCGGTATCCCCTCCACCAAGCACAGGTTCCATTTCCGGTTGGCTTCCGAGAACCTGTTCAACCTCCTGCCGGGCAATCTCATCAGAGCGGCTCGTCAGAACCAGTCGGCGAATCGCATTCTCAAGCTGTCGCACGTTACCCGGCCAGCTGTACGCGCGGAACAATTCTTCGGATTCGGCCGAGAGCCAACGTTTCTGCGAACCTTCCCGTTCGGCGCGCGCGAGAAAATGTTGAGCGAGCAACGGAACGTCATCGACACGTTCGCGAAGACTTGGCACGTGAATCGTCGCGCCACTCAACCGGTAGTAAAGATCCTGACGGACCTGACCGGCTTCCATCGCGGAATTCAGGTTGTTCTGACTGGTTGCCATGAACCTTGGAAGGTGATCACCTGGCGCATCCATCATCCGAACGATCCGAGCCTGAATTTCATCGTCTATATCGGCGATCTCGTCGATCAGAAGTGTCCCGCCCTTGACCCGTGCGAGCACACGGGCCGGCCCCTCGATATCCTGCAGGTCCGCGCCTGTTATCGTGATGAACGGCAGAGTGCGACGATCCGAGAAATCATGTATCGCCCGCGCGATCAGCGATTTTCCGGTGCCGCTTTCACCAGAGATGAGAACCGGTAGATCCGTATTCATTACGCGCGCGACCAGCCGGTACAAGGCTTGCATTACCTTTGTACGTCCCACCAGCGGCAGGTCGTCCGGCCGATCATCTTCCGGCGCTTGAATGGCGCTGCTACCCGAATGCCTCTTGAGCTCAAGCGCGCGCGCCGTCCGTTTCATCAGGTCAGGAAGATCAAAAGGCTTTGGCAGGTAATCGTAGGCTTCCGCTTCGGCAGCCTGAATCGCTGTCATAATCGTATTCTGCGCGGAGATGACAATTACCGGCAGACCGGGACGGTCTATCGCGATCTTGGGGAGCATTTCTAAACCGTTGCCATCGGGCATGACCACATCGGAAATAACAACGTCGCCTTTGCCTTCGCCTACCCAACGCATAAGCGTCGTCAGTGAACTGGTGGCGTGGACCTTGCATCCCGCCCGCGTCAGTGCCTGCGTAAGAACCGTACGGATCGTGCGGTCATCGTCGGCTACCAGTACTGTGCCATCCATTGGTTACTCTCCTAGTTTGACGCTCCCCGCGGCACGCGCGGAAGAGAAAGACGGAACACAGTGCGTCCCGGGACTGACGTCACCGAGATCCAGCCATCGTGGTCCGATATGATTTTGCTGACGAGCGCCAGACCGAGCCCGGTGCCGTTTTCGCGCCCGGATACGAAAGGATCGAAGACGTCGTCTTTGATCTTTTCCGGCAATCCGGGCCCATCATCGATAATTTCCACCTGAAGCGGCAGCGACTGTCCGCTTCCATCGCTACGCCGCAATCGAAAGGAGTGCTCGAAATACGAGTGGATCCTGATGGTTCCACCTTTGGGATCGGCGGCTTCCGACGCGTTTTTCAGGAGGTTCAGAACAACCTGCAGCAATTGATCCGGATCGCCATAGGCCAGCGGCAAGGACGGATCGTAATCTTCTATGATCTTCATATGCGCACCGAACCCGAGCAATGCGGAACGTCGTGCCCGGTCCAGAACGTCGTGGATATTGACCGGCTTTCGGTCAGGTTCGCTTAGATTGCCGAACTGCTCCACTTGCTCGAGCAGTTTCACGATCCTGCGGCTTTCTGCGACGATAAGATCTGTGAGTTCAAGATCTTCCGAAGACAAATTCATGCTGAGCAGCTGCGCCGCTCCGGTAATGCCTGCCAAGGGGTTCTTTATTTCATGCGCGAGCATCTCAGCCATCCCGATTGCCGATTGCGCGGCGGACTTGACCGAATGGCTTTGTGTCATCCGTCCTGCAAGTTCCCGCGGGGTGATCATTAGTATCATACACCCTTCTTGCCCGATCAGCGGCGCAATTTGCAGCGCACATTGAAGTGGCGCCCGGCTTCCGCAGCCTACATCGACATCATTGACGAATAGAGCGGTGCTCTTGTCACGCGCCTTGTCAAACGCCTCTTCAATCGGGGTATCAACCCTTATCTGGCTCCAAACCGACTGCCCCGTCACGGTCTTGGACGAGGCGTTAAGAAACCCCTCTCCGGCGCTGTTTACATCCTGGATATTGTTGTTCTGATCGATAACAAAGGCAGGCACCGGCAAGGAAGCCCAGATCGCATTTTCCGGTATCATGCAGCTACCTTGGCTGGTGTTGTCAGAGCATCGCCTAGCAAGTTCACGACACTCTCGGGATCCTGCTCGGTCAGAACCATTCGCCGCAGATCGGTGCGTGTTCCAGCGTGGTCCATATACCAGCCGAGATGCTTTCTTGCCACGCGAACACCGAGGGTGCGACCGTAGAAACCAATCATGGATTGGTAGTGATCCGAAACGAGATCGACCAAATCGGTTCCCGTCGGAATCACGGGGCCGGCGGTCCCACCAAGCGAATGTGTAACTTCGGCCAGAACCCAAGGTCGGCCCTGCGCCCCCCTCCCGATCATCACACCATCCGCGCCGGATTTCGCCAAGGCCGTTCTGGCTGAACCGAAATCGACGATATCTCCATTCGCAACAACAGGCACATCCACTGCATTCACAACGTCACGTATAGCGGTCCAGTCGGCTGTACCCTTGTAGAACTGGCACCTCGTTCTGCCATGTATCGTGATCATGGCAACGCCGGCATCCTGCGCCCGTTTGGCAATATGCGCCGCGTTCAGGGAACTTGAATCCCAACCAAGTCGGGTCTTTAAAGTCACGGGTACATCCACCGCTTCGACGACGGCTTCGATCAATCGCAATGCATGGTCCGGGGTTTTCATCAATGCCGAACCGGATTCACCGCTGGTAACCTTCTTGGCGGGACAGCCCATATTGATATCGATCACTTTAGCGCCGAAACCAGCCACCTGCCGAGCAGCTTCTGCCATCCAATAGGTCTCACGACCTGCAAGTTGCACAGCGGTGTTTTCGATGTCCGCGCTCAGCTCGGCGCGTTCGCGAACACCGGGTTTGGATTGAACCATTTCCTGGCTTGCCACCATTTCACTGACCACCATCCCGGCCCCGAATTTCGCAACCAAATCACGGAACGGTCGGTCGGTGATTCCAGCCATAGGCGCCAGAAGGACCGGAGAAGAAAGCGTTTTATTTGCGAGTTTGAACGTCACATGCCTAAACCTTGTGCACTTGAACCGTTTCTATCGAGATCGCTGCAATTGAACAACGAAACCGCTCGATCTTAGTGAGATTGGCTCCGTGTTCGCCTATTTTTTAATCAAAAGACGTCGGGCAATTGCGCCGTGTCGCATCCCAACATAAACACCATATAGTCTGACCAATATTCTTGGAAATCCGGAGTTATCTCATGCGCATTGCCGCTCTTATCGTCGCCGCTGGTCGCGGAACGCGAGCTGGTGGTTCAGTCGCAAAGCAGTGGCAAACGATCGCCGGGATATCGGTTTTGGATCACACATTAAAGGCGTTTGACGCGAACCCTAAAATTGACCGAATTGCATTGGTCTTGAGCCCTGGGGAGACCGAAAAGGCAGATCGGTACAGGAATGCCGGATATATCGTCGCAATGGGTGGTTCGGAGCGCTCGATCTCGGTCAGGAACGGGCTTGAGGCACTGGCCTCCTTTGAACCTGACAAGGTTCTTATCCATGATGCCGCCCGGCCTTGTGTGTCATCCGCGCTGATAGAGCGTGTTATCTATGCGCTCGAAACGCACGAAGGTGCTGCGCCTGCCCTGCCAGTCATTGACGCCCTCTGGACGGGGCAAGAAGGTTTGGTGTCTGGGACCCGAGACCGAACTGATCTTTATCGCGCGCAAACGCCGCAGGGATTTTCCTTTTGCCGAATTCTCGAAGCGCATAAGTCACATGGCGATGGCACGGCACCGGATGACGTCACCGTGGCGCGGGCAGCAAATATTGACGTGGCGATAGTTGCTGGCGACGATGAAAATCTGAAAGTGACAATGCCGCAGGACTTTGAAAAAGCGGCAAAAATATTAGGAGCACAGCGGATGGTCAGGTTGGGAAACGGATTTGACGTTCATAGGTTCGGTCCCGGCGATCATGTGACCTTGTGTGGTGTGCGTGTTCCTCACGACCGTTCCTTGCAGGGCCATTCGGACGCTGATGTTGGCATGCATGCCATTACCGATGCGATCTACGGCGCGCTCGCGAAAGGCGACATCGGGCAACATTTCCCGCCAAGTGACCCGCAATGGAAAGGTGCCTCCAGCGACATTTTCCTTCGCCATGCGGTTGAGCTTGCTGGCAAATTGGGCTGGGCAATAGGAAACGTTGACTGCACGCTTATCTGCGAGCAGCCAAAGATCGGCCCGCATGCAGAAGATATGCGCAACGCGCTGGCGCGGATCATGGACACTTCGCTAGATGTCGTGTCGGTCAAGGCGACAACGTCGGAACAGCTTGGCTTTACAGGTCGAGGTGAAGGCATCGCCGCGATGGCAACGGCAACACTGGTGGCAAAATGAACAAGCTTGCGCAAACAATAGGCACCGTCTTTGGTGTTGGATACCTGAAACCCGCACCCGGCACTTGGGGCTCGGCTTTCACTCTCTTGTTGGTCTGGCTTCTTCACATGATTGGTGGCTTTCCGCTCGTCTTGGCCTGCATTCTCATATCTTTTGTTATTGGACTATGGGCGACCCGTCAGATCACAGAGGCGCAGAACAATTCAGACCCTTCAGAGGTTGTGATTGACGAACTCGTTGGACAGGCGATCGCGCTGCTGCCGCTGTCCTACTCGGCCAGTTCCATTGGTATGCCGATCATGGCCTTTTGGCCCGGCTGGATCGCCGCGTTTCTGTTGTTCCGTCTCTTCGACATTTGGAAGCCGGGCCCGGTTGGCTGGGCGGACCGTCGCCACGACCCTTTTGGCGTCATGCTTGATGATGTCATCGCCGGGATCCTCGCTGCCATAGGTGTTGTAATTTTGGCTGGTCTGGCACACGGAGTGATCGGTGTATGAGCGCAGAGGAGGTTTTAGAACTGGCGAGGCGGTCAAACATCATGATCGCTACTGCGGAAAGCTGTACCGGCGGTATGGTTGCGTCCGCCTTGACCGATCTTCCCGGATCTTCGGACGTATTCGATCGGGGTTATGTGACGTATTCGAATGCTGCCAAAGCGGATATGCTCCAAGTTAGCGGTAACACAATCGAACAATTCGGCGCGGTCTCGGAAGAAGTCGCACGGGAATTGGCAGACGGCGCTTTGAGAGCGTCTCAAGCACAACTATCCGTATCAATCACAGGTATCGCTGGGCCTGGAGGCTCCGAGCACAAACCAGAGGGCCGCGTCTGTTTCGGGCTGGCCGTCGATGGCCACACGACTTCCACAGAAACGGTCGAGTTTGGCGCATTGGGGCGAACGAATGTAAGAGAAGCAGCCCGAGATCATGCGTTGGAACTTCTGCAAAAAGCTCTTCTCGACTTACAGAACTCGCTCTAGCGAAGAAGCGTTAGAACCACAGATATTGCTAAAGGTTTACACGCCAATAGCTGCCGATATCACCCATACAAGGCGTCGGCGCGATTTTCGAAAGCGCGCACGATGCGTTGCATGGCTTCGTTGAAAACGAGCCCAATGACGCGTTGCAGGATCGCGTTCTTGAACTCGAAATCCACGTTGAAGTGAACGTTGCAACCGCCCTCGACGTCTTCAAACCGCCATTCGGATTTGAGATACCGAAAAGGCCCGTCCAAATATTCCGTATCGATCTTTCGCTTGTCGTGCCACAGGGTCACGCGGCTTCCGAACTTCTCGCGGAAGACCTTGAAGCTGATAACAAGGTCGGCCTCAAGAATCGTGGCTTCCTCTTTTGGTATCGTTTCGCGGATACGCGCAGCCGCGCACCAAGGTAGAAACTCGGGGTATTGGCCCACATCAGCGACCAGATCGTACATCTGCTGGCTGGAATAAGGGAGAAATCGTGTCTCGGCGTGGCTGGGCATGTTATCTTTGATCTGGATTCCGGAACTTTCCCGTCTCTCCTATGAAACAGGCCCAAGATCAACCCAAGCATCAGTCAGTCGCGGTAAATCAGGTGAGTAGATCCAAACGACCAACAGGCGAAACAGTGCCTTCGGTGCCATTGTCTTTTGTTTGCCACTGACTGGCCGTGGGCGTCGGAAGAAGTGGCCTGACGGCAAAATCGCGCATTCCGCTAAGCAACATCAGCAGCGGCATATGGCCGTCAATGGAAAGCGCAAGGTCACGTGCCAGAGCTTTGTCGCTGAACGTGTAACCATCTTCTTCACGGGCTGCTTCCCGAAGCGCTTGCCGGTTGTTTTCGGTGCGCTCCAAGGGAGTGGGCCGAGATATCGCTAACACCTTTTTGGTAGCCGAATGATCTGGCGAAGTTTCCGAAGGTGCTGCTACGCGCGAAGCCCGTTCAGTGATCTCAGCTGAGCCATGCTGAAGTACAGCACCATGTACCGGAGCGCTGGCTAGGACGGCTCGCCAAGGATCGATACCAAGATTGTTTGCAGCGATTTGCGTCACGAATCTGACCTTTTGAAGGATAGCGTTAAAAAGTTAGTTCAATTACGGCATTTATACAGCAACAACGCCACAATTCCGTAACAATTGCAAATTTTCAATCGACGTTGCCGGCAACCAATTCATTTGGCATGACAGTCTGGACCATTTTGGCAGATTGTTCAGAACCACGAAGGAAAAACCGATGCCGGACAAGACATATGTCATCGACGAGTTGATCTCTGCCAAGGCCATCGCCGCTCGAATCGAATCCCTCTGCCGGGATATCCGCCGGGAGTTCCGAAATACGGATAAGCTTGTTGTTGTCGGCCTCTTACGCGGCAGCTTCATCTTTATTGCTGACCTTGTTCGGGAACTCGATCTGCCCATTGAAGTCGACTTTCTCGAAGCCTCTTCATATGGCGATGGGATGGAATCGAGTCGGGAAGTTCGCATCCTGAAAGACTTGCGAGCCGCGATCGAAGGACGCGATGTACTCGTGGTCGAGGATATCGTTGACACCGGCCACACGCTCAACCATGTGATCGCCCTGCTCAAAAGCCGCAAACCGGCGCATTTGAGATCTATCGCACTCTTGGATAAGCCCAGCCGTCGGGAGGTTGATTTTCGTGCCGACTGGATCGGATTCGAAATACCGGATGAGTTCGTCGTAGGATACGGTATCGACTTTGCTCAACGGAACAGGAATTTGCCTTATATCGGTAAAGTCCGCTTCACCGAGTAGCTTTACGCCAGGATATGATTGTCGTGAGGACCAACTCGCTTTTGGCGCTCCCTTCACACTTTCGCGAGAACTTGTGACCTTAACTTTCGGGAAAGCCCCACTATTCAGCGACTTGCCACTCAAGTTTCGCAATCAAACGCCTGTTTGGTTGGCCATACCGGAAGCAGCTCAAGATTACCGTCACATTTCAGAAAACGCATATAACGTCGGTTTACTAAGTGGCCGTTGTTAATGCACCCCGTTAACAGGACTGTGCAATTTCAACGTCGTAACAAGCGTGTATACTCCCGCAAGGTGATCAAGCTTAGGAGACCCCGAATGACTTTTAAAAACTTTCTTATTGCCGGTATTGCAGGTGCAACGATGATTGCTTCCTCAAGCGTCCTTCACGCTGACGAAGTAGCAGAAAAAGCCGCTGAAGCCCGTCAATCTCTTATGGAACTATACGCTTTCAACCTTGGTCTGCTTGGCGGGATGGCCAAAGGCGCAGTCGAATATGATGCGGAATCTGCGCAAGCTGCAGCAACGAATCTCCACACACTCGCTTCGATGAACCAGATGGCTATGTGGATTCCGGGCAGCGGACTCGATGCGCTTGGAGATGAAACAGATGCCCTGCCCGCAATTTGGGAAGCTGACAGTAAGGTCATGGATCATGCCAAGGAACTGGTGGACGCGACTGCTGCAATGGAATCGGCCGCTGGCTCGGGAATCGAAGAATTGCGCGGAGCTATGCAACCTGTAGGTAAAGCGTGCGGCGGCTGCCATGAATTATATCGCCAGAAAGACTGAACACCCGCATCAATAAAAACTTTGCCCGAGCAGCAATCAGATTGCCCGGGCATTCCTGTAAGAGGTTACCATGCGAAAATTGCTTCGTTTCTTCGTATTTTTTGCAGTTATCGCTGCTGCAGTCGCATGGTTCCTATCCCGACCTGAACCCTTGAATGCAGACGCCGTCGCGGGACTTACCGGCGATCCGGCACGAGGAGAGAATGTATTCTGGGCCGGAGGGTGTTCTTCATGCCATGCGGCGCCAAACAGCGAAGGCGAAGAAAAGCTGGTGCTCGCAGGCGGCTACCGTATCAACAGCCCGTTCGGGACCTTTATCTCTCCGAACATTTCACCATCGGCGAATGGCATCGGCGGCTGGTCGGATCTGGATCTGGCCAATGCACTTATACGGGGACTGTCGCCGGTTGGCAGCCATTATTACCCGTCGTTTCCTTATGGGACTTACACGAGGATTTCCCTGCAGGATGTAGTTGACCTGAAGGCCTTCCTGGACACACTGCCCTCATCTGAAACCCAGAGCCAGCCGCATGAATTGCCGTTTCCAGTCACGATACGTCGCTCTGTTGGTTTATGGAAACGCCTGTTTTTGACGGATGACTGGATTGTCTCGGTCGAAGGCGCGCAGTTGGAGCGAGGCCGTTATTTGGTCGAGGCGCTTGGCCATTGCGGAGAGTGTCACACCCCACGGAATGTTTTCGGCGCGTTGGATGATACGCGCTGGCTCGAGGGCGCGGAAAATCCATCCGGCGAAGGACGCATACCCGGTCTCGCGCCCGGCCAGCTAAATTGGGAAGCGGATGACATCGCCTATTACCTCGAAACCGGTTTCACCCCGGACTACGACAGCGCCGGCGGCGAAATGGCGGCTGTAATTGCGAACACCTCTCAACTGTCAGAAGAGGACCGCGCCGCGATTGCGGCTTACATAAAGGCCATCCCCTGAAACATCGAACGGGCCTCAGGCTAGTCCGAGTTTAACCTCTCGGGCCGCGCGCAGTCGCGCAAAGTCCTCGCCGGCATGGTAGCTGGATCGCGTCAGCGGCGTCGCAGACACCATGAGAAAGCCTTTGCCGATCGCCGCCTTTTCATACGCGGAGAACTCTTCAGGTGTCACGAAACGATCAATGCCATGGTGTTTGGGCGTAGGTTGAAGGTACTGACCGATCGTCAAGAAATCGATATCCGCGGCGCGCATATCGTCCATGACCTGCATGACAGCCTGTTTTTCTTCTCCCAAGCCGACCATGATACCAGATTTGGTAAACATTGATGGGTCCAGTTCTTTCACCCGCTGCAACAAACGCAGTGAATGAAAGTAGCGGGCGCCTGGCCGCACCTCTGGGTACAGGCCCGGCACAGTTTCCAGATTGTGATTGAACACATCTGGTCGGGCTTCGACGACCTTTTCAAGCGCGGACGCATCGCAACGAATGAAGTCAGGCGTCAAAATTTCTATCGTGGTTGACGGGCTGCGGTGACGTACAGCGCGAATCGTTTGGGCAAAATGCTCTGCCCCGCCGTCCTCGATGTCGTCACGGTCAACCGAGGTTATCACGACGTGGTTTAACCCAAGTTTCTCAACGGCATGAGCTACCCTACCCGGCTCGAACGCATCAAGATCTTCCGGGGGCTTGCCTGTGGCAATGTTGCAGAAGGTACAAGCCCTTGTGCACACCTCGCCCATAATCATCATCGTGGCATGGCCCTGCGACCAGCATTCGCCGACATTCGGGCAACCCGCTTCTTCGCAAACCGTTACCAGCTTGTTTTCACGCATGATTCGAGCGGTATCGGCATAGCCCTTCCCGCCGGGTGCCTTCACACGAATCCAGCTGGGTTTCTTTGGCTGAGCGTTATCGGGACGACGCGCTTTTTCCGGGTGACGCTGGGCAGGTATCTTGAGATCGCGCACGGAACGAATTCCTTCGGGTTTCAGTCCAATATCTCACTGCAACATAGTCCCCCATCGCTTGAAGTGCCAGTGCCCGCGGCGGTCAACAATCGATAAGTGACCTGTTTCACAGTCACTTTAAGACAAAGATGCTAGGAGCATGGCTGAATTTCTGTAATCTGGTCGCCGGGGCGCGACGATTTTTGTATGGAAGGGCGACTTATGGTGAAGGAATGGGATGATTTCCAGAAGAGCTTCAAGAAAATCCAGCAAAGCACGAAATCCCTTAAGCCTTCCGAGGGCCAAAAGCTAAAGAAACAGTTAATCGCGGATCTCAACAAGGCTTGGGATGAGGAAACACTGGTTCGCAAGGCCATCAAGAAAGCTCAACAGAACGGCGCCAAGGCCGACAAACTGTCTAGTCTGTTGAAAGATCCAGATTTCTCATCCGCTTACAAAAGTTGGGTCAAAGCAACGACGGCGCACAAAGACCAGGTCAAAACGCTGAAAAGTTATTCCGATGCTGCCAAGAAACATTATGACGATCTGACAAAGCAGTATGGTGCCGTTGCGAAAAGCGTCAAACAGAGCAAAGAACCCGAAGCCGCCAAAAAGAATATCAAGGCGACAATGAAGGATGCTCAGGACCACATGAAGATGCTCGAGCAGATCAATGCGATTTACGGCACCCTAAAGATGCCTGAACTATTCTATGCCTCGAAAGAGGAAAAGACCATGGAAGTCATCATCAAGAAGGAAGCAGGGAAAAACGCGCCTGCTGCGCTTCCTAAAATTCTTGAAGATGCGGGCCGAAAAAAAGGTGAAAAGAACGCCAACGCGCTTCATAAAAGCGCCATGAACGCATTTGAAGAAGCGATCAAAGACTCGAAGATTAACGTGGAGTTCGCGAGAACTGACATGGACAAAGGTGAAGCCATGCTGGTGAGCCTGTCAAAACTTAACGACGATTTCCAAAGCGCGCAGAAAAAGCAGTTTAAGGAAATTGGCAAGTCTCCCAATAAAAAAGACATCGAAGACACGATAAATTCGATCAACGCTTTCAAGCTTGAAGTCGAGAAAATAAAGAAAAAGGCGACTGCCGCAGTCAAAGCAGCAGAAAAGGGCTAAACTGCAATTCTCGGGTTTTCCGATTGCCGGCTTGAGTTGACAATTTTGTTCCCTTCGGCTCGAATAAGTTCCGCGAGTTCATCGAACCAGCTGTCTACCGGCATCGAATCCCTGCGCACGAGTCCTATCGTGCGCGAAGGTTCATCTTCGGGGAAACGCCGCAGGCAAAGGCCGGGCGCAGCGATACATTCATCCCGCGCTGCAAGTTCCGGCATTAACGTGTAACCAAACCCTGCCGCGACCAGTCGGGACAAGGTGCCAAGGGAGGAAGCACCCATGTTGATCCCGGCGCTATTTCGATCCTTACCACAAACTTCGAGCGCTTGATCCGTCAGACAATGACCGTCTTCCAACAACATCAGCTGAGAAGGCTCCAGTGTTTCCGGTTTAAGCATAGGGCTGTCTGTTTCAAAACGTGTGAGCCGCGCCTCGGAACCGGCCAGCAAGAACCTGTCTTGGAACAGCGGCGTTTCGATCAACCCACTCGTATCAACCGGCAAAGCGACAACGGCAACGTCGAGTTCCCCCGCAACCAAAGACGCCAGAAGTTGTTCTGTACGAGCTTCGCGAACCTGAACTGCCAAAGACAGATCTCCTGCCCGCAAGGCGGCGAGCACGCCTGGCAGCAAATAAGGCGCGATGGTCGGTATTAGACCGAGCGACAAGGATCGGCGGCTTCCGCTCCGCTCCCGGGACAAACGTTCCAACTGCTCGGTAGCTCCGAGAACTTCCAGACTTAACGCGAGAACTTCGCGGCCCAGAGGTGTCAACAAAACATCGCGAGCCCGCCTTTCGACCAGCTCCCCGCCCATTTCGCTTTCGAGCGTTTTGATCTGAACCGAGAGCGCAGGTTGTGAAATATTGCACGCCTCGGCAGCCCGACCAAAGTTGCGCTGCTCGGCCAGTGCCTTGAAATAGGTAAGTTGACGAATGGTAAAAGCCATAATCTCACCTAATCGATATGAGAAAGGAGCGCAAGATTGCCTTATAGCCTTACCCAATCATCTGATCCGGACCGCTTTGCGTTTCATAATGCCGACGTAGTCTCTGTAATGCGATCCGTAGCACGATCTTCCCCGACCTTGCCGACCAACCAAGCCGTTTCTCCGCTGTTTCCAAGCCTTCCAGATAGCAGCAGCAACGCAGTGCGACGTCGCTCAGTCCAGGACCCAGATCGGAAAGCGCCTTAACCACGCGCTCGCGCGCCAATGCAGTACTCATTGAGCTCTCGCCACTATCCATCAGCTCTGACTTGGCGCCACCGGTAAGAAAACTATCCCAGTTCTGCCCCAGCTTTGGTCCCATCTGAGCCAGTTCAAAATCTTCACGAAGTCTTTCCCCTGCCCGCACTAAACTGTCGTTCAAGAATGGCTTTCCATTCCTGTCCCGCCGTCTCGCAAGCGCCACAAGCGGGCTTTCCGTCATATTGTATCGAACCCGTTTGTGTCGTTGGCCGGTGCCGTCCTCTTCGTCTGTTTCGTCCCATTGGCTCCCGCGATATGAAAATGGTCGTTGCTCGTCCTGGAAACCGAGTTCCCTCGCACTCCGTACCCTGTTTTCCTGCTCTGCCAACATCTGGCTTAATGCTG
This sequence comes from Heliomarina sp., assembly GCF_052826185.1. Lineage (NCBI taxonomy): Bacteria > Pseudomonadati > Pseudomonadota > Alphaproteobacteria > Rhodobacterales > Roseobacteraceae > Heliomarina > Heliomarina sp. The sequence goes on along the minus strand of NZ_JBRBUI010000055.1, from coordinate 197,879 downwards.
TTCTTCCTGTGGCGGTGATATAGTATCGGCTGATCCGACCCGGGGCAGTGCACGCAATCCAGTCCTTGAGTGCCATGGCCTGAGCAATTCCATTATCCACCACAGCTGTCCGCGTACTTGAGCCGCTGTCATCATCTCGGACGACAACCGCTTTTTCCATATTCTCGGCCACCGCAAGAACGGCACCGCTTTCGCATAGGCGACGCAAGATACGAACCGCTTCTGTTTGTAGTTTGCGCGTATCTGGCAAACTCGTGGCACTGACTGGATTGGCTTGCATTTTGATCGTATTCCTCGTTCTTGATCCGCACCATTCACCAGCGGTCGATGCGACCGGCGCCGAGCAACAGTATGTGCTCGCAAGCATTGACAGGGCTGAATCCACAAGAGGATCATCTCTGCGACTCTCCGTTCTCCGTATCTGGCGGAGAATTGTCGAAGCATGGCAGCCTTCCTCTCGTGCAATATCCCGGATCGATTTCCCATTCTCTGTATGTTGGAGATATCGTGCCGCATAATCCGGAACCCATCGCGGGAGCGATAATTCGGGAAAGTCCTTAGTCATATCCCGGTTCCTGAGATCATGGTAATTGCTCGCGAATTTTCACGGATTGTTAACCACAACTCTGGGTGGAAATGGTTACATGTTAGTTAATACGTTGGATGACCTCATTAGAGTAACTGTTTCATAAACAACGGTGAAACCTCCGTGCGCACAACTGACCTTTTCAGCAACACCAACTGAACTCATGCAAGAAATGGTTCCTCGCAAAGTACGCGATCAATTCAAGAGGAACTTGAATGCAAGACATTCTAAGCATGCTAAAGCAGCTTCACCGGCCGCGACTACTTGTCCGTGCCGCTCGTCTGGGGGCACAGGAATACAATCGCGATCGTCACCTCAAACGATTATTGAGATATCATACCTTACCGCGTGCCTCGTCAGTGTTGATACAGTTGATTGAGGCGGAAAGGATCCTCGATGACCAGCGGCGGTCGGAGGACGCAGGTTATTCGCTGCCGAAACATATCGATTTTCTGATCGCGATAATGGGAGAAGCGCGTTTGATGTCGTGCAGCCGAAGCGACGCTTCTCAGGAATGATTTCGGCCCGGCTGCTAACGGGGCCGAAATCCAAACCAAACTGACGGTTACATGAATGCGTCGGGCATACTGCTTTTCTTTTCAGCGATGTAACTGTTCAATGCTTCTTCAATCGCAGGGTCCAGAGACGGTTGCTGATAGGTATCCAAAAGGTGCGCAACTCGAGCGGTTGCGAGTGCCTGCGTATCCGGAGCGCCTTGTTCCTGCCAAGTTTCGAATGGCCTGTAGTCCAGCAGGTTCGTCCGCCAGAACGCCGTCTTGAAGTTGGCCTGTGTATGAGCACATCCGAGGTAATGACCGCCGGGTCCGACTTCTGCAATGGCCCCCATTGCCTGATCGTCCTCAGTTACATTAACACCCTGAGCCAGCTTATGAAGTACGCCCAATTGATCGGCATCCATGACGAACTTTTCGTAGCTGGATACCAGACCACCTTCGAGCCATCCACAGGCATGGAGCATGAAGTTGACGCCGCCAAGCAACGCCGCGTTAAGCGTATGCGCGGTTTCATATGCAGCCTGAGCATCTGGCAGCTTGGATGCGCAAAGACCGCCACCCGAACGGAACGGGAGGTTGAGACGCCGCGCAAGCTGGCCAGCGCCATACAGAATCTGCGAAGCTTCGGGTGTTCCAAAGGTCGGCGCACCGGAATTCATATCGATCGAGGTCACGAATGCGCCAAAAATGACCGGAGCCCCCGGGCGAACTAACTGGTTATAGGCAACCCCCGCCAGAACCTCGGCCAGAACCTGCGTCAGGGTCCCGGCGACCGAAACTGGCGCCATGGCACCGCCTACGATGAATGGCGACAGGATGCAGGCTTGGTTATTGGCCGCGTAGACTTCCATCGCCCCCATCATGACGTCATCGAAGGTCAACGGAGAGTTCACGTTGATCAAGGAAGTCATCACAGTGTTTTTTTGGACGAAATCCTGACCGAACAGAATACCGCACATGTCCACGGAATCCTGCGCTCTGCTGGGATCGGTCACAGAGCCCATAAACGGCTTGTCCGTCAGGGTCATATGCGCATGGATCATATCCAGATGGCGTTTGTTCACAGGTACGTCGGTAGGCTCGCAAACCGTACCGCCGGAATGGTGCAGCCATTTAGACATGTGTCCAAGCTTCACGAATTTCCGGAAATCATCCATCGTCGCATACCGGCGCCCACCGTTGGCATCGCGTACAAAAGGAGGACCGTAGACCGGCGCGCACACCAGATTCTTGCCGCCGATCACAACGCTTTTCTCGCTGTTGCGCGCATGTTGCGTGAATTGGGACGGTGCGGTCGATATCAGTTTGCGCGCCAAACCACGCGGGATACGCACCCTTTCGCCTTCAACTTCGGCACCGGCATCGCGCCAACGATCCAAAGCCGCCGAGTTATTCACAAAATTTACGCCGATTTCCGCCAAAACGGTCTCAGCGTTGGTCTCGATCACCTCAAGGGCTTCCTCGGACAGTATCTCGAAGTTAGGAATATTCCGCTCGATGTACTTCGCGGTTTCGATCACGACAGCAGTTCTTTCTGCCCGGCGCGCCGCGCCGCCACCGCCGCGTCCTCTGCGTCTTGCGCTTGCTTCTGTCATTTGCCGGGCCTCCGCCATGAAGAAATTTGAACGCTTCCATACCGTAGCCCACCAAGAGAACTGATCAGAATTGCGTCGCTTGAAGTGAAAAAGCGACATTCGCATTCGGAAGCAAGTCAAAATGATCGTAAAGCAGGGCTTTCATTGCGAAGGTCTGACTGCACAGGAAATCCGGATTGGTTATGCAAGCCTCTTGCCTCTCCTCCCCGCGCCGCCTAATCAGCAAACATGAGCCAGATTTCCCATGAACGCCTTCTCATCATCGACTTTGGCAGCCAGGTGACGCAGCTGATCGCGCGACGTCTGCGCGAATTGAATGTCTATTGCGAAATTCATCCATATCAGAACGTCACGGATGCCTTCCTCAAGGAACTCGCACCTAAAGCCGTGATTTTTTCCGGGGGTCCCGACTCGGTGGTTCGCGAAGGTTCGCCACGCCCCCCGAAATCGGTCTACGATCTTGGGGTGCCGATCCTTGGGATCTGTTACGGTCAGCAAGTCATGATGCAGGATCTTGGCGGCAGGGTCGAAGCCGGTGAAAGTCACACCGCAGAGTTCGGACGCGCCTACGTAAAACCTACAGAAGAGAGAATCGATCTTCTTGCTGGGTGGTTCTTGGAAGAACGCGAACAGGTCTGGATGAGCCATGGCGACCATGTGAGTGAAATCGCTCCTGGCTTCGCGGTTTATGGCACCTCTCCCGGCGCCCCATTTGCAATTACCGCCGATCTCGAAAGACGCTTCTACGCGGTGCAATTCCACCCCGAAGTTCACCACACGCCGAACGGCAAGACGATCTACGAAAACTTCGTCCGCGACGCTGGATTCTCAGGTGACTGGACGATGGACGCCTATCGCGAAGAAATGGTCAAGAAGATCAGGGCGCAGGTCGGTGATTCACACGTTATTTGCGCCTTGTCGGGGGGCGTAGACAGCTCTGTGGCTGCAGCTCTGATCCACGAAGCCATTGGCGAGCAGTTGACCTGCGTTTTTGTCGACCATGGGTTGCTGCGTCTGAACGAAGCCGACGAGGTTGTCGGCATGTTCCGCGATCACATGAACCTCAAGGTGATACACGCCCAGGAGCAGGATCTTTTCCTAGGTGAACTGGAGGGCGTGTCTGACCCGGAAACCAAGCGCAAGATCATCGGCAAACTCTTTATCGATGTTTTCCAGAAATACGCGGACCAGATCGAAGGCGCGGGTTACCTGGCTCAGGGTACCCTTTATCCTGATGTCATTGAATCCGTTTCATTCTCTGGCGGCCCCTCGGTTACGATCAAAAGCCATCACAACGTGGGCGGCCTGCCCGAAAAGATGGGGCTCAAACTGGTCGAACCGCTGCGGGAACTCTTCAAGGACGAAGTTCGCGAACTGGGCCGCGAGTTGGGGCTCCCCACCAGCTTTATCGGCCGCCATCCCTTCCCCGGTCCCGGTCTCGCGATCCGTTGCCCCGGAGAAATCACGCGCGACAAGTTGGAAATTCTGCGCAAGGCGGACGCTGTCTATATCGACCAGATCCGCAAGCATGGTCTGTATGACGAAATTTGGCAGGCGTTCGTAGCGATTCTGCCTGTACGTACCGTCGGCGTCATGGGAGACGGGCGAACCTATGATTACGCTTGCGCACTGCGAGCCGTGACTTCTGTCGATGGCATGACAGCGGATTATTATCCCTTCAGTCATGAATTTCTTGGTGAAACGGCCACTCGTATCATCAACGAGGTAAAGGGTATAAACCGCTGCACCTACGATATCACCTCGAAGCCGCCCGGAACGATCGAGTGGGAGTGAGCCGCTCCATCTAGATCAACCAAAACAGGAAATGACCGGAAAGATACGATGAGCAGTACCACCAAAGCCGCTCTTTGGATGATCGGCGCCATCGTATCTTTTTCCTCAATGGCGGTGGCCGGTCGCGAAGTGGCTTACGCGCTCGATACATTCGAGATCATGATGTATCGCAGCCTAATTGGCCTAATCGTCGTTTGCCTAGTATTAACAGCAACTTCCAACTGGCACGTGGTCAAGCGGGAAAAGCTTGGAACTCACCTTATCCGGAACCTCGCTCATTTTTCCGGTCAGAACCTGTGGCTATTCGCGGTAACAGCCATTCCGCTTGCACAGGTTTTCGCACTCGAGTTCACATCACCGCTCTGGGTCTTGGTCTTGTCGCCGCTGGTGCTTGCCGAGAGACTGACACGCATGCGCAGCCTGTGTGCCCTCGTAGGGTTTCTCGGAATTCTTGTCGTCGCGCGGCCCAGCCCAGAAACGATTAACCCAGGTGTTCTGGCCGCCGCCGCCGCCGCACTTTTCTTCGCGACAACAAACATCGTGACAAAGCGTCTGACCCGAACCGAAACAACCGGAAGCATCATGCTTTGGCTGACCGCGATGCAATTAGTGATGGGACTGGTCGCGGCAGGCTATGATGGCGACATTGCTCTACCGGGCCTTGCCGAACTTCCCATGGTCATCGTTATCGCAATCGGTGGCCTCACAGCGCATTTCTGCCTGACAAATGCGCTTTCCATCGCGCCGGCGTCGGTTGTGATTCCTTTCGACTTTGCGCGACTGCCGACGATCGCGATCGTCGGAATGGTTATCTACAATGAGGCGCTCGATATCTGGGTTCTTGTCGGTGCAGCAATGATCTTTGGCGCCAATTACATGAACATCCTGAACGAAACCCGCAGGAATCGGGTCGCCTGATATGTCGCTCTGCTGCCAGATACGGGCATGATAGAGCAAAAGAACATATCCGGACGTGCGTGGGCGGAAATGGCCCTTCTCGGGCTGATCTGGGGCGCAAGTTTCCTCTCCATACGCCTCGCCCTCAACGAAATTCCGGTCTTTACGCTTGTGCTTCACCGCGTAGGCTGGGCAATGCTTGTGCTTTGGGGCGTCGTCTTTCTCATGCGCTTGCCATTACCGCGTGACCTTCGAACGTGGTGGGCCTTCCTAGTCATGGGCGTAGTGAATAACGTCATCCCATTCGCGCTTTTGGCCTGGGGTCAGTTGCATATCGAGACCGGCCTAGCATCGATCCTTAATGGTACCACCGCTATCTTTGGCATCATTCTGGCGGCGATCTTCTTCGCGGACGAAAGGCTTACGGCAAATCGGGTGATCGGCGTGCTACTCGGATTCATCGGGGTCGCCTTTGCCCTCGGGATCGAGTCTCTGGCAAGCTTTGATCTGCGTTCCATCGCACAGTTGGCCGTACTCGGCGCAACGCTCAGCTACGGTCTGGCAAGCTGCTGGGCGCGTGCAAGGCTAAGCCACCTGCCCCCTCAAATAGCCGCCGCCGGGATGTTGACGGGTTCCACGGTGGTGCTGCTGCCTCTTGCCTTGATTTTCGATGGCCGGATTCAGTTCTCGCTGATGCCCATCACATGGGGTGCCATCGCCTATTACTCACTTCTTGGCACCGCCGGGGCGTTCCTCCTCTACTATCGCATCCTTGGGATGGCGGGTAGCGGCAACCTTATGCTAGTCACCCTGATCGTGCCGCCCATCGCAATCGTTCTGGGTGCGGTCGTCCTTGGCGAAGAGCTGCGCCCCAGCGCCTATGTCGGTTTTGCGATTCTGGCGCTTGGCCTTCTTATCCTAAACAAGACATTGAAAATTCCCCGCATGCTCAAGATTGACCCCACCAGCCCGCCTAAGTAGCTAGGGCAAAACAATGGATCGGGTCACCCATGCTGTACTCAACAGCCAGCGAATGGCGCGCGGCGGCGCATAAACGTGTCTTGTTCTTCGGAATGTCTGGTCTCGGCAAGACATTCCTGTCGAACATGCTGCGCAGCGCCGGAGACTGGTTTCACTACTCCATCGATTACCGCATCGGTACGCGCTATATGGGCGAATACATAGCAGACAACGCCAAAGCCGAAGCGATGAAGGTGCCTTTCCTGAAGGAAATGCTGCTCTCGGATTCGATCTACATCGGTTCGAACCTGACCTTTGAAAATCTCAAACCAGTCTCCGCCTATCTTGGCAAGCCAGGCGATCCATCAAAGGGCGGGCTCGAGATGGATGAATATCGCAGAAGGCAGGAACAGTTCAGGCAGTCGGAAATCCATGCGCTCATGGATACCCAATATTTTATCGAACGCGCCGGTCGGCTTTACAACTACCCGCATTTCATCTGCGATACGGGCGGGTCGATCTGCGAGTGGGTCGATGCCGAAGACCCGAACGATCTGATTCTCAAGGAACTCAACCGCCAGACACTGATGATCTGGATCAAAGGCGACGAGGCTCACACCCAAGAGCTGATACGTCGTTTCGACAAAGCGCCCAAGCCGATGGCTTATCAACCCGAGTTTCTGGCGTCGGTTTGGGAAGAGTACCTACGGGAAAAGAGTGCCGCACCTGACGAGGTCGACCCCGATGCATTCATCAGGTGGACATATTCCAAGGCCTTGGCACACCGGCAGCCCCGCTATGAAGCGATGGCAAAATGGGGTGTAACTGTGACTGCCGATCAGGTGTCTCAGGTCAAAACCGAGCAGGATTTTGAGGACCTGATCGCCGCATCCATAGAGGCGAAGGATTAATATCCGGGCAAAGCTGTTTTGCTAGCGTCTTGGCAATTGCAAAACCCTCCCATATCTAGTCGCCGCACCAAATCCGAAAGTTTCGATATGCCTATTAAAATCCCGGCCAGTCTGCCCGCCTATGACGTACTTACCCGCGAGGGCGTCATGGTGATGGACGAAGATCAGGCGGCCCGTCAGGACATTCGACCACTTCGGATCGGCCTCCTGAACCTGATGCCCAAAAAGATCCAAACGGAAAACCAGTTCGCCCGGTTGATCGGTGCCACGCCGCTTCAGATCGAACTGTCCCTGATCCGGATGAGCGAACATCAGACTAGGAACACGGCGGCCGAGCATATGGAGAGTTTTTATCGCCCGTTCAGCGATGTCCGAGACGAAAAGTTCGATGGCTTGATCATCACAGGCGCGCCGATCGAACACCTTGATTTCGGGGACGTCACCTATTGGGACGAGATCACGCAGGTTTTTGACTGGACGCAGACGAACGTGCATTCAACCTTTGGCGTCTGCTGGGGTGGAATGGCGATGATCAACTATATGCACGGCGTCAAAAAACACATCCTCGAGCACAAGGCATTTGGCTGTTTTCGGCATAGGAACCTCGCACCTGCCTCTCCCTACCTGCGCGGTTTCTCGGACGATTTCGTCATTCCTGTCAGCCGTTGGACAGAGATGAAACAGGATGAAATCGCTGCCGTCGATGGTCTGAGGACGCTCTTGGGCAGCGACGAAGTCGGACCCTGTCTTGTCGAGGATCCTGCCCATCGCGCGATCTATATATTCAATCATTTCGAATATGATCGGGACACTTTGAAACAGGAATACGACCGCGATGTAGAAACCGGCACGGCGATCAACGTTCCCGTTAACTATTACCCGGACGATGATCCATCTCAGCCGCCTAAAAACAGATGGCGCAGTCACGCGCATCTGCTTTACGGGAACTGGATCAACCAGATCTACCAGTCGACGCCGTTCGACATCAGCGACATAGGGAATTCCTGAGGTACTTCGCTCCCGGCCCGGAAAGCTGCCGCAAGTCTTACACGGGTTTGCGTTAAGCCCTTTAACATTCCATATTGCACGGACCACAGCGAGAAGGATTCTCCATCATGGATCTGCCTTTTGACGGTGCGATCAGCGCATTCCTGAGCGACGAAGCCCCCGACGAGGTTCGGAAGGCTATCAAACGCGCCGACAAGGATGAGATCCTCAATCCCGCCTATCCCCATTCCGAGCGGATGTCCCGAAAGACTTACGAGAAAGATCTTGATAAACTTCAAATCGAACTCGCTAAGATGCAGGCTTCGATGCAAAGCAGCGGGCAACGCATCGCCATTCTTTTCGAGGGTCGCGATGCGGCTGGTAAAGGTGGTACGATCAAAAGGTTTCGCGAAAACCTGAACCCCCGCACCGCTCGTGTCATTGCCCTGCCGAAACCGAGTGAAGCGGAACAAGGCCAATGGTATTTTCAGCGATACATCTCTCATCTGCCAACCAGCGGTGAAATGTGTTTCTACGACAGAAGCTGGTACAACCGCGGCGTCGTTGAAAAGGTATTTGGCTTTTGTACAGACGAAGAACGGGAACGGTTTTTTCGTCAGGTAACTCCCTTGGAAGCGGCTTTGGCCGGCGATGGCATTCACCTTTTCAAATTCTGGCTGAACGTGGGTCGAGCCGAGCAATTGCGGCGGTTCCTGAAACGTGAATCGGATCCATTAAAGCAATGGAAACTCAGCAAGATCGATGTCGAAGGGCTTCGGAAATGGGACGAGTATTCAGCTGCGATTGCTGAAACCCTTGACCGCACACATAACCAAATAACCCCGTGGACAATCATCCGTTCCGACGACAAGCGCCGTGCCCGGTTAAATGCAATTCGTACGGTCCTGCATGGCGTGGACTATGCAGGCAAGGACAAAAAAGCCATCGGAAAGATCGACGATAACATCTGCAGTTCACCGGAAATCTGGGATGCCTAAACGCGGATACCATCACGGCAATCTGCGCCAGGCTCTCGTTGACTCCGCACTTGAGTTGATCCGGGAGAAAGGCCCGACCGGATTCACCCTTTCCGAAGCGGCCAAACAGGCTGGCGTAACACCTGCAGCCGTCTATCGCCATTTCGAGGGGCGCGAAGATCTCATCGCAGAAGCGGCGCGACAGGGATACGAAATCTTCGCTGAACTAATGCAATATGCCTATGACAAGGGCCAGCCTTCGGCATTGTCCGCGTTCGAAGCCACTGGGCGTGCCTATCTGGCATTTGCTCGAAAATACCCCGGGCATTACATCGCGATGTTCGAAAGCGGCATCTCGGTGAACCGGACACCGGAACTCGCAGCCATTTCGCAAAAAGCGCGATCAGTGTTGGAACGGGCCGCGACCGATCTCAGCAAAAAGATCCCGCCGGAAAAACGCCCTCCTCCGGCAATGTTTTCGGCCCATATCTGGGCGTTGAGCCACGGCGTCGTCGAACTCTTTGCACGCAACTCTCCGGGTACTCAAAGCCCGTTTCCAGCTGATGAGCTCCTTGAAACCGGTATTGGTGTTTACCTCCGAGGTCTTGGTTTGATCGACCCAGACGGTTGAACCGCCTTGCGCCGTATCAGCGCAAATCATAAAATCCAACGAAACACCCAGTATTTTTGAAGGCCCGCTGCATTGTCTCCAATACTATCTGACACGACCCTAATCCGCCGCTCCAGACTGAGGGAGCTCAAGGATCGCGAGCGAGCCTATCACGACCTGCAATTCCTGAAATGCCTGCCCGACACTGCACGCAGCGCCTGCCTCGACATGCTGGACCGATCGCATTCTCAAGTGCGCCAGGACCTATTCGCGCTTTCAGCGCTCGATTTCAAAAAGAACGGCTTCTTTGTCGAATTCGGAGCGACTAATGGTGTCGAGCTCTCGAATTCCCTTTTGATGGAGCAGGAGTTTGGCTGGTCCGGCATTCTTGCAGAACCTGCGCAGGGTTGGCACAGCGCACTGAGGCAAAACCGCAAAGCTGAGATAGACACACGCTGTGTCTGGAAGGAAAGCGGGCACGAAGTTCAGTTTACCGAGACCGCCAGCGCAATCAATTCATCCATATCGACCTTTGTTAAAACCTCCCGCAAGATGCGCGGACAGAGTTATACGGTCGAAACGGTCTCATTGAACGACCTTCTGGAAAGCCACAACGCACCGGGAGAAATTGACTACATCTCGATCGACACCGAAGGCAGTGAATTCGACATTCTGAATGCCCTTGATTTCGACCGGTGGTCGTTTCGCGTCATGACGGTTGAACACAACTTCGAACCACAGCGGGAACAAATTCAGGAGTTGCTCAAGTCCAAGGGATACACCCACGTTTATCCCGAAGTGTCCCGTTTCGACGATTGGTATCTGAGAACCTAGAATTGTCGCGGAAACGGTTTCGACCGTTTCACGGCCTCTTTCCACAAGCGATCCCGATCATTCTGAGCCGTCGCGGAATAGTCATTCCCAAGCACAATATCGGCGACTCTCGCCGCAGTCAGTACGGTGTTTTCACCCTCCAACTCGGTTTTGATCCGAAAGCTTCGCAGCTTTGATTTCGCCTTTTCCCAGCGGGCAGCCAGACGCTTTCGGCTGACATCGGAAACACCTTCGGAAATCAATTTCTCGAGGGTTTCGCTTTCGCCCTTCAAGGCCGCATATTCACGAAGACGCCGAATAACATCCTGCTGTTCGTCAACCCCATGACCTTTATGGTCGGCCAGTACAAATCGAAACCAGGCCGCATAGTCGGGCTTCTCCTCGACTTCCAGAATGTGCCGAACCGTTTCCATGACCTGAAAGAATGCACCCCGTACGCTGGTTCCGAAGTCAGCTACATCGCGCATCTGGTCAGCATTATTTTCGGCGGCAAATCTTGCAGCCGGATTGCTGGCATCTTTCTTTATGGACTTTGAATTGTGGGCCGCGCCGGTACTGGCGGCGCTCTTACCGCTTATCGTAATCGGATGTCGCAGGTCAAAGTGCCTGGCATTCTGAAATATTGCAAGATCAGTAAAATAAAGATCCGGACTGGTCCCGTTGAAGAAAACGCCGTTGGGCGCGCGATTTTTTTCCATGAAAGCACGGGACGCCGCTCCGTGGTAAATCGTCGGCGCACGGAAACCCTCGTAATCCGCCTGCAGCAGTTTGGATTTCATCAACTTCATATCAATCTGCTCGAGCGCACCGAAAAGGAACTTCTTTTCAAACCGAACGCCGCCGTTCTTGCCCGAGTAGTTGTCGGTCACCCAACCGAATGTAGGGATAGACCAGCTCAGCGAATCCGGTTGAAAATGTTCAACAACTTCCCTGAATACCGAGAACTGTTGGGGAATAAATGCGTCATCGTCTCCAATATAGATAACGTAATCGCCCGTCGCATGTGATAGTGAAAATTCGAAATTCTGCCGCATCGAGATACGCGTGCCGGTGTTGATAACCTTGAGACGCGGATCGTTTATCTCGGCCAGAACTTCTTCTGTGTTGTCAGTACTCGCATTATTGCTGACGATGATCTCGATATCGTCATCATCAATGTCCAGCACTGTCTGCAGGCAATGGCGGAGGTAGAATGCACGCTCACGCGTAGGGATAATGATGCTTACGCGCATATCTTTCATCCGATGCGTTTCAGAAAACCATCCGGCGCCACGGAGACCAGCAACTTATGGTCGATGCTTTTGTCGATTTCGAATTCAGGGTGCGATTTGAGATATGCGTGTAGCGCCGTCTTGGGATTATCCCCGGGGCCCCAGGGGCGATCACCGAACATATCTGCGGGAAGATCTTCGATGACCGTATCGAAGACAACGCAATAGCTGTCTTTGCTCACGAGTGGCGCATAAGCCTCAAGCTCCGCAAGGACATGTTCATGCGTGTGATTGCTATCAAGGCAGACTAGAACACGCCTATACCTGCCTGCGATCATTTTGACTTTTTCGATGATCTCGCTGTCGACGCTTGATCCCTGGATCATCTCAATACGACTGGCCATCGGATGCGCTTCGATAGCGGCCTTGTTATGCGCTCGGATATCGATATCGACTCCCAAAACTTTCCGTTCGGATTTCGATGGATCGATATTCTTACCGGCTTCAATTGCTTCACACATGTCAAGCATCGCAAGAGCGGCCGCAGACATGATAAGAGAGCCCCCATGGGCAATACCGGTTTCGATGATGAGATCGGGCTTTATCTGCCAGATCAGTTCCTGCATCGCGACCATGTCCTGTGGGTACTGGATGATCGGACGACCAAGCGAGGTGAAGGTGTAAGAATATTTCTTGGCATTAACCAGCCGCATCCATTCATTGGAAGCGGCGGCGATATCCTGATCCTTACCAAGCTCGCGGATGATCTCTTGCCGTTCCTGCTCGAATTCCTTGATCGGATCCATGTCAATTCTCTCTTTTCACGTTGAAACCGGTCGTGCCGGGATGCCTGCAACGACGGTATTTTCTGGAACGTCGCAGGTAACTGTCGCCCCTGCGCCTACCACAGAGCCAGCCCCGATGTGAAGCCGCGGCAGCACTGTTGCTCCCGCCCCGATGAACGCATTTTCACCGACATGCACGCAACCACATAGCGTTGCTCCGGGCGCAATATGTACGCCATCAGCAAGGATGCATTCGTGGTCGACAACTGCACCGTGATTGATAATTGCGCCACGACCGATCCGTGCGTTAGCGGCCAGCACAGACTGCGCCATTACATGCGATCCTTTGCCGACGGTCGAAGACGGTGCACAATATGCCAAGGGATGGATCAGTTCGGGCGTCTCGAGCCCGCTTGCCACGAAAAGATCAAGGATTTCCAACCGATCAGCGCCGCGTCCTCCACCGATCGCGACCAGACCGCTAAGATTTTCTGCCCGAAACTCCTCAATTAAAGCTCTGAAACCTTTGATGCCAACTACAAGAGAAACGCCGTTCTGAATCGTCCGAGCATTTCGATCATTATCGATCAACCCAACGATTCTGTCGTTTGGTCCAAGCATATCTCGCAGAACGCGGGCGTGTCCCGAGCTGCCCCAGACAACGAAACGGCGTTCATCCATCCAAAAGACCTCGGATAACCGCGCACACCCGGTCAATGTCGTCATCGGTCATATCATGATAGCTTGGCAGGTTGAGCGCACGTTCTGCAATGTCTTCGGCTACTGGGGTCGCAAAGCGGTTTTCGAAAAAATCCAATTCGGACAATGGGCTAAAGAACACGCGTGCGTCGATATCCGCCAATTGAAAAGCTGCAATTGCCTTGTCTCTGGTGACGCCGGTCTTCTTGTCGAAGACAACTGTCGGCATCCAGGCTCCGTTAACCACGTGGTCCGGTTCGGGGTTCATCGCGATACTATTGCTTGGCAAGAGACGATGCTTGTAGGCGGCAAGAATCTCCCGCTTGCGCGAGGTAAGCTCTTCCGCCCGTTCCACCTGAGCACAGCCAATGGCCGCCTGAAGGTTCGAAATCTTGTATTTGAACCCAACCATGTCCGGCCAGAACTGTCGCGTCTGCTGCCGCGACCGCCCGTGGTTGCTTAGCGTAAGGACTGTTTCGTATAGACCTGGGTCGCTGGTAACGAACATCCCGCCTTCGCCCGTAGTCATCGTCTTGGTACCGTGGAAGGAAAACGTACCAAATCTTCCCATGGAGCCTGCTCTCTGACCCCGATATTGCGATCCCAATGCCTCCGCAGCGTCCTCGATCAACGTTAGTCCATGGCGTTCCGCAATATCCTGTAACGCTGCCATATCGCAAAGGTTACCGTAGATATGAGTAGCCACAATTGCCTTCGTTTTCGGCGTGATGGCGGCGACCACTTTATCCGGATCGATGCACCAGGATACGGGATCCACATCCACAAAGACCGGAGTGGCACCCAAATGCACAATAGGCGCAGCAGTGGCGATCCAGTTCGTGTCGGCAAGGATGACTTCGTCACCGCTGGAGACGCCAAGCGCCGCAAGCCCCATATGCATGGCGCCCGTGCAGCTGGAGGTGGCAATCGCGTAATCTACTCCCAGATACTCGCGAAACCCCGCCTCGAACCGGTGAATATAGTCGTAGCACTTTGCCCCCCACCCATTTCGGGCCGCGTCCGTCGCATATTCAACTTCGAGATCGGTTATGGAAGGACGCGTATAGGCAATGCGGCTCATGAGATTTTCAGCCTCGGTACAGCAGTGACAAATTTCGTGCCAAGTCCCGAGAGTTCAGTAAGCTGGGCTCTGACTTCGGGCATGATGTTCCAAGGAAAGACGACAAGATAGTCTGGCCACTCCAAGTCAAGCACGGAAGGCGGTCGAATTGGAATGTGGCTTCCAGGCAAGTACTTGCCCTGCTTCGACGCTGCTGCGTCACACACAAAGGGGATAAGATCGGGCTTTATCCCCGCGAAATTTGCCAAGGTATTGCCTTTTGCCGCCGCGCCATATGCTGCCACAGATTTCCCATCGCGCCGCGCGTCTAGCAAGAACCGCAGAAACTCATTTCGGACGCTTTCGGCCTTCGACTGAAATGCGGAATAAAAATTATCTTCCTCCATACCGCGCCGACGCTCCTCTGCCAGTAGTTCTGCGACACTCGACCGGGACGCATGATCGGCTTGCTCGAGGCAAGCGTAAACTCTCAGCGATCCCCCATGGGTCGGCAGCTCTTCGACGTCGAAAACTCTCAGGCCGGCAGAAGCCATGATCTTGGTTACGCTGAGCAGCGACAGATAGGAAAAGTGTTCGTGATAAACTGTGTCGAACTGGTTGAATTCAACCAATCGCATCAGATGCGGAAACTCCAGCGTGACCACGCCTTGCGGTTTCAAGGCAGCAGAAAAACCCAAGGTAAAGTCATTAATATCAGGCACATGCGCGTAGACATTATTACCAAGGATCAAGTCCGCTTGCGGCAGTGCCTTTGCCATTTCCTCGCCAAAGAATTCTTGAAGCACAGAAATCCCGAGCGCTTCGGCAGCTTCAGCTGTGCTTTTTGTCGGCTCAACACCGAGACAGGGAATGTCTTTTTCCAGGAAATTCTTCAGGAGGTAGCCATCATTTGACGCAACCTCGATGACATGACTTTCGGAATTCAAGGACAGACGTTCCACTATCATGTCGACATATTCCGCCGCATGCGCCAGCCAGCTCTTCGAGGTCGAGGAAAAATATGCGTAGTCCTCAGTAAACAATTGATCTGCTTCAGCAAAATCTTCCGTCTGTACAAGGCGGCACGATGAGCAAACCCAGAGCCGCAACGGAAAGGTCACCTCCGGTCGGGATAAATCCTCATCGGTCAAATAAGCGTTCGACGGCGGTGCGTGACCGAGATCAAGAAACTTGAGCGTAAGCTCTCTCTTACAGTGGCGGCATTCATTGGTCACAGCGGAGGAACGTCCTTTAATCGAGGAAGCGTGGTATCGCGCTCAGACAGATTGCGCGGCTCTAGCGGCCAGTCAATTGCAAGCGCAGGATCTAGAGGGTTAACCCCACCTTCCGATGAAGGAGTGTAAGGCGAGGAATGAAAATACTGGAGCTCTGAATTCGACTTCAATGTTTGGAAACCGTGGGCGAAACCTTCGGGAACATAAATTGCATTTCGCAGATCACCGTTCAACTCGATTGTTAAATGCTTGCCGAAAGTATCTGATTCTGAACGCAAATCCACCACAATGTCCAAAACAGATCCACGCAGGCATCGTACCAGCTTCACTTCTCGATGCGGAGACCGCTGAAAGTGCATCCCCCGCAAAGTTCCCACCTCGACGCTATGCGACATGTTGATCTGCGCCCAGTTCGTGTTGAGACCATTTGCAGCAAACTCGTCTTCGCAATACATGCGGGCAAAAAACCCTCGCTCGTCCAATCGCGGTTCTAACTGCACCTCATAAGCGCCTGACAATGAGAGAGGAATGAACTTCATCCTGACATCTCGAAGTCACGGATTTGCGCTAAGGTTACCGGTAGAACATCGCGACCCTCAGAAGCGGCTTTGTACCATAGCATGGTTTCCCGAACACTTCTCTCGAAATCCCAGCGTGGCGCATAACTAAGTTCGTTGCGCGCTCTTTCAATTCTAAGGCTCAACAGTCCGGCTTCGTGAGGGGCTCCTGATTGGGATGCATCTTCCCACTTTCCAGGCCACGAACCGAGAGCCGTATTCACCAATTCCCTCACCGGGCGTACATCGCTCGACTCCGGCCCGAAATTATAGCTGTCGGAGAGTTTGACACCTTCATACAACGCTTCGGCAAGCAGCATGTACCCGGACAGCGGCTCCAGAACGTGTTGCCAAGGTCTGGATGATCCTGGGTTTCGAACCGTTAGGGTTTTCCCCTCAGACAGCGCCCGAGCAAGGTCGGGCAGAATTCTGTTCGCGGCCCAATCCCCCCCGCCAATCACATTACCAGCCCGAGCCGTAGCGACACGTACTTTTAGATCCCCAAAGAAGGATTTCCGCCAACTTGCAATCAGCAACTCACAAGCCGCTTTACTGGCACTGTAAGGATCGTGGCCACCAAGCCGATCTTCTTCGCGATACGGATAGATCCATTCGCGATTTTCATACACTTTATCGGTGGTGATCATTACTGCGGCGCAGGGTTTTGCAACCTCACGCAGCGCTTGCAAAACATGAGCTGTCCCCATCACATTCGTGTCCCAATTGATCAGGGGGTCTTCGTAGGACGCAAGAACTAGCGGCTGGGCAGCCAGATGAAAGAGAAGGTCCGGCTCAGCCTCAATGACCGACTGGCGAACCGTTTCATAACTGCGAATATCGCCTATTTTGTGGTTCACGCGGTCGGCCAGATGCAATTGTTCAAATAGTGACGGATCCGTTTCAGGTTCTAAAGCGATACCTGAAACCTTGGCGCCAAGCTCCGACAACCAAAGGGATAACCAGCTTCCCTTGAAACCAGTATGACCGGTTATCAGCACCGATTTACCCTGCCAGAATCCTGCCATCGATTTTACTTCCACGTGTGCCACGGAGCAGAACCGGAGGCCCACATCTCCTCAAGCATGGCCTTGTCACGCATCGTGTCCATCGCCATCCAAAACCCATCGTGTTTCCATAGACCGAGCTGGCGGTCATCCGCCAACTCCTCCAACGGCCCCGTTTCGAAAACCGTATCATCCCCTTCGATCCGATCAAATACCGACGGCTCGCAAACCATGAAACCGCCGTTCACCCAGCGGTTGTCACCTTTCGGCTTTTCCTGAAAGCGGGTCACGCGATTACCTTCAATTCCCAGTGCGCCAAAGCGCCCGGCGGGAAGAATTGCGGTCAACGTCGCTTCGCAGCCTTCGGATTTATGGAAATCAACAAGCCCGGTTATGTCGACATCGCTCACCCCGTCCCCATACGTCAGACAGAATGTGCCATCGACATAGTCGCGAATGCGCTTGATACGCCCGCCGGTCATTGTCGCTTCCCCTGTATCTACCAGAGTAATCTTCCACGGCTCGGCGCTCTGATTGTGCACTTCCATGCTGTTATTGGACAGATCGAAGGTCACATCGGACATGTGCAGGAAGTAATTGGCAAAATACTCCTTGATCATATAGCCCTTATAGCCGCAGCACACGACGAATTCCGTGATGCCGTGAACCCCGTACAGCTTCATGATATGCCAAAGCATCGGACGGCCGCCGACTTCAATCATGGGTTTAGGCCGCAAATGGGATTCTTCGCTAATTCGCGTCCCGAACCCCCCGGCTAGAATTACTGTTTTCACCAAAAACCTGCCAGAATATTTCGATCTGCTATGGAGTTACACGCTTGGTCTCTACGTCACAAGCAATGCTGCTACGACACATCAAAAAATGGCCATGTCTTGCGAACACGGCCACTTTCGTCAGATTTCGAGAAGAGACAGCTCAGGCTGTTTTGGTTTGACGGCGAGCGACCAAGAGTCCGAGGCCCCCAATCAACATCAAACCGGTCGCCGGCAGCGGCACAGGCGCAGGCTGAACCCGGTCCGCCGAAATCGGCTTAGAGCTGCCGTTGAACTGCCCGCGCAATTCGCCACTCTCATGCGCGTTTGTATCGACATCAACATAGACACCGCCACTGGCCGCGAGCGTCGCGAAATCGTCAAAGCTCATCCCGCTAGCCACGCTGATATCATCGAAAGCGATCTTTTTGACCTTAAGTTTGAAACCCTTCTTGGTCTCTTTGTAACGGAAGTCGTCAAGCGAGAACGGTGCAATCACTTCGCCGACTTCGCCCGCCTCACCTGCGTACAATTGAATTGGCCCAAGGTCTGGATCGTCAAGCAGATCATCCAAGTCAAGATTCCGGACACGAACCTTCAACTTGATCATTTCCTTCTTGGTCTTGAGCTTGAGCTTTGCCTTGCCGCGTGCATCTGTAGAAACCGCTTCGGGCGCAACGCTCACCCCTCTCAGTTTGGTTTCATATTTCAGCGTCGCAGCACTGGCGGAAACCGCAAGCAAAGCAATCACGCCAGCGGTCGATAGAATTCTTAACATGTTTACACCCTAAGTTGTCACTGAGCACCCTGTGCACTCTATACACGCGAAATATATAGCTTTTTCGATGTGACAGTCCACCCGATTTCGGCAATTTCGACACCAATCAGACAAGAAAAAAACTCAATTCAGATAAGGAGCTAACACCATTTCGCCGCTATCAGAGATGCTCCTTACAAACGCAAAAAAGGCCGCTCCAACGAGCGGCCTTTCTCAGTTCTTGTAGGTTCGTATTAGCGCTTGGAGAACTGGAAGCTCTTACGCGCTTTGGCCTTACCGTACTTCTTACGCTCGACGACACGGCTGTCGCGGGTCAGGAAGCCAGCGGCTTTCAGTGCGCCACGCAGCGAGGGATCGTACAGCTGCAGTGCTTTGGAAACACCGTGCTTGACCGCGCCCGCCTGACCCGAAAGACCACCGCCTTTTACCGTCGCAACAACGTCGAACTGATCTTCGGTGCCCGAAACGGTGAAGGGCTGGCGAAGGATCATCTGCAGAACGGGTCGAGCGAAATATTCGTTAATCGCTTTACCGTTGACGGTCACCTTGCCCGAGCCCGGCTTGATCCAGACGCGCGCAACGGCGTCTTTACGTTTGCCGGTGGCATACGCACGGCCCAACTCGTCACGAACGGGTTCGCGCGGCGCAAGGTCAGTTTCGGTCCCCTGAACGGCACCGACATTTTCGGTCACGACGTCCTTGAGGTCTTCGAGGGAATTGATCTGGTCAGCCATTCATTCAGCTCCGGGTGTTTTTCTTGTTCATGGATTTGACATCCAGAACTTCGGGGCTTTGCGCCCCGTGAGGGTGATCGCCACCTGCGTAGATGCGCAGGTTGGTCATTTGCTGACGCGACAGACGGTTGCCGGGAAGCATGCGCTTTACAGCCTGGAACACGACACGCTCGGGGTGAGCACCGTCGAGAATCTGCTGCTTGGTACGCGATTTGATCCCACCGGGGTGGCCGGTGTGCCAATAGAAGTGCTCTTCGCGCTTCTTGCCGGTCATCTGGATCTTGTCCGCGTTGATCACGATGACATTGTCACCCATGTCCATATGCGGCGTGAAGGTTGCCTTGTGCTTGCCGCGCAGACGCGAGGCGACGATCGATGCAAGACGGCCCAGAACGACGCCTTCGGCATCGATAAGGATCCACTTCTTGTCGATCTCTGCTGGGGTGGCAGAAAAAGTTTTCATCAGCTTTGTCCCGTTTGACATGAAGGGCGCACACCCGGGGCGTGCGCCTGAATTCGATGGACGGGGTTTAATAAGCTATTGCACGTCAGTCAAGCATAGCTATCACCATAAAATGTAGGAAAATCAGAAGCTTAAAAAATAGGTATCAATATACCCCAAAAAATCACACGCTGATCCGCTCCGGTGGATTATCCAGCAGCCGACGCAGCCGTAACATCGCTTCATCAAAGATATCTAGCGGGATCATCGCGTTCACGGCAATTCGAACTGCATGCGGTGCCCGCGCTTCACGTGCAACGAATTCCTCAGCCGACCTTATCTGAACCCCTTGCGCTTCGGCAGCCTGACAGAACGCGGCAGCGCGCCATCCTTTTGGCAGCCCCAACCACAGGAAAGGGACCGACTCTCGCCATGTAAGCTCGTAAATGCCAAGATGGTTGACTGCTGAGCGAATGTACTGATCGAAAGCATTGCGAACCTTGCCTTCAAGGGCAATCGTTTCGGGATGCACGAGAAGTTTGGCGGTCAGATCTACGAGCGGAGCGGAAAGTCCAAAAAAGCTGTGGTCCGCAGCACGGCGCAGGTTGGCCGACTGAGCCTCGGGCGCTACAGCATAACCCACTCGCAACCCAGGCGTGATAGTTTTTGATAGTGACGACAAATACCACCCGCGTTCAGGCGCCAACATGCGATAGCTTGGTACGGGTATGCCCGACGATTGATAGCACGCATCCTCCACAATCTGGAGATCCAACCTGCGCGCGACGTCAACAATCGCTTCGCGTCGTTTAATCGGCGTGAATATACCGGTGGGGTTCTGTACGTCTGGCGAGGTGCAAATAACCTGCGCGCCATGCGTTCTGGCCGCTTCCTCCAAAGCCTCGGGGATCAATCCGTCCTTGTCCATTGCCACCGGAACCACGGGTGCTCGCAAGAGATCAGCCGCTCGCCGAAACCCGGGATAAGACAGCTCTTCGACAAGAACACTTGGCCGAGGCCCACGCAGGATCGACTGCAGGATGATCAGAATTGCGTTCTGTCCGCCGTTTGCCAGGACGATGTCATTCTCATCGACACGTCCCAGCCTGACATTATCCAGCCAGTTCAAAACAGCAATCCGGGCCTGCTCGGAAGACGCGTGGGAAGGGTAGTGCATCAGGCCAGAGGGTGGATCCTGCGCCACTTCGGCCAAAAGTTTCCGAATGATCCCGGCCTGCCCCAGATTAGGAAGCCCCGGAGAAAACAGGCTGACGGGCCAGCTTTCAGCAATTGTACCATGATTGCCGTGAGGCACGACATCAATCTCAATAGGCGAGACACGACTGTTTTGTCCGAATGGAACGTCATCGTCAGCCATTTCACGTTGATCGTTGCGCGCAACAAATGTACCGCGTCCGACTTCGGCCCGCAAAAGTCCCTTATTCGTCAGTACCGTGTATGCCCTCGCAACTGTCCCGGGCGTGATGCCTAGCTGATAGGCGAGATCGCGCACAGGCGGCAGTTTGCTATCAGCGGCCAGATCCCCAGACCGTATCGATTCAGCGATTGTATCTGCGACGGACAGATATTTCGGACCCTTAGCCGGCAGCTTTTGGGCTTTAATTGTACTCAATACAATTCTTCCTTGGACAGAGATGAGATCCGTTTGTACCAATATTACTACTTACAATCTATATTGTGTCAATACAATTCGAAAGGAATATCCCATGGCACGAACGATACCGGCAGATAACCTGTACATGCTCAGCACGGCGGACCGCCTTCCGCTGATCGCAGCAATGTTCATTCGTGCAGCCAGTGTCGTTACTGAATGGGACCGCCGCAGCCGAACCCGACAGCAACTCAAACATTTGGACAAACATCTTCTGGAGGATATCGGCATCACCGAGTCCCAAGCCTTGAAAGAACAGCGAAAGCGCTTCTACCAGATATGATCTCCCCGTTTTGGCTCAAAACGGAACTGGCCGGGACATGCTCCCGGCCCTTTTTTATTTCAACGGAATAGCGTAGGTCAGCGTAGCCCGCGCAACGATTTCCTCTTCACCGTCCGATTGTAGCAATACATCGCCTACCGCCAGCAACCTGCCGAGTTTGAGCAACTTTCCCGTGGCGATCAGATCCTTTACCGCCTTAGGTTTCCGCATGAAATCGATAGAGCAGCTGGTTGTGACGGTCAGCGCCTGCCGCCCGATCATGCCAAGCAGCATTGCATAGACCGATACGTCCGCAAGGCTGAACATGGACGGCCCCGAAACTGTACCGCCGGGCCGAAGGTGAGAGTCATTCACCAGAAGACGCATCTTGATCGATTTCTCTTCGAGCTCATCGATAAAAAAACTGTTCCGGACCTGAGGGAAGACCTCATCCAGAAATTCCATCACTTCCGTCTTGTTCAAGATCAGCGCCATTCTTTTCCTCTCCCTCGCTTCGGGCTAGAGTTGGCCAGAACAAGGGGAGAGGGCAAGATGGCAATTCTTGAACGTAACGATATCGATGCGGTCGCGCACCTGAGCATGAACGCGCCCGAGCGTCTGAACGCATTGTCGGATGAAATGCTCGCAGCGCTTCAGGATACGCTCGACGAGTTGAGAGAAGACAACTCCATTCGAGCTGTCATTCTGTCGGGCGCGGGCAAGGCCTTTTGCGCGGGTCACGACCTCAAGGAAATGACCGCAGGCCGTCAGCCCGAGGACGGCGGTGCGGCCTATTTCCAGGATCTATTTGAACGCTGCTCTCGGGTCATGCAAACAATACAGACCCTACCCCAGCCAGTCATCGCACAGGTTCATGGAATTGCGACTGCGGCGGGATGCCAGCTTGTTGCGACCTGCGACATGGCAATTGCAGCACAAGATACAAAGTTCGGCGTAAATGGCGTGAATATAGGGCTTTTCTGCTCGACACCGATGGTTGCGCTGTCACGCAATATATCGCGAAAGAAAGCTTTCGAGATGCTGAGCACAGGCACTTTCCTTGATGCTGATGCGGCAGAATCTGCAGGGCTGATCAATAGATCCGTGCCTGTTGATCGACTGGCCGATGCAACAGATGAACTGGCCCGGATAATTGCGTCCAAACTGGGAACAGCCGTCAAAATCGGGAAAAGAGCTTTCTACGAGCAAATCCAGATGCCTGTATCGCAGGCCTATGAATTCACAGGCAATGTCATGGTGGAAAACATGCTCAATCCCGACACGGAACAAGGTATTGCTGCGTTTCTGGAAAAGCGCCCCCCCTCTTGGAACCAATAGTTTCTGCCATTTCAGGCAATTGTTTCCATCTATAAACTTTCCATTTCGGAAGGTTTGTGGCAAAAGAGAACAAGTTAATTGTTTATTCCTTTACGGGTCGCCACCGTCAGACGGTCCCTCCAGGCCGGATCCTTCCGGTTGACAGTTCTGACACGGCGACCCCAAGGATAACCTTTTTGCCATCCCCATTGCTCTGACGTACCTGCTGCCTTACATGGCATCGCATGAGCAAGATCTTACATATCGTTGGCGGCGGCATGGCCGGGTCCGAAGCTGCATGGCAGGCGGCCGAAATGGGCGTTGATGTCGTCATCCACGAAATGCGACCCAAAGTCGAAACCTTTGCGCACAAGACCGGCAACCTGGGGGAAATGGTATGCTCCAATTCCTTCCGCTCGGATGACAGCGAACAAAATGCGGTCGGCCTGCTCCATTGGGAAATGCGCGCGGCGAACGGCCTGATCATGACAACCGCTGACAAACACCGTCTGCCCGCCGGTGGCGCCTTGGCGGTTGACCGCGAACCCTTTTCCGAGACAGTCACTCAAACCCTGCTGTCACATCCGCGCATTTCCGTCAGCTACGAAGAAATCGCTTCCCTGCCCGATAGCGGCAACTGGATTTTTGCAACCGGCCCGCTGACATCCACGGCGCTTGGCCGAGCGATCCAGTCCGAAACAGGGTCCGAGGCGCTGGCATTTTTCGACGCCATCGCCCCTATCGTCTATTTCGAAAGCATCGATATGTCCCGCGCATGGATGCAGTCGCGCTATGACAAGGGCGAAACCGAAGAAGAACGTACCGCCTACCTGAACTGCCCCATGGACCGCCAGCAGTATGAGGCGTTCATTGACGCCTTGTTGGCGGCGGACAAGGCCGAATTCCACGAAGGCGAAACAGCCGGCTATTTCGATGGTTGCCTGCCAATCGAGGTGATGGCCGAACGCGGCCGCGAAACGCTGCGCCACGGGCCGATGAAACCCGTAGGCCTCACCAACCCGCATCAGCCGGACGTCAAAGCCTACGCGGTGGTGCAGCTTCGTCGCGACAATGCGCTCGGCACGCTTTACAATATCGTCGGTTTCCAGACTAAGATGAAGTATGGCGCGCAAACCGATGTCTTCCGGATGATTCCGGGGTTAGAGAATGCACGCTTCGCGCGACTTGGCGGCATCCACCGGAACACTTTCCTGAACTCGCCGACCCTCCTCGATTCCCAGATGCGCCTGAAGTCAAAGCCCAATCTTCGCTTTGCCGGTCAGATCACGGGCGTCGAAGGTTACGTCGAAAGCGCTGCGATGGGTCTGCTTGCAGGCCGTATGGCTGCAGGCGAGATCCTTGGACGTCCTGTCGAAACACCGGCTCCCACAACCGCCATGGGCGCCTTGATTACACACATCACCGGCGGTGCGGATGCAAAAACCTTTCAACCGATGAACGTCAACTTTGGCCTGTTCCCCCCAGTCGATGGACTCAGGGGCGGGCGTCGCGGGCGCAAGGACCGATACAAGGCATACACGGACCGGGCCAAGACCGACTGGCAGAACTGGCTCTCCCAATTCGAAAATGCAGAAATGACGGCAACTTCATGAACTATGTTCTCGCACTCTTCCTCCCGCCCCTGTCGATCCTTCTGACCGGACGCCTGTTCGTTGCGATAATCGTTTTCATCATCTGGATCCCGGCGATTATCTTTTCGGGCGGCTTGACCCATCCGATGTTTATCGTTCTCGCGTGGATTTTGATCTATCAGGCCCGGCAGGATCGGAAGCTGCGCAACTTTTCCCGCCGCGACTGACGTTCATGCGGTGCCGTTTTGCGCCTTCGCCGACCGGCCCGCTTCATTTGGGTCATGCCTATTCTGCAATTATTGCTTATGACCTCGCAAAGGAACTTTCCGGCACGTTCCTTATGCGCATCGAAGACATTGACAGGTCGCGCGCCCGTTCAGAATGGGAACAACAAATCTATGACGACCTGCACTGGCTGGGGCTCGAATGGCCCCTGCCCGTCTTGCGACAGTCCGACCGGCTCGCCGCCTATGACAAAGCCCTCGATGATCTCTGGGACAGAGGACTGCTTTATCCCTGCACCTGTAGCCGTCGTGACATTCAGGATGCAATATCCGCGCCGCAGGAAGGTATTTTATCTATTGGCCCGGACGGTCCCGTTTATCCCGGCACCTGCCGTCCGGTTCATGCGACAGCCGGACCAAGGCCAAAGGATGCAAATCTTCGGTTGAACATGCGGCTGGCCCTGCAGGCTCTCTCGCATCCAACAACGTTCGAGTTCGAAGAGACCGGCCCAACGCATTTGGGAACGATACAACTTACCGGGGCCGAACTTGTGACCGAAGTTGGCGATATCGTGGTGGCGCGCCGCGACATGCAGACCTCCTACCACCTTGCTGTGACCATCGACGACGCTGCACAGGGGATCACTCATGTGACCCGTGGCCTCGACCTCTTCGAGGCCACAAAAATCCATGTATTACTACAGCACCTCATGGGTTTGCCGACGCCCGTCTACCACCACCATTCGCTGATCCGCGACGAGAACGGCAAACGTCTGGCCAAACGCGATGATGCGCGTGCGCTTTCAAAATACCGGTCAGAAGGCGTGACGCCAACAGACATACGCGAAATGATCGGGCTTTAACTTTCCGGCTTCATCAGCTCGACTTCTTCGCCGCCGCGAATGGCCGTGTAGAAACAACTGCGCCGATTTGTGTGACATGCCGGACCCGTCTGCCGCACGATCAACAAAAGGCAGTCACGGTCGCAATCGACCCGCATTTCAATAAGTTCTTGCGTGTGGCCCGAGGTTTCGCCCTTGATCCAAAAGGATTGCCGGGACCGCGACCAGTAGGTAACGCGCCCCGTTTCAAGCGTCGCCGCAACGGACTCCGCATTCATCCAGGCCATCATCAGGATTTCGCCGTCCGGATCCTGAGCTATCGCTGGAATCAACCCTTTTTCATCATAGGTGAGCGAGTTTGGATCAAAGGGCATGGGCAAAAACCTTTTGCATTGGTGATTTCGCTGCCTATGTAAGGGGGACAGCCAAGAAGGAAAAGCCATGTCCGGCGAAACCGACCTGATCAAACTCTACTCTGCCAGGATACTGTCGCTAGCCGCTGACATTCCGCATGCCGAACGACTTGATGCGCCGGACGCCAGTGTCAAAAAGCGCTCGCCGCTTTGTGGCTCGACCGTTACTGTCGATCTTTGCATGGATCAGTGTAAGGTTACCAAGTTCGGACAGGACGTGAAGGCTTGCGCGCTTGGGCAGGCTTCGGCTTCGGTTGTTGGCGCCGCAATCGTCGGCACGACACGCGAACAGATCGAAACGGCTCGGGATCAACTCCGGGCCATGCTCAAGACAGATGGTCCCGCGCCGGATGCCCCCTTTGACGGGCTCGAGGTGCTGCTGCCCGCGCGTGAGTACAAGAACCGACACGCGTCGATCCTTCTTGCGCTTGACGCAGCGGCCGAAGCGGCAGCACAGGCTGAACAAGCCTACTGCGCCTGATCCGACTCCCTTGAGCATAAAAAAAACCGCCGCACATCCCGGGCGGATGGCGGCGGCAGGTAATGCGATTCTCACGTGGGATCAGCGATGTACTCGGAAGGGACAGGCAGATTTCCGGTTCAGCCAATACAGGAAGACTTGGCTGCGTACATGCCGCATGAGAGCGCAGGCAGAATCCGCTCAAATAAGCGTAGGCAGGTGAAGACCGACAAAAAGCATAACGACAAGCGCAGACGCCCCGACCACGTCGGTGATCAGCGTGTGACGGCTGCGGGACAGGGTGGACTTGAATTCGTTCAGCATGGCGTAGCTCCGATCTTCAACAGGATTTAACCTAGTGTTGACCTTTTGTTCTCACTTGAAGAGCCAAAAGTAAAGAACTTTATGGGAACATTTGTGAACTTTATAAGAATATTCGTGCTAACCTACTGAAATCAAACGGACAGCTTCATCCTGCTTCATAAGCCATAAAAGAACACGGGCCGCCTGCCCGCGCTCGCTTTCCAGTCCTGGATCCGTTTCCAAAAGTGTCCGCGCATCACTTTGCGCGATGGCCATAAGGCCAGCCTGACGCTCTAGATCCGCGATTCGAAACCTCGGCAGACCGGATTGCGCCGTTCCGATCATGTCGCCCGCGCCCCGCATCTCAAGGTCGGTTTCCGCGATCACGAAACCGTCTTCGGTCGAGCGCAGAACATCAAGCCGCCGTCGACCGGTTTCAGACAGGGGCGATTGATATAAGAGGAGACAGGTCGACTCCGCCTCACCGCGACCAACCCTCCCTCTAAGCTGATGCAACTGCGCCAGACCAAAAATTTCAGCCCGTTCAATAACCATTATCGACGCATTCGGCACGTTGACACCAACCTCGATGACCGTCGTCGCGACGAGAACCTTGGTCTTCCCGTCCTGAAAATCGCGCATGGCGGCATCTTTATCGGCAGGTGGCATCTGACCGTGAACCAGACCCACATTCTCGTCGCCCAGCACGGCACGCAAGCGCTTGAAACGCTCCTCAGCGGCGGTCAGATCGACCAACTCGGATTCATCGACCAGCGGACACACCCAATAGCATTGCCGCCCTTCCTGAATGGCCCGCTGAAGATGTCCCATAACCTCGCCCATCCGTTCTGTATTGACGACCGCTGTCTTGATCGGCTTTCGCCCCGGCGGCTTTTCATCCAGAATTGAAACGTCCATGTCGCCGTACTGAGCCAGCGCAAGGCTGCGGGGAATGGGAGTCGCCGTCATGACAAGCACATCGGCTTTCTCCCCCTTCGCGCCAAGCTCCATACGTTGCCTGACGCCAAACCGGTGCTGTTCGTCCACGATTGCAAGGCGCAGATCACGAAAATGGACGTCGGGTTGAAATACGGCATGCGTTCCGACAAGGATCTGGATCTTCCCTTCCGCCAACGCGGCAAGCTTCTGGCGGCGCTCAGCGCCTTTGTCACGTCCCGTCAGGATTTCGAGCACCACGCCCGATTCTTCGGCCAACGGCCGCAGACCTTCTAGATGCTGACGGGCCAGAATTTCGGTCGGCGCCATCATCACGCCCTGTCCCCCCGCCTCGACAGCAACCAGCATCGCCATAAAAGCGACGAGTGTTTTCCCTGCGCCTACATCACCTTGCAGCAAACGGTTCATCCGCTGCGGTAAGTCCATATCTTCGGAAATCTCAGCAATCGCCCGCATCTGAGCACCCGTGGGTCGATAGGGCAAACTTGCCAGCACCTTGCGCTGCAATTCGCCCGTTCCGGTACTTCTCGCTCCCTTCCCACGCCGCTCCCGACGGCGTGCCAGTGCGAGCGTCAGCTGGTGCGCGAACAATTCGTCATAGGCCAGCCTCTCCCGGTCGGGCGCATCCGGGCTTATCGCTTCAAGGCTCTCGGGATGATGCGCGCGCTGTACCGCCTCGGCCCAATCCGGCCAGTCCGCTTTCTTTTTCTGCGCATTATCTATCCACTCAGTAAGCTCTGGCAGTCGCTCCAAAGCGGAATTGGCCGCCTTGAACATTACCTTCTGCGAAACGCCTTGCGTCAAATGATACACCGGTTCGAACTCCGGAATCTGGGCTGCGTCGTCTACCGGTACAAGGTGATGAGGGTGCACCATCTGGGCAATCCCGTCGAAAACCTCAACACGACCGGAAACCAGCCTGCGCGCTCCAACCGGGGCGATACGGTTCAGGAAATCGCTTTTGGCGTGGAAATAGACGAGCTGGAATTCGGCTTCCGCATCCGTTACGTCGATACGATAAGCGCCCGATCTCGTTCGCGGCGGCTTGTGTGATCCGATCATCACCTGCACGGTGACGACATCCGGGAAATTGACGCCCCGTATCGTCGTTCGCCTCCGTCGGTCAATCAGAGAATAAGGTAGCGAAAACAACAGGTCACGCGGCGTCTCTAAATTGATCTGTGAAAGAAGGTTAGCCGTCTTCGGTCCAATTCCATCCAGCGTTTCCAACCCAGCGAACAGGGGAAAGAGTTTTTCGGGACGTCCCTTCATCCGTCACCGATCAGCTGCAACCATGCGTCTTCATCCAGAACCTCGATGGAAAGTTCCTCAGCTTTCTTGGCTTTTGATCCGGCTCCGGGCCCCGCGACAAGCATATCAGTTTTTGCGCTGACCGAACCGGCCACTTTCGCGCCAAGCGCTTCCGCCCGGGCCTTTGCTTCTTGACGGGTCATTTTTTCCAATGTTCCCGTGAAAACCACCGTCTTGCCCGCGACCGGGCTGCCAGACACATTTGGACGTTCCGCCGCTTGAATGTCGAGTTGCGCAACAAGGCGTTCAATCGATTCCCTTTCGTGATCCTGCGCAAAAGTCGTAACCAGCGAGGTCGCCATGACCGTCCCGACGCCGTCTATCCCCAGTATCTCCTCCCAAGCCGGTCCTTCGAGCGGCGCAGCATCTCGAACCGCCTCCACAAAAGCGTCCCAAGTCAGGAAATGTCTGGCAAAAAGGTTCGAAGCCGCCTCTCCGAGGTGCCGGATACCAAGGGCAAAAATCACGCGTGCGAGCGGGATTTTCCGTTTTTCGTCAATCGCATCAAACAGGTTAGTGGCAGATTTCTCTCCCCAGCCGTCCTTGTTTTTCAATTGCTGAATTCCCGAACCATACCGTTCCCGCAGCAAGAAAATATCGGCCGGTTCCTTGATCCATCCGTCGAGATAGAACTGTTCAACCTGTTTCGAGCCAAGCCCGTCGATATCAAAAGCCCCTCTCGAAACGAAATGCTTCAGTTTTTCAACAATTTGCGCCGGACATATCAGCCCGCCGGTGCAACGTCGTACCGCGTCGCCCTCTTCGCGAATGGCTTCGGAGCCGCATTCGGGGCATGAATGCGGAAACTCGAACGGTTCGGCATCTGCCGGGCGCTTGGATACATCCACATCCGCAACTTTCGGGATGACATCGCCGGCGCGGTAAATCTGCACCCAGTCGCCGACACGAATATCTTTGCCGCCACGAATATCGCCGCCCTTAGCATCGCGTCCGGCTATGTAATCTTCATTGTGCAAAGTCGCATTCGAAACGACAACGCCACCAACGGTTACCGGCGCAAGCCGGGCAACCGGACTTAACGCTCCGGTTCGGCCGACCTGAATGTCGATGGCCTCCAGGTAGGTCCAAGCAAGCTCAGCCGGAAATTTATGGGCAATCGCCCAACGGGGGGTCGTCGATCGGAAACCCAACCTGTGCTGCAGTGCAAGATCATTAACCTTGTAGACAACCCCGTCGATATCATAGTCCAAGGTGGCACGTTGCTCTTCGATGGAAGCGTAATGAGACAGCATCTCCGCTGGTCCATCGCAAAGTTCGGTCAATGGATTAACCGAAAAGCCAAAATCCTTGAGTTTCTTTACCGCCTCGAATTGAGTGGCCCCCAGCGGCTCCGAGACCTCACCCCAGGCATAGGCAAAGAATCTGAGAGGGCGCTTGCGCGTGATATTGGAGTCCAGTTGCCTCAGGGAACCGGCGGCAGCATTACGCGGATTTGCAAAAGTTTTTTCGCCAGCTGCCGCCTGCCTGTCATTCAATGCCGCGAAATCCTCATGCGACATGTAGACTTCCCCCCGAACCTCAAGGATGTCCGGTGCATTGTTCAGTTCGGTCGGGATGTCATTTATCGTCACCGCGTTTGCCGTCACGTTTTCACCAACCGCTCCGTCCCCGCGCGTTGCCGCCTGAACCAAACGACCGCCCTCATAGCGCAACGACAAGGAAAGACCGTCGATCTTTGGTTCAGCCGTATAAGTAAGCGCTTGGCCGGGTTGGATGTTCAAATACTTACGAACGCTTGCGTCGAAAGCTACGACATCCTCTTCATCGAAGGCATTGCCAAGCGACAGCATCCGTACGGCGTGAACGACTTTTGAGAATCCCTCGGAAGGGCGTGCGCCAACCTGATCTGTCGGGCTTTCATCGAGTTTGAGATCAGCAAAGCGTTCTTCGATCTCGGCATTGCGACGCTTCAGGCGGTCATACTCGGCATCCGAAATCGTCGGCGCATCATCGGCGTGATACGCCTGATTAGCGGCACCGAGTATCTCGGCCAGCCGCGCCAGTTCTTCGGCCGCCTGCTCCGGGCTCAGCTTATCCACATCGATTTCAGAATTCACCGCTTTCACCCCGCACTTGTTCGCCACAAGTGATAGGGTTCGTCCGTGCTCAGGTCCAGATGCTCTTGTCCATGTGAGAAAACAACCGCGCCTGGAAAGCTGCGGAGATTACGCGCCCACCGCCAGCCGCGTGTTGCCCGCGCGGTCTGTTTGAGGGTCGCGCAGAACATAGCCTCGGCCCCAGACGGTTTCGATGTAATTTTCCCCGCCCGTCGCCTTGCTTAATTTTTTCCTTAACTTGCAAATGAAAACGTCGATGATTTTCAATTCAGGCTCGTCCATCCCGCCATAAAGATGATTCAAGAACATCTCTTTTGTCAGAGTCGTTCCTTTTCTCAAACTCAGCAGCTCGAGCATCTGATATTCTTTACCGGTCAGATGAACAGCTTCACCGTCTACATCGACGGTCTTAGCGTCCAGATTTACCGAAACTTTCCCAGTATGAATTACCGACTGCGAATGTCCCTTCGACCGACGGATAATTGCGTGAATTCTCGCGACAAGCTCTTCGCGATGAAAAGGCTTGGTAAGGTAGTCATCAGCGCCAAACCCAAACCCCTTGATCTTGTTTTCCGTATCGTCGGCGCCGGACAGGATAAGAATCGGCGTTTCGATCCTAGACATGCGCAACTGGCGCAGGACTTCATGGCCATTCATGTCGGGCAGGTTCAAGTCGAGCAGAATGAGATCGTAATCATACAGTTTGGCAAGATCGATACCCTCCTCGCCAAGATCTGTGGCATATACATTAAGATTTGCATGCGTGAGCATCAATTCTATGCTTTTGGAAGTTGTAGGGTCATCTTCGACCAACAGTACTCGCATGATCTTAATCTCCGCCTATGTCGTTATTTGCCTCTCCAATATTAACTATAACGGAAATAGTTAATCACAGGTTACTTTTACTCACATTAACGGGATCACCTAGGGTTGTCTGAATTTTTTCAACGCCGTCGCTTTTAACGCTTGCTCCCCATGTTCGGCCACCGCAGATACCCAGCCAATGAATTCCTCTTCGCTCAAAGCATATGTTTTCAAAGCATCTTCCTGAGATATCAAACCGTAAATCACGCCCCGAACGACAGAAGCCTTGCGCGAAGCGACCCATCGGCGCGTGGTTGCAGGCGGCAAATCCGCACGGGTCATAACAGTCCCGTCCGGGAGCGTTACCGCCCGCGGACCAACAACTTTCTTCAGAAACATCGGCTTGTCCTTGTTCATCGGATGCCGAATTTGCCGGATCACACTTAACGAGCGATGAAACCCGCCCTTGTGAGTGTGTAGGATTTTCCTATATTCTGCCAATCCTGTCCGCAAATCTGAAAGCAATCCAATGGCGCTCGACAACACTCAACCGCTGAACTCTCTGGGTTTTGCCAAGCCCCCGTCTGAAACGCGGGTCGTGGTGGCAATGTCCGGCGGCGTGGACAGTTCCGTTGTGGCCGCTCTGCTCGCGGATCAGGGATACGACGTGGTGGGCGTTACGCTTCAGCTTTACGATCATGGCGCAGCTCTCGCCAAGAAGGGTGCCTGCTGTGCCGGGATCGACATCCATGATGCGCGTCGTGTCGCCGAGGAACGAGGCTTCCCTCATTATGTTCTCGATTACGAGAATATTTTCAAAGGCGCCGTCATCGACGAATTCGCCGACAGCTATCTCGGGGGCGCAACGCCTGTGCCCTGCATTCGTTGCAACGAGCGTGTGAAATTCAAGGATCTGCTGGAAACGGCAAAGGATCTCGAAGCCGATTGCATGGCCACCGGCCACTATATCCAGCGCAAGCTGGGCGACAACGGCGCCGAGTTGCACTCGGCTGCAGACGCCAGCCGCGACCAGTCGTATTTCCTGTTCTCTACCACGCCTGAACAGCTCGATTTTCTTCGTTTCCCGCTGGGCCACCTGCCCTCCAAGGATGCGACGCGCGCACTGGCGGCGGAATATGGTCTGTCGGTTGCCGACAAGCCGGACAGTCAGGACATCTGCTTTGTGCCAAATGGCGATTACGCCTCGGTCATCGAGAAACTGCGTCCCGGAGCGGGCCAACCCGGCGATATCGTCGATACCGAAGGCAAGGTGCTCGGCACCCATAACGGGGTCATTCACTACACCATCGGCCAGCGCCGGGGCTTGGGCATAGGGGGTCTGACCGATCCGCTTTACGTGGTGCGGCTTGACGTGGACAAATGCCAGGTGGTTGTGGGTCCAAAGGCCATGCTGGCCACGCGGACCGTGCCGGTTCGCGAAATCAACTGGCTGGGTGATGAACCATTCACGTCCCGCAAGGAATGGCAGGTCTCGGTCAAGGTACGCTCGACACGCCCCCCGCGCGAAGCGATCCTGCGCCCGCTCAGCGATACCACGGCCGAGGTCGAGCTGCTCTCGCCCGAAGAAGGCGTATCTCCAGGACAGGCCTGCGTATTCTACGAGACAGGCGGCAGCCGAATTTTCGGCGGCGGCTGGATCTGGCGTGGCTACTGAGCGGATACGCACCCATCGACTGTCCCTTCGGCCGCTTGAGGCCAGAGACGCGCCTGCCCTGCATCAAGTATTTTCCAACCCGCAGGCCATGCGCTACTTCAGTGATCCACACCCGGAACTTGCCGCAACCGAAATCTGGGTACGAAACTCGCTTGCGGGCCTGCCGGGACAAACCCTTGAATTCGTGCTGGATCACAAGGGCATGGTGATCGGCAAGGCCGGTATCTGGGACGCGCCTGAGCTTGGATTTCTGCTTCACCCCCGCTTCTGGGGCAAAGGGTTGATGGCCGAAGCGCTCTCAGCGCTCATCCCGCATTTCTTCCAGCAGATGTCACTCGAAAAGATCACCGCGGACGTGGACCCGCGCAACTCAGCCAGTCTCAGCCTGTTGAACCGAATGGGATTTCGCAAAACCCACGAAGCGAGGGGCACGATTCGGATCAACGGCGAATGGTGCGACAGTATCTATCTGTCCCTGCCACGACCGGGCGACCCCGGCGCCCAAACGCTATAGCCGCGCCAGAACGGCTCTGGCCGCACGCAGACCGGGCGCTTCGCCACCTTTGCCCAACCGCTCCATGGTCAGTGCCATCGCCTCGCGCTGTGCGTCCGGCGCGTTGAAAACATCCTCAAGGCCATCGGCAATCATTGAAGGCTGACATGCAGCACCGATGAATTCCGGCACCGTCCGGCTTTCTGCCACGAGGTTGACCAATGTCACCGTATCGACGCGCAGCATCCGCTGAATGATCCGGCGGCTAGCCCAGCTCATGTCATAAGCGATGACCATTGGCGTGTCGGCGGCCGCCAGTTCCAGTGACACCGTGCCCGACGCTGCAAGCGCCATAGTCGCGCCCCGAAAGGCCGCGCGCTTTCGTCGTGCCGCCGTCTCAGGGTCAAGCTGGCGCGGATCGATGACCACGGGGTTTCCGGGCCAGTCAGCCGTCAACTCCTCGACAAGCCCTGCAACCGGTCGCGCTGCAGGCAGAACGACACGCATGTCCGGATGTCGCGCGATGAACGCTTTCAGCGCCTCACCGAATACACCTGACAACCGGGTTACCTCGGACCGGCGAGAGCCGGGCAAAACAAGCAGCCAGCGTGCCTCTTTAAAACCCGTCTCCTGACGGAATTCCGCGATTTCCTCATCCGTAGCCTGCGGTTCGGCCACCACCGGGTGTCCCACGAAATCGCAATCCATCCCCGCCGCTTCCATATATGGCGGCTCAAAGGGAAACAGCGCGAGGACCTGATCGATCATCCGCGCCATCTTCGCCGCGCGGCCGGGCCGCCACGCCCAGACGGTAGGCGCCACGTAATGTACACAACGTGTGCTTCCCCCCGCCTTGACCTGCTTGGCCACGCGCAGGCAAAAATCAGGGCTGTCTATGGTGATCAGAACATCAGGTTGCGCTTTCAGCACCGCGTCGGCGGTCTCGGAAATCCGGCGTTTGAGGTGAAAGTACTTCGGCAGGATTTCCGACAGGCCCATGACGCTCAGCTCTTCCATAGGGAACTGGCTCTCCAGCCCCTGAGCCTGCATCTCGGGCCCGCCTACCCCCTCAAAACTCACATCCGGGCGCAGGGAGCGTAACCCGGCCATCAACGCGCCGCCAAGCCTGTCTCCCGATGGTTCTCCTGCGATCAGGAACACCCGCATCAGATCGTCCGCTCGCGTACCCAGAGGAACAGTCCGGCCGCATCGCAGCGCGCAATCAGGTTCTCCTGATCCAGCACCATCACGCCACCCGCTTCGATAACGATCCCATCCAGCCCAGCCTCTGCACAGGCCATTGCTGTATCCGGACCGATCAAGGGCAGATCCGCCCTGCGGTCCTGACCCAGCTTGGGCGATTTGTAGAAAATGCCGCCCTTGCAATCAGGGCGGTTCTTTATCGACGCCAGCATCCAGTCCGTACCAAAGACCGCTTCGATGGCCAGAACCTGCCCGTTGGCAACGATACAGGCTTGTCCCACATCTTCTTCCGACAGCGCCTCTATTAACCGTTCCGCCCGTGCGGCATCAGCCTCCGACGTTTCGAGAACCAGATGACGTCCCAGAACGCCCGCCCCTGGCAAAAGATCCGGCGCAAGTTCTTCGGCCGATCGAATGGTAAATCCCTGATCCTCGAAAAGGGACATGACCGCCCGCAAGGCACCGTCATCACCGCTCCCGATTGCTTCGCTGATGATCGGGACAAGCGGCATTGTATCGGCATCGATGGCGGCGGGATCGATCTGTGGTCGCCGGATCGCGCCTGCAAAGCACACCTCGCTCACACCGCGCGCTTTCAGATCGATAAGAAATGTGCCCAGCTGTTCAAGCCGGAATACCACGTCCGGCTCAAGCCCGTCCGGTAAGAAACCTTCCAGAGAACACACCAGCGGTTCTTCGGCCTGCGACGCAGACAAGGCCTTGGGCAAGGCCCCCATTCCGGCAATCAACGCCAGCACGGCTCAGCCCCCGGGTGTCAGGAAAGACCGGTCGCTGCCGCCGAGTACGAATTTCACGATATCACGGACATAGTCGCTTTCGGTCTCATCGCCGAGACGATGCACCCGGTCCTGGAACGTCCCTTCGCCTTGCGCCAGCATCTGAAAGGCCGCGCGCAAGGCCGTGATGTCCGACCGTTTCACGCCGCGACGTTTCAGACCGACGAGGTTCAGCCCGTCCAGATGACCGCGTGGCGCCTGAACCAACCCATAGGGAATGACATCGTTTGTCACCATGGTAACGGCACCGATGATGGCACCCTTGCCAATACGCACCCATTGATGAATGCCCGAGAGTCCGCCGACGATCACGTCATCTTCCAGCACGCAGTGCCCGGCGATGGCCGCGTTGTTCACGACGATGACCTTGTTTCCGATCTGCGCGTCATGGGCGATATGGCAGCCCGCCATGAACAGCCCGTCATCACCGACCCGTGTCACGCCGCCGCCGCCCTCGGTGCCCGCGTTCATGGTCACATGCTCTCGGATGCGATTACGCGCACCGATGACCAGTGACGTATCCTCGCCCCGAAACTTGAGATCCTGGGGAATCTCCCCGATCACCGCGAAGGGAAAGATCACCGTATCTTCGCCGATGCTGGTCTTGCCCGTGACGACCACGTGGCTTTTCAGCTCGACCCCGGGCGCAAGTTCAACTTCGGAGCCGATAAGACAGAACGGCCCAATCTTGCAGCCTTCGCCGATCTTGGCACCGTCTTCGATAACTGCC
Source organism: Heliomarina sp. (assembly GCF_052826185.1). NCBI lineage: Bacteria > Pseudomonadati > Pseudomonadota > Alphaproteobacteria > Rhodobacterales > Roseobacteraceae > Heliomarina > Heliomarina sp. The sequence continues at coordinate 160,802 of NZ_JBRBUI010000055.1, read as the reverse complement.
GAGGGATGTATCTGCGACATGTTTTTAGCCTTTCGGCATATCAATCATTGCAGTGAATTCCGCTTCGGCGGCAAGGTCGCCTTCAACCGTTGCCTGACCTCCGAACCGCCAAACCTTGCCGCCGGGTTTACCGCGCAATGTCGAGACCTGCATCTCGAGCACGTCGCCCGGTATCACCTTGCGGCGGAATTTGCATTTGTCTATCGACATGAAATAGATCAGCAATTCCTTGTCGGCCATGTCGAGCGCCGTTCCGATCATCACACCCGCAGTCTGGGCCATCGCCTCGACAATGGTCACACCGGGCATGATCGGCACGCCCGGGAAATGCCCCTGAAAATGCGGCTCGTTCATCGTCACGTTCTTGATGCCCTTGGCAGACGACGTGCCGTCGATCTCGACAACCTTGTCGACAAGAAGGAAAGGATACCGATGCGGCAAAATACGCTGGATCAGTTGAATATCAGCGCTTTGCAAAGTCTCGTTCATCTGGTCTTCCGTTCTTAGGTTCAAGGGGGCGGATGCTGAATATCCTGCTCCTGACTAACAAGCGCCAGCCGGCAGGGCAAGCGACCCTATTGGTCCGGTGCCGGCGAGAGTTCGCTGCCATCTCCAATGGTCGCGTCGATCCGTTCAATTGCAAGGTCGGTGATGTCCGTCGCATTCGCGCTCAGGAACACGCTGGAGCGTTCCAAAATGACTCCGGCGCCGCTTTCCCGCATCACTTCGGCAAGGATAGGACGCACGGCGTTCAGAAAGATAGCCCGTGCCTTGTCGTTCTTTTCGGCCAACACCCTGGTCTTGTGATCCTGTTCGCCGCGTATCTTCTGGACCTTTTCGTCAAAAGCATCGGCCAGCTCCCGAAACGTTTCCGGATCCATATCGGCGCGTTTTTCGGTCAGCTCGTGTTCCTCGGCAGTCAATTCCGCGGCGATGCGGTTGTTTTCCTCAGCAAGGGCCTCACCCTCGGTTTCGATCTCACGGTCGATCCGTTTACCGAATGCAGAATCGTTGAAAAGCCGCTCCGAGGAAATCGTCAGGATCGCGGTCTGGGCAAAGCCAAGCTGCTGTGCGCCCGCCGACGGCGTAAAGCCAAAGACTCCCCCGATCACGGATGCCAGCGCGATTGCCCGCGCTAGCCGTATCGGGAGAGTGATTGTCATTCTCAGTTCAGAATCTCGCCTGAATGGTCAGATCGAAACTCTGCTCCTTGTCGAAAGTTTCTTTCTTGAGCGCCTCGGAGAAGTTCAGGCGCAGCGGCCCGAAGCCGGTATCCCAGAGGATGGAAAGACCAATCACGTGACGGGCGGAACCGTCTGCACCGACAATGTTGCCACCGGTGGTATCCACGTTGCTCAGATCCCAAAGGTTGCCGACGTCATAGAAGATGCCACCGCGAATACCCAGTTCTTCGGGAAGTCCCAGCGGGAACTCGGCCTCGAATTTCGCAACAGCGTAGAAGTTACCGCCGATCGCGTCATCGACACCGTTCGACTGATCCCGCGGACCGATGCCACCGGGTTCAAAGCCGCGCATAATGCTGGGCGACAAGATAAAGCGGTCGATGGTGCGGCTTGTATCCGTACCGCGCCAGTTCATCGCACCACCTTCAAGCGTCGCTCTCAGCGTGACTTCCTCGTTCAGAACCAGCGTCTGCGCGATCATCCGGACACGTGAACGAATGTATTCGTTGTCCCCGCCCAGCCCGGCGAAATCAGCCCCAACTTCCATCAGGAAACCGGCGTTCGGGTTCAACCCGGTCAGACGGGTATCGTAGCTGTAGGTCAGGCCAAAAGAGCTCGACGTACGGCGCCCGAACCCGATTTCCCGAGCGACAAGATTGCTGTTGTTCGTATTGTCCCGCACGGTCATCTCGGACGCATCGTAATCATAGGCGATTTCAAGCGTGCCATTCTCGCTGACCGGAAAAGTCAGTGCCGGAGAGACAAAGACGCGCTCGGTGTCGTACGAGGCATAAGAGGAGTCCGTTCCAGAGACACCAAGATCGAGGTCAAAGCGAAGCTGACGTCCCAGCAGGTAGGGTTCGGTGAACCCGATGCTGTACTCCTCGGAATCCTGCGCGGTCGATGCGGCAAAGCTCAGGCGCTGGCCCCGGCCGAGAAAGTTGTTTTCCCGCAGGCCTAGCGCCACACCGAAACCGTCGTTGACCGAATAACTACCACCAAGTGTCAGCGAACCTGTCGGCTGTTCCTCGACATCCACGCCTACGATAACCTGATCGGAGGTCGATCCCTGACGGGCTTCCACATCTGCATTGGCAAAATATCCAAGGGCCCGGATACGCTCGGCGCTCTGACGGATTTCGCGCGGGTTGAAGGGGTCGCCTTCGACAATACGGAACTGCTGACGGATCACGCGATCAAGCGTCGTCGTGTTACCTTCGATATCGATCCGTTCGACAAAGATCCGCGGACCGCGCACAAGAACAAATTCGATGTTCAGCACACGGTTGCGTTCGTCCCGCGTGATGCGGGGTTCGACGCGAAGAAAGTCGATGCCCTTGTCGATGGCCAAACGTTCCATACGCGCGATGGACTGTTCCACCAGCGTCGGGGTGTAAACGACGCCCGGCTTGATCCGCAGCGTGTTCTGGAAATCCTGCGCATTGGCTTCGCGCATCTGACTGGTCGTGCTGATCTGCCCGAATTTGAACTGCTGGCCTTCCTGCACGTTCACGACAAGGAAAAAGGCATCCTGTTCACGTGTCAGTTCGACGTTCGTTCCAAGGATACGGAAATCGACATACCCGCGCGACAGGTAGAAATCGCGCAGAACCTGTTTGTCGAACTGGATGCGTTCTTCAACAAGCGTATCCGACCGGATGAAAGCTCTCAGCAGACCGGCCTGCTTGGATTCCAGAACCCGGCGCAGACGACCATCGGAATAGACGCGGTTGCCGACAAAGCTGACCCGCTCGATCTCGATCGTGTCGCCTTCCGAAATTTCAAAGACCAGATCGACACGGTTGTCGTCGCGGCGAATGATGCGCGGGGTGACCGTTGCAGCGATGCGGCCCTGCTGCGAATATGCGGTCGCAATGGTGGCTGCATCCGCTTCAGCCTGGCCCGGGCTGAACACGCGGCGCGGCTTTGATTCGACAAAATCGCGCAGAGCATCGTCCTTGATGCGGCGGTTCCCCTCGAAGTTGATACGGTTGATGGTCGGATATTCGACGACGCGCACGACCAGCGTGCTGCCCTGCGGAATAATTTCGACGCTCTCGAAGAGCCCGCTTTCGACGACCCGCTGATAGGCGTCGTTCAGGGCACCGGCGCTGACGTTGGTACCGCTCGGAATGCCGATATAGTTGGCGATTGTGCCGCTTTGGATGCGTTGGTTGCCCTGCACTTCCACCCGGCTGAACCGGTAACTCTGCGCCTCGGCAAGGGTAGAAATCCCAAGCAAAACGACCAACAGAAACGCAAACGGGATGCGTGACCAATGCCACAACATTTTGCCGCTGACTGTCACCTGCCCGCAGGATCTACCCGCCTGTTTAAGCAAACCCATATCCCGAACCTATTTTTCTCGACCTCACTAGATGTTGAGTATCGGGATTGAACTTGGATGTCAAAACCACAAAAAAAGCGGCACCAGATTTTTCTGGATGCCGCTCAAATTACCATATATCGGGCCATGGCCCTGTCTGGGTTACAGGCTGCCCAGGTAGGCGCCTGCTGCCAGAGCGCAGGCAATCGTACCGATGAACAGAAAACGATCCCAGTTCAGCGCCATGACCAAGGATAGTCCGCGATAGGAATTTTCTAGCGTGTGCATCGGTTGCTCCCTCTTGCTTTGTTATCGCGAAAATTAGATCCGGATTGGGGCAAGAATTGGGCAATCACGCGTTAGAGTTGTGCAATTCACCGATGCGCCGATCAGCAGAAAAGGTCATTACCAAGCGCGAATACCATCAGGGTGAGGATAGCCGCGATGCCAAGACTCATCAGCAGACGCAGGACGCGGTCGCTCGGCGGCTTCCCTGCAACGGCCTCATAGGCGTAAAAGACCAAATGCCCCCCGTCCAGCGCCGGAATCGGGAACAGATTCAGAAGACCAACCGCTGTCGACAGCACCGCGATGAACCAGATAAAGCTCTGCGCGCCTTGGCTGGCCATCGCGCCGGATGTCTCGGCGATGCCGATTGGCCCGGAAATATTGCAGGTGCTGATCGCCCCCGTAATCATGTGCCACAGCCCCGAGAGAGAACCGGTCACAATCGCAGAGGTCTGCGAAACGGCCCCCTGTATCGCCGAAACCGGCCCTGCCGCTTCGGTCGCCGGGTCGAATGCCATCGAGCTCACGACACCGATCCGCCAGTGCGTCGCGAATCCGCCATCGGCCTGCGGCTCGTCCGTCCGACGCGGCGCCAGCGCAAATTCAAGCGTCTCACCATCGCGCCATACATCGATCTGGAGCGCACGTCCGTCCGAGGACTCAACCGCGTTCTTCAGTTGATCGAATGCGAAAACCGGCTCGCCATCGACCGCGGTAATCACATCGCCTGCTTCAAGACCTATATCCATCGCAGCGCTACGCGGCGAAATCGAACTGATCAGCGGCGGATAAGGGAACGGCCCATCAACGGTCATCTCGGTCCCATCGCGCCGGACCGTATAGTCCAGCGTCGGCTGTGCCGGTAACTGGCTGCGGAATTCCTCCCAGTCAGTGCCCTCTTCCATATCCGGCGGTGCTACTCCCCCGACCGACAGCACTTCGTCGCCAACCTGCAGCTCATAGCCCGCGTTGGGCATGTCATAGATTTCGCCAACGGTCAGCGGATCGCTGACCACGCCGCGGATCATGAAAATGCCGGTAAAAACAAGGATAGAGAGGACAAAGTTGAACACCGGACCTGCCGCAACGGTCGCGGCCCGCGCCCAGAGCGGCGCCCCGTGCATTGTCCGGCGCAACGCAATCGGGTCCTCCGCCGCTTCCTTCATTGCCGCGTCGTCGCGCCCCGAGGCCGCGTTGGAATCGCCCAGAAATTTCACGTAACCGCCAAAGGGCAACGCCGCGATCTGCCAGCGTGTGCCGTGCTTATCCACGCGCGAGAACAGGACCGGACCAAACCCAAGCGAAAACACCTCGGCATGGATCCCGGACCAGCGACCGACGATGTAATGTCCGTATTCGTGAACTGCCACGATGACCGAAAGCGCGACCACGAAGGCAAGCAAGGTGTAAAGCAAGCCGCCGAACTGCGGTATGAAGCCGATGATATCCAAATTCCCTACCCTGCTCTTTCCGTCATAACGCGGTCTGCATATGATCTTGCGAGATGGTCAGTTTGCAAAACGTTATCAAGTGTCATCGAGGCATCGATGAGACCCGACTCGCCTTCGATACGCTCCAGAACGTCTTCAACGACCGCCGCCATCTCAAGAAAACCGATACGGCCTTCGATAAAGGCATCGAGGCTGCGTTCTTTCGCCGCGTTAAACACACAGCCCGCCAGTCCGCCACGCTGCATGACGTCCCGCGCAAGGCGCAGCGCAGGATAACGTGCAAGATCCGGTTCATGAAAGGTAAGCGCCCCGATGCGCGCCAGATCAAGCCGTTCGACCGGCAGAGAGCGTCTTTCAGGATGATGAAGCGCAAACCCGATCGCATGGCGCATATCCGGCGGCCCCACATGGGCCATGAGAGCCCCGTCGCAGAAGCCGACCAGCGCGTGGATCATGGATTCAGGGTGCACCAGCACTTCGATCTGCTCCGGCTCAACACCAAAAAACTCTCGCGTTTCAATAACTTCCAGCGCCTTGTTGAACATCGAGGCGGAATCGATGGTGATGCGCTGCCCCATCTGCCAGTTCGGATGACAAGAGGCCTCGGCAAGGGTCGCATCGCGCAGTTTGTTTATCGGCCAGTCGCGAAAGGCACCGCCGCTCGCGGTGATCACGATCCGTTCAACGGCCGAGATATCTTCTCCGATCAGGGCTTGGAAGATCGCTGAATGCTCGCTGTCGACGGGGAGGAGCGCGGCGCCGTGACGCTCTGCCGTTTCCAGAACCAGTTTGCCGGCACAGACCAGCGTCTCCTTGTTCGCAAGCGCCAGTGTCGCGCCCTGCTCCAGCGCAGCCAGACCGGGGGCCAGCCCCGCCGCACCCACAATTGCCGACATGACCCAGTCCGCCGGTCGCCTCGCAGCTTCGAGCAAAGCCGTCTGTCCGGCAGCGGCCTCAATCCCCGATCCCGCGAGCGCGGATTGCAGCGCATCGAGTTCTTCGTCGAAAGCGGTTACGGCAATTTCAGCTTTCAGCTTGATCGCGTCCCGGGCCAGATGTTCGACATTGCGTCCACCGCTTAGCGCCACGACCTGATAAGCCTCGGGCGCGCGTGCGATAAGGTCAATCGTGTTCTGACCGATGGAACCGGTAGCGCCAAAGATCGAGATACGTCGCGGGATGGCTCAGCCTCCTGTGGCAAGCGTGATGATACCGGCAAGGCAGGCTGCCGCGACAAGACCGTCCATCCGGTCGAGAAATCCGCCATGTCCGGGGATCAGCGCCGAAGAGTCCTTGACCCCGGCGCGCCGTTTCATTGCGCTCTCTGCGATATCACCCAATTGCGCGGCAAAGCAAATCACAAAGGCGATCAGCGCGCCGATTGCGGGCGGCACGCCAGCCGTTGGCAGCATGATCGCCCCGAAGATCGCGGTGCAAACCCAGCCAGCGATTGTGCCTGACCATGTCTTCTTCGGCGATACAGATGGCCAGAACTTGGGCCCACCAAGCGCGCGGCCGGCGAAATACCCCGCCGTGTCAGAGATGACGACGATACTGACAAGGATCGTCAGCCCCCGCGTGCCGAATGCTTCATAGGCATAAGCGAGGAAAAGCGCGGCGGCGGCGAGGATCAGACCGTATGACAGCCAGAGCCGCCTGCCCTGCGACGGAAAGAACAACCCGGCCAGCAAGGGCGCGACTAGTCCGGCGGCTGCCCCAAGATAGCCCGCGAAGAAAAGCGTCGGGCCGCGGGGTCCCCCGGACGAGGCATCGACCAGCGGCAGTTCGGCAAAGAGCAATCCGACAATCGCGAGGACCGGAAAAATCATCGGCAGGGCCGCGATCGCAATCCGCCGCCCCATCGGCCAGAGCGGATCGCACAGGCCCGCAAGTTCCCAGATCATCGTGCAGTAGATGGCAAAGATAAAAACGGTCCAGGCCACCGGGCCGGATTCCAGAGCCAGCAGCGTGACCGCGATCAGGACGGCGGCCGAGGCCAAACGCGTGCTCAGATCTCTCCAGCGCGATTTCGTGGCCGTCATGCCCGGACAGCCCCGTAACGCCGGTCCCGCGCGCCATAGGATTCGCACAGGCGTTTAAGTTCTTCGGCCGAGAAATCTGGCCAAAGCGTGTCGATGAATTCATATTCGGCATAGGCCGACTGCCAGAGCAGAAAGTTCGATATCCGCGCTTCTCCGCTGGTGCGGATCACCAGATCGGGATCGGGCAGGACATGCGTGTCGAGATATCGCGGCAGGGTCTGCTCATCCACATCGGCGGGTTTAAGCGCCCCGCTGGCAACGTCCTGCGCCAGCCGCTTGGTGGCGCGTGCAACCTCATCCCGCCCGCCGTAGTTCAGCGCGATAGTCAGGTGTACACCATCGTTGTGCGAGGTAAGCACCTCAAGCTGGTCCATCAGGTCGATCAGCTTGGCATCCAGCCGCACACGGTCGCCGATGAACCGCACCCGAACGCCACGCGCATCAAGCGCTCGCGTTTCCTTGGAGATGTAGCGGCGGAACAGGCTCATCAACCCGGCGACCTCGACCTGGGTCCTCTTCCAGTTCTCGGTCGAAAAGGCGAAAATCGTCAGGTACTTGACGCCAAGATCCGGGCAGGCCTCGACAACCTCGCGCACACGGCGCGCCCCGGCGTGGTGGCCGAACAGACGCGGGCGACCGCGCGCCTGCGCCCAACGGCCATTGCCGTCCATGATGATGGCGACATGACGTGGGCCACCTGTATCTGCGATATCGGGGCACTTGTTCATGAAAATGGCTCAGACCTGCATGATTTCTGCTTGCTTGTTCTCAAGAGCGTCGTCGACGGCCTTGATCATTCTGTCGGTCATATCCTGAACCTCGGATTCCCAGAACTTTTGGTCATCCTCGGACATGCCGTCGCTCTTGGCCTTCTTGATCTGGTCCATGCCGTCGCGCCGCACGTTGCGCACCGCAACCCGGGCACCTTCGGCATATTGACCGGCCACCTTGGTCAGATCGCGGCGCCGTTCCTCGTTCAGTTCCGGAATAGGCAGCATGATGATCGTGCCGTTCAGCTGGGGGTTGATCCCCAAACCGGATTCACGGATCGCTTTTTCCACCTTGCCAACAAGGCCCTTGTCCCAGACGTTAATGGTGACCATGCGCGGCTCGGGAACGTTTACCGTACCGACCTGGTTGATGGGCGTCATCTGGCCATAGGCATCGACATGAACCGGTTCAAGCATCGACGCGGATGCGCGACCGGTGCGCAGGCTGGCAAATTCGGTGCGCAGATTCGCCATCGCGCCATCCATGCGGCGCTGGAGATCGTCTGTATCAAGAATGAAATCGTCGGACATGGGCTGCACCCTCCCTGTAAATCGTGTCTGGCGTTCTATATCCGTAGTCGCCGCTGAATGTATAGGCCGCGCCGAAACTGATCATAGAGACCGGATAGGCCCGGGTCTCCGGAAATGATCCTCTCCCGGTCGCTTTAATTATGAACTTTCGTATACGTGCCTTCTCCGGCAAGGATGCCCTTGAACCCGCCGGGTTCATCAAGGCTGAAAACGATGATCGGAAGGTTATTGTCGCGCGCCAGAGCAATCGCCGAGGCGTCCATCACGCCCAGCCGTTTCGCCAGCACGTCATCATAGGTCACATCATCATAGCGCTTGGCCTCAGGATGCTTGACCGGATCCATGTCATAGACGCCATCGACCTTTGTGCCTTTGAAGATCGCCTCGCAGGCCATTTCATTGGCGCGCAGCGTCGCAGCCGTATCGGTGGTGAAATAGGGGTTGCCGGTTCCGGCCGCAAAGATGCACACCCGTTTCTTCTCAAGGTGGCGCACGGCACGGCGACGGATATAGGGCTCGGCCACTTCGTCCATCCGGATCGCGCTGATGACCCTGGTGAAAACGCCCAGCCCTTCAAGCGCCGATTGCATGGCGAGGGCGTTCATCACCGTCGCAAGCATGCCCATGTAATCCGCTGTCGTGCGCTCCATCCCCTGCGCCGATCCGGCAAGACCGCGAAAAATATTGCCGCCGCCGATGACCATGCAGATTTCGACGCCCAGTTCCTGAACCGACTGAACTTCTTTGGCGATGCGCTGAACGGTTGGCGGATGTAGCCCGAACCCCTGATCGCCCATCAGGGCCTCTCCCGAGATTTTCAGCATGACGCGACCATAGGTCGTTTCACCCGTCTTTTGTTTCGATGTCTGGGATAGGGTCATGTTGCGCTCCGCTCGGCCACGGGGTTAATTTCGCGCAAAATGGCTGAAATTGCGGGCAGGTTCAATGCACCCTGCCCGTAATTGTTAGCGACATCAGGAATCGGGACGTCAGAATGCGGATCAGGGGGGTCGATGGCACCGTGAATATTCCACCGGACAGGCCTGTCCTGATCGCGGGCCCCACGGCGTCGGGCAAATCGGGACTGGCGCTTGAGATTGCCGAAACCGATGGCGGCGTGATCGTGAATGCCGACGCGAGCCAGATTTTCGACTGCTGGCGCATCATTACCGCCCGCCCCTCGGTCGAAGAAGAAATGCGCGCGCCCCATTGTCTTTATGGTCACGTCGCCTGGGATCAGACCTATTCCGCCGGGCATTGGCTGCGCGACATCCGCGCCATTCTGGACGGTCGGGAACGTCCCATCATCGTGGGCGGCACCGGGCTGTACTTTTCGACGCTGACGCGCGGCATGGCCGATATTCCAGCAACGCCGCAATCTATCCGGGACGAAGCCGACACGCTTTCGCTGGAACGGCTGGTGCAGGACATCGACCCGGAAACAGCATCCGGAATCGATCTGAACAATCGCGCCCGGGTACAGCGCGCGTGGGAAGTCGAGCAGGCCACAGGCCGGTCCCTACGATCCTGGCAGGCGAAGACACCACCCCCTGCCCTCGCGCTAAATGACACGGTACCGCTCGTCATGGAAAACCCGACCGACTGGCTGAACCAGCGCATCGATAGACGCTTTGACCAGATGCTCGAACAGGGCGCACTCGAGGAAGCGCGCCGGATGCAGGACCGTTACGATCCAAACCGCCCGGCGTTTCGCGCCATCGGCGTTCCCGAGCTTATGGCGCATCTGAATGGCGAAATCCCGCTGACCGAGGCCAAGGAACTGGCCACGCAGTCCACACGCCAATATGCAAAGCGCCAACGCACGTGGTTTCGCTCGAAAATGAAACAATGGGCCAAAATCCACCCAAATCGTTAATCGAACACCGTTGATAATTCTCAACATTTCTGAAAGGTTACCCACACGTAACCCGAATAACCCAAGCAATTACCGAACAAATGCTCCAATACCCGCCAGATCCGAGCACCATCAGAATTCTGACTCTGGCTCAGCTCTGCCCCCTTGGGTCGTGGCAACTGGCGTTGGCCCATGACCGGCCCCATTCTCTGTTGATCTGGATGACGCGCGGACAGGGTGTTGCGATGTTCGACGGACGCCGCCACGGGCTTGGCGCGCATAACGCGCTTTTTGTTCCGGCCCGGCAACTTGTCTCTCTCGATGTCGGACGGCAGGGCTACGGCCAAGCGATACTGCTGCCTCTGGGGATCGAGATGACCATGCCCGAGGGCCCGCGCCACATCCGTGCCCGCGACGTTTCCGCCCAGACAGAACTTACCGCCATTTTCGAAGCCATGAGCCGCGAGCAGAACGCCGAACGGCCGCTGTGGCACAGTTCGATGGATTCCTACGGGCAACTGGCGATGATCTGGCTCCGGCGGCAACTTGCCGAAAACACACCCCACATCGGTCCGGAAACCGCGTCCGCACGGCTGATGCGCGCCTATAGCGAACGGCTGGTAATGGAACATACCAGCGGCGAGACCATGGCTGACCACGCGAATGCGCTTGGTGTCACCCCGACGCACCTGACCCGCGTCTGCCGGGCGGAGACCGGGCGAACCGCCGCCGCCCTGCTCAACGAACGCATTCTGCACAGCGCCCGCAGCCTGCTGAACAATACCGATGCCGCCATCCGCGAGATCGCCGAATATCTCGGCTTTAGCAGCGCGGCCTATTTTACCCGGTTCATTCAGCAGCATACCGGCAATACGCCCAGCGGACTTCGCGACAACAAGAAACGCGTCGCGTGAACCACGCGGGGCTGCCAAAAACGACATCGCTGGTCTTCGCCGATCTTCACCTTTGCCGAACTTTTCCACGTAAAGGGCATCGCAATGATTGACGACAGCGCCCTTCTCGTGCCGAATAAGGCAATGGAATACTCAGCCTTCAAAGCCAAGGTAATAACCTCCACCGGCAAGGTGGCAAAGAGGTTCACGACCCCGTTGGGGTCCCGGAACCGGGTGCGCGGTGTTTGACGTTTTTCGTCAGATCACAGATCCGCGACATTGCCGTACCGGTCTGTCAGCCCGAGGTCGCTTTCCGCACATTATCAGCCGGGAGCGTGCTTGCCGCTTTGGTGAAGCCCCAACACTGTCACACGGGAGAATAACAGATTTATCCGCCCTGAACGGGGCCAATCGAGACGTCGAAAACGACGGCAAAACAAAACTGCTCCGGCCAACGGGACAGATCGACCCGACCAACAGGGGATAAAATGGGACTATTCATTCTGCGCAGAACCGTCGTCATGATCCTGACGGCGCTTTGCCTGACATTCATCGTTTTCTTTCTGACGAACCTGTATCCGAACCTGGAAAAGCTCGCCAAGACGCAGGGCAACTTCCGGATGTCGGACGAGGCCGTCACGAGCTGGCTGACCAAGGAAGGCTATCTTCAACCGCTGCCCGTCAAATACGGCCAGTGGCTGGGCGTCTTGCCGGGCTGGACGCTTGAAACCAAGGACGGCATCACCGGCCGCTGCGTGACCGGTGCGGTCACGCCCGAAGTTGCCGCTGAAGCCCCGAAGTTCTGCGGCATCCTGCAGGGCGACTGGGGCTATTCCACAGTCTTCCGCGAAGAAGTTTCGGACATTATCTCGACCCGGCTGGGCCTGACCGGAAAGCTGATGTTCTGGGTCATGGTGCTGATGGTGCCCTCGGCGCTTATCATCGGCGTTCTGGCCGGGATGCGCGAAGGGTCAAAAACCGACCGCACGCTCTCGACCTTCTCGATCATTACCACGGCGACGCCAGAATACGTGTCCGGCGTGATCTTCATCGCCGTCTTTGCCTCCTCCGCAGTCGGACTGAAATGGTTCAAGGGCACCGCGACCAGCGCGATGGAAGACGCGAATTTCGAGAATTTCTTTCTGCCGGTGCTGACGATTTCGCTTTACGGGATGGGTTACATCGCCCGGATGACCCGCGCGTCGATGACCGACGTCATGACGGCGCAATATATCCGTACCGCCCGGCTCAAGGGGGTGAAGTTCTCGAACATCGTGCTCAAGCATGCGCTGCGCAATGCGCTGATTGCGCCCTTTACCGTCATCCTGCTCCAGGTGCCCTGGCTGCTGAACGGCGTCGTCATCGTGGAAACGCTGTTTAACTACAAGGGTTTCGGCTGGGTGCTGGTGCAGGCGGCCGGGAATAATGACATCGAATTGCTGCTCGCCGTTTCGGTGGTGTCGGTCTTCGTGGTTCTGATGACGCAGCTGATATCTGATATCGGCTACGTCTACCTGAACCCGCGCATCAGAATATCCTGAAGGGAGGGCAGAGAATATGGAACCTCTCGGCACATTCGATATCATCTGGCGCATTCTCGTCCAGTTCACCCCGGTCTGGATCGCGCTCATCGTGCTCTTTGCAGTCTCGATCGCCTTCAAGCGCAAGCTGGGTCTTTATGGCAAGCTGTTTGACAGCGTGATCGGCATGATCGGTTTTGGACTGGTGATGTTCTGGGTCTTTACCGGCGTTTTCGGCCAGCTTGACCTGATCGTCACCCATGACCCGCTGGCACAGGTTTCCGGGATGAAGAACAAGGTCCCTGGAACGCCGCTCATGATGGGCGACGAAGGCGACTACCCCTGGTACCTTTTGGGTGGCGACAACCTCGCGCGGGATGTATTCTCGCGCATGGTCGAAGGCGCTTGGGTCGTGGTGCAGATCGCGCCTTTGGCGACCATGTTCGCCTTTATGGTTGGCATCACGCTGGGGCTTCCGGCGGGGTATTACGGAGGACGGCTGGACACCTTCCTGTCTTTCCTCGCGAACCTGATCCTCGCCTTTCCGGTGATCCTGCTGTTCTACCTGCTGGTGACCCCCGAGATCGTGGCGACCGGGGTGCCCAGCTACATGGCGACGGTGCTTTTCGTCTTCCCGATTGTCTTTGTCGGTGTGCTGCTGAATTCGCGCTATCACACGCAGCCGCATATCCGGCTTCCGCTTTTGGTGATCGTTCTGGGCATCATGATCTGGCTGTACCTGTCGCTGATTTCGGAGCAAGGGACCAAGGTGGCGGTACTGCCGCGGTTCCTCGATCTTTTCGATATTCCTGGCGGTATTCTGGTGGTCTTCGTGTCGGTGGTCTTTGTAAACTCGCCCACAGTGTTCCGGATCGTTCGCGGGCTGGCGATGGACATCAAGACCCGAGATTACGTGGCCGCCGCCCAGACCCGCGGCGAAGGTCCGTGGTACATCATGCTCTGGGAGATCCTGCCCAACGCACGCGGACCGCTGATCGTCGATTTCTGCCTGCGTATCGGTTACACCACGATCCTTTTGGGAACGCTCGGGTTCTTTGGTCTCGGCCTGCCGCCGGAAAGCCCGGACTGGGGGAGCACGATCAACGAGGGCCGCAAGCTCTTGTCGATCTATCTGCACCCCGCCCTGCCGCCGGCGTTGGCATTGCTGAGCCTTGTTCTGGGTCTGAACCTGCTGGCCGATGGCCTGCGTGAGGAAAGTCTGCGGGATTGAGGGACTGCGCCTTGGCCCGGCGTGGCGCGCCGGGCGAGGTTGGCATTTGAGTATTTGGGGCAAGAGGAAAAAGGGATGTTTCCGCTCGATCCGCCCCCTTTGCGTCCGGCCGCAGGTGATTTGAACCGGTGGCGGCCGGGTGCCAGACAATAAAAAGGAATGCGCCGCAAGGCGCGCCGCTTGATAACAGCCTCCAACAGGGAGACGAACATGGCAAAATGGGACTATGACGGCCCGATCCTTGAAATCGACAAGCTGTCGATTTCCTTTTTCACGCGGCTGCGGGAGATTCCGGCGGTCATGGATTTCTCGGTCTCGGTGCAACCGGGCGAAGCCGTCGGGCTTGTCGGTGAGTCGGGCTGCGGCAAGTCCACCGTGGCACTGGGGGTCATGCAGGATCTTGGCGTCAACGGTCGGATTGTCGGCGGATCGATCAAGTTCAAGGGGCGCGACCTTGGCGAGATGAGCGCGGAAGAGTTGCGCGACATCCGGGGCAGCGAGATCGCGATGATCTATCAGGAGCCGATGGCCTCACTGAACCCGGCGATGCGGATCGGCAAGCAGCTGATGGAAGTGCCGATGATCCATCAGGGCCTGTCTCAGAAAGAGGCCTATGCCCGGGCTTTGCAGGTGGTGACCGATGTCAAACTGCCCGACCCCGAGCGGATCCTTAACAGTTTTCCGCATCAGCTGTCCGGCGGCCAGCAGCAGCGTATCGTGATCGCCATGGCGCTGATGAGCGAGCCTGCGCTCTTGATCCTCGATGAGCCGACCACTGCCCTCGATGTGACGGTCGAGGCGGCCATCGTCGAGCTGGTAAAGGATCTCGGGCGCAAATACGGGACGTCGATGCTGTTCATCAGCCATAACCTCGGGCTGGTGCTTGAGACCTGTGACCGGATCTGCGTGATGTATTCCGGCGAAGCGGTTGAGCGCGGCTCGATCCATGACGTTTTCGACGAGATGCAGCATCCCTATACGCAGGCGCTGTTCCGCTCGATCCCGCTGCCGGGTGCGGACAAGAACGCGCGGCCGCTGGTCGCCATTCCGGGCAATTTCCCCCTGCCCCATGAACGGCCCAAGGGCTGCAATTTCGGGCCGCGCTGCGATTATTTCCAGGCCGGGCGCTGCGATGCCAGACCGATCCCGATGGAATCTGTGCCCGGGAATGACCGGCACCACACGCGTTGCCTGCGTTTTCAGGAGATCGACTGGCAGGCCCCGATTGCCGATTCAATCGTCAAGGAGAAGGGCAACGTCGGGGATGTGATCCTGAAAATCGACGATCTTCGGAAATATTACGAGGTCGCGGCCAACGCGCTGTTCGGCGGTGGCGAGCGCAAGGTCGTCAAGGCCAATGAAACCCTGTCTTTCGAAGCGCGGGAATCCGAGACGCTGGCCATCGTCGGGGAATCCGGCTGTGGCAAGTCGACCTTTGCCAAGGTGCTGATGGGACTGGAAACAGCCACCGACGGACAGATTATCTTTGACAACCGCAATATCGAATCGGTGCCCATCGAAAAGCGGGACACCAAGACGATCTCGGACATCCAGATGGTGTTCCAGAACCCTTTCGACACGCTGAATCCTTCCATGAAGGTCGGCCGCCAGATCATCCGTGCGCTCGAAGTCTTTGGCATCGGCAAGAACGAGTCGGAACGCCGGGAGCGGATGCTGAGCCTGCTCGACCTTGTCAAACTGCCGCGCGAATTTGCTGACCGGATGCCGCGGCAGCTGTCCGGCGGGCAGAAGCAACGGGTCGGGATCGCCCGGGCGTTTTCCGGCGGCGCGCGGATTGTCGTGGCGGATGAGCCGGTATCGGCGCTGGACGTATCGGTTCAGGCGGCGGTGACGGATCTGCTGATGGAAATCCAGCGCGAAGAGAAGACGACGCTTCTGTTTATTTCGCATGACCTTTCTATCGTGCGCTATCTCAGCGACCGTGTCATGGTCATGTATCTGGGGCATGTGGTGGAGCTGGGCACCACCGAGCAGGTGTTCTCACCGCCCTATCACCCCTATACCGAAGCGCTGTTGTCGGCGGTGCCGATTGCCGACACCTCAGTCACTAAGAAGCACATCGTGCTCGAGGGGGATATTCCTTCGGCAATGAACCCGCCGCCGGGATGTCCGTTCCAGACCCGGTGCCGCTGGAAATCGGAGGTGCCCGGCAATCTTTGCGAAACCGAGGTGCCACCGATGAAATTCCGCGACGGGAACCATCAGATCAAATGCCACCTGAGCGAAGAACAATTGGCCGGAATGGAGCCGGTAATCCAGATCGCAGCCGAATAGCGGCAAAGAAAAACCCCGCAGCATGAAAACGCTGCGGGGCGGATCGTCGTGAAGACGGAAAGTCTTACTTGGAAAGCGAATTCGGGATGTCTTCGGGCAGAACGTCGACAACGGCGTTCGCATAGCCTTCGATCATCGCTTTATAAAAATCTTCGGTGCTGGGGGCCACTGCCACGTAGCCTTCCGGAACGGTTCCGTCCGGGTCCATCGCAATGATATTGACCGGATAGCTTTCGGTACCGGCATCAGCCTGCGGGCTGGTGATGCTCACGACACCATCCATCTGGTTGAATTCGCGGCTTTCGGGCAGCGTCATGCTGTCGCCCATGCGGACTTCCTGCAGATTCACTTCGACAACGTAACCGGCCTCTTCGGTGGTCATTGCGATCTTGTCAGCGATCGAGGTCATCAGATCGGTTGCCAGCGTCGGGAAGTATTCCTGAGCGTTGGAATCCTTCAGCGCCGTGTATTCGGAATTGACGGTCAGTTCCTTGACGACACCATCTTGCGACTGCGCCCAGCCGGCGCCTGCGACAATTGCTGCTACGGCACTTGCGGCCATCGTACGGACAAACATGGATTTCATTTTTACTCTCCTTTTACACTCGCCAACCACAGGCCCGGATAGGTGTCCCGGCAGGCGCTATGAGCTTTAAACACCGCTCGATGTGAAAAGGTTCCGTTTCAGATCAGATAGTTTGCAGCTGTCAACGGCGCGGGCGAGGCCCGGCAGATATTTGCTGGACCGCCGCTGTCAGCTTCCCCAGATGACCCGCACGTAGTTGCGGGTTTCCTTATAGGGGGGCACACCGCCGTGTTTGACGACCGCTTCGGGGCCTGCGTTATAGGCAGCAAGTGCCAGCGGCCACGATCCGAACTTGCGGTATTGCCGCGCAAGGTAACGCGCCCCGCCTTCGAGGTTCTGTTTCGGATCTGTCGGGTCGACCCCCAGCAGACGCGCGGTCTGCGGCATCAGCTGGGCAAGACCCAGCGCGCCCTTGTGGGAAACAGCCGCCGGGTTCCAGCCCGATTCCTGCTGCACCAGGCGTGCGAAAAGATCCTCGGGCACATTGTGCAGCCGTGCCGCAGCCTTGGCCATCACGAGGAATTCGCCGCGGTATTTGCCAGCGTAGGCGCCGCTGCCGTTCTTGCTTGGCGTATAGATCGACGGCGGCTGGAGCCTGACCGAATTCTTGTACTGCTGGGCCGCGCGATTATCGAGAACAGCAAGCTGGGATTTCAGCAGTTTCCTCTGGCTGCGCGTCGATACGGAATCCGCAAGCGCCGCGTCGGCACAAAGAGAAATGACGAAAGCACCGACAGCAAGCTGCCCCATACGCTTGATAACCATGTACAAATAGTCCCGCAGAAAGAACGATTCCCCGGCGGCACTATAAGGAGATCACACTGAATTTCCAGAACTGAAACCTTTCGGCCCTGACAGGCAGCGTCATTTCGCGTCCTGCATTCTGGTTTAATCCTTGCAATGACACGTATAGTCTCGGACAGAACCCATCCCGGGAATCAATCCGGACAGCATTCAAACATACATACGGGGAGCACCATGGCAGGCTCGGTCAACAAGGTCATTCTTATCGGAAATCTGGGGCGCGACCCCGAAGTGCGCACCTTTCAGAATGGCGGCAAGGTCTGCAACCTGCGCATCGCCACCTCTGAGAACTGGAAAGACCGCAACACCGGTGAGCGCCGCGAGCGGACCGAATGGCATTCGGTCGCGATCTTCAACGAAGGGCTTGTCCGCGTGGCCGAGCAGTATCTGCGAAAGGGCTCAAAGGTCTATATCGAAGGACAGCTCCAGACCCGCAAATGGCAGGATCAGTCCGGTCAGGACCGCTATTCAACCGAGGTCGTGCTTCAGGGCTTCGGCTCGACGCTGACCATGCTCGACGGCCGTGATGGCGGTTCGGGCGGCGGCGGTGGGGGTGGCGGCTATGGTGGCGGCTACGATCAGGGTGGCGGCTATGACAGCGGCCCGCAGGATGACCGTTTTGGCGGCGGTCAGGGCGGCGGCAGCGGCCCCTCGTCGCGCGATATGGATGACGAGATCCCGTTCTGATAAGATCGATCTACCCGTGACGGAAACCTGTGTGCAAATCTGCACACAGGGAGTTGAGATGTAAGGAGTATTCTTTGCAAGCCAACTCGGTATGTCATCAGGCAAACTGATATCTTGCTCAAGGAACTCCTATGTCCAAGACTCTCACGAATTACGCGCCGGTCATGCTCAGCGTTGTCCGGATCGTTGCCGCGCTCATCTTCATGGCGCATGGCACCCAGAAATTGCTAAACTTCCCGGCCTCCGACATGAATCCGCCGCTCTTCTCGATGTTCGGGATTGCCGGTCTGCTTGAACTGGTGGGCGGCGCCCTGCTCGTCATCGGGTTGTTCACCCGTCCGGTGGCCTTTGTTATGTCGGGTCTGATGGCCTGCGCCTATTTCATCGCCCACGCGCCGCAAAGCTTTTTCCCGGCGCTGAATGGCGGCGACGCAGCGATCCTGTACTGCTTCTTCTTCCTGTACCTTGTCTTCTCCGGCCCCGGCCCGATCAGCGTTGACGCGCTGCGCAGCCGTCCGAATGGCGTCACCGCCTGATCAACCGGTAAAGCGACGAAATCAGAAATGCGCGGCAGATCAGCTCTGCCGCGCTTTTTCTTTAAGGGCCGCCTGCAAAACATCCCCCAGCGCGTCGCGCGGCACATCCGAGGTCACAAAGGCCTGACCGATACCGCGCGCCAGGATAAACCGCAGCTTGCCATCCAGCACCTTCTTGTCCTGCGCCATCAACTCGATCAGCGCATCGGAATCCGGCAGATCACCCGGTATATCGGACAGATCGGTCTTCATCCCCATGCGCTTGAGGTGTTCACGCACGCGGCTGGGTTCTTCCTGACTGCAAAGACCAAGACGCGCGGAAAGCTCAAAGGCAAGCGCGCAGCCGATCGCCACGCCCTCGCCGTGTAACAATCGGTTGCTGTAGCCCGTCGCCGCCTCGAGCGCATGGCAGAAGGTATGCCCAAGGTTGAGCAGCGCCCGGTCGCCCTGCTCTGTCTCGTCCCGCGCGACGATATCAGCTTTCATCTGAACCGACTTGGTCACCGCCGTTATGCGAGCCGCCATGTCACCGGATTTCAGCGCTGGACCGTTTTCATCGAGCCAGTCGAAAAATGCCGCATCGCCCAGCAGCCCGTATTTCACCACCTCGCCATAGCCGGCGAGGAAGTCGCGCTCGGCCAGTGTCGCAAGCACATCCGTATCCGCCAGCACCAGCGCCGGTTGATGAAAGGCACCGATCAGGTTCTTGCCCTGACGAACATTGATCCCGGTTTTCCCGCCAACCGAACTATCGACCTGCGCCAAAAGCGAGGTCGGGATCTGCACGAAGCGCACGCCCCGACGCAGCACCGCCGCGGCAAACCCGACGAGATCGCCGATCACCCCGCCGCCAAGCGCCACCACGATGTCGCGGCGCTCCACTTTCTGATCGAGCAGCCAGTCGCAGGTCCGGGTCAGGCTTTCCCAGCTTTTGGTCGCTTCGCCTGCGGGGAGTGTCATCGCCTCCATCGCGATGCCCGACGAAGCCAATCCGGCGCGCAAGGTCTCAAGATGCAGCGCGGCAACGGTTTCATCGCTGACGACAACCACGCGCGGCCGGGGCAACAGTGGGGAAATCAGCTCTCCCGCGCGCGCCATCAGGCCGGGACCGATGATCACGTCATAGCTGCGCTCGCCCAGCGAGACATGGACCTTTTCCTGCATCATTCGCTCTCCAGCACGTCCGGACGGGTGGCAAGCGCCTCCAGCACGCGGTCAACCATCTGCTCGATCGAGGCATGTCCGTCGGACGGCACGGCCAGATCGGCTTTTTCATAGAACTGACGGCGCTGATCGAACAGGGATTGCAAGGTGGCGCGCGGATTCTCGGTGCGCAGTAAAGGGCGCGAATCGCGGTGCCGGACCCGCTGCCAGAGCACGTCGCAACTCGCATCCAGCCAAACCGACGCGCCTTTCTCCGAAATCAACCGGCGATTCTCTTCAGAGAGGAACGCGCCGCCGCCTGTTGAAAGCACGCCACGCTCTTCGACCAGCAGCCGGGCGATCACCTGGCTTTCCTTGCGCCGGAAAAACGCCTCCCCGTCGCGGCTGAAAATCTCTGGCACCGTCATGTTGGCGGCGGCCTCTATTTCCGCATCACTATCAAGAAAAGGCACGCCCAGACGCTCGGCAAGCGCGCGGCCCACGGCGGTTTTGCCCGCGCCCATCATGCCCACCATGACAACGGTCTTTTTCAGCCTCTTCGCCTTGCGGGGCCTGTCCTTTTTGTTCGATCTTTGCTCAATTTCGCTCATTCTTCAGTGAATGACGTGATCTTGTCGAAAAGGCCATATATAACTTGTGCAAAACAACGAGCAGTAAGTGAGGTCACGATGGGCAGGCTCATCAAATTTGTAGTATATCTCCTGTGCTTGGCGTTCATAGCCGTGGTCGGGTATGCTTATCTCGGGCCATGGTTCGGGTCGGATTTCTCGGCCCCGCAGCAAGAGATACGCAAACCGGTGGAACTGGATGCCGACTAGACACGGGATCGCCCTTTCCATTGCCATGATCGCCCTGCCCGCCTGCCTTGGCGCGCAAGAGCCGCTGACCGCAATCGACTGGCTTGGCCGCAACGCCCCGCAGATCCGATCGGGTCCGACGCTGGGGGCGCAGACCCTGCGGGAACCGCCGGTGACCCAGACGGCGCTACGGCCTGAAATTGCGGTCGAAACCCTGCAACCTCAGGCCCAGCCAATGGGCCTCGTGCCCTCCGATGTTACCGGCCTGCCGGTCAACCTGTGGGAGGGCAGCGAATTGCCGACGCTGCGCTACTTGATCGATACCGTGCCGGTGGATGGCAACCCGGCGATGCAGACCCTGCTCTATACGCTGCTTCTGTCCGAGACCCGAGCGCCGGGCGGAGATGAGGCACAGGACCTGCTGATGCGGGCGCGGCTTGACCGGCTGATGTCGCTTGGCGCGACCGATCCGCTCGAATCCCTTGCCGAAAGCGCCGGTGCCGCGCAGAACCCGGCGCTGTTCCAGCGCTGGTTCGATGCGACCCTGCTGAACGGCAGCGAGGACAAGGCCTGTGCGGCGCTGGCGTTGGATGCAAGGCTGACGCGCGATTACCGCACCCGGATATTCTGCCTTGCCCGACAAGGCGACTGGCAGACCGCCGCGTTGATCCTCGAAGCTGCCCATGCGATACAGGCGATGCCGCAGGCAGAGCTGGACCTGATGGATCGCTTTCTGTCGCCGGAAATTTACGACGGCGCGCCGCACCTGCCCATGCCCGACCATCCGGACCCGCTGACCTTCCGCCTGTTCGAGGCGATTGGCGAACGGCTTCCAACCGCGTCGCTGCCGCGCGCCTTTGCCAATGCCGACCTGCGAGATGTCTCGGGGTGGAAGGCCCAGATCGAAGCCGCCGAAAGGCTGACACGTATCGGCGCGCTGCAACCCAACCGTTTGCTTGGCCTATACACTGAGCGTCGCGCCGCCGCCTCGGGCGGGGTCTGGGACCGTGTGACCGCGCTGCGCCGGTTCGAAACCGCGCTTGAACAGAACAGCATCGACGCGGTGACCAAGACGCTGCCGCCAGTCTGGACCGCCATGCAGGAAGTCGGGCTTGAGGTTGCCTTTGCCGAACTGTTCGCACCGCAGATAAGTGGTCTGGACTTTACGGATGCGCGTGCCGCGCAGATCGCGTGGCGCATGGGACTTTTGTCGTCAGATTACGAATCCGTCGCCAATTCGGTGAGCGCTGAAACCGACACCGATGCGTTCCTCGTGGCCCTGACGCGGGGCACGCCCGGCGATGTTGCAGCGCCGAACCAGATGACACAGGCGATATCGGACGGGTTCAGCAATGCGGTGGAGCTGCCCGGCCGCATCCAGAACGCTCTGGATCGCGGGGCGCTTGGCGAAACCATCCTGCTGGCCATCGAACATTTCGATCGTGGCGCGACGGGCAATCCCAACGACCTTGCCGCCGCCATCGCCACGTTGCGCCGCGTTGGTCTTGAAGACACCGCGCGCCGGGCGTCGCTACAACTCCTGCTGCTGGGACACGGGTAGAATGTCGGCCCCCTCCAGTTCCTTTCAATGGATTTCGACCTTTCTCGAGGCACAGGCCGCCGAGCTTGGGGCCGCCACGAACACCCAGCTCGCTTATGGGCGCGACCTGCGTGATTTCGTGGACTGGCTTGAGCGCAAGAACAGCGATCTTGCCGGGGCCGACCGCGAGATGATCGAGTCCTATCTCGTCTGGTGCGACGCGCAAGGACTGGCCAAATCGACGCGGGCGCGACGGCTTTCCGCGATCAAGCAGGTCTTTCGCTTTGCGTTTGAGGAGGGCTGGCGCGGCGACAACCCGGCGATCCAGATCAAGGGCCCTGGGCGCGAGAACCGCCTGCCCAAAACGCTCGACGTGCCCGAGGTCGATCGGCTGCTTGACGCGGCGCGCAGCGCCGGGCGCACCCCCTTGGAACGGTTGCGCAATACCTGCCTGATGGAACTGCTCTATGCCACCGGCATGCGGGTGAGCGAGCTTGTCGGCCTGCCGGTCAGCGCCGCGCGGGGCGATCCGCGCATGCTGCTGGTGCTTGGCAAGGGCGGCAAGGAACGCATGGTCCCCCTGTCCCCCCCGGCCCGTACCGCACTGGCCGACTGGCTGGTCGCGCGCGACGAAGAAGAAGACTCCCGCCGCCGCAACGGCCATGCCGCGTCGCGTTTCCTGTTCCCCTCGCACGGGAAATCGGGCCACCTGACCCGGCACCGTTTCTACTTGCTGATCAAGGAAATTGCCGTCGCCGCAGGTGTCTCTCCGGCCAAGGTCACGCCGCATACGCTGCGTCATGCTTTTGCCACGCACCTGCTGGCCAATGGCGCCGATCTGCGCTCGATCCAGACACTTCTGGGCCATGCAGACCTTGCCACAACGGAAATTTACACACATGTGCTGGACGAACGCCTTTCGGAACTGGTTCACGAACACCACCCGCTTTCGAAACCTGACCGGAACGGCTAGGAATAGCGCAAACAACCTCGCATGATCCGACCAGCAAACCATGGTGGCAGACCCGCCGCCAAATGACACCTGAAACAACGACGTTAAGAAAGCCCCTTTGATGGAACTGTCCGAAACCGCGCTGGACAACGCATTCTGGATTACCGGTGCGGCGATTTTGCTGCTGCTTGTTCTCTCCGCCTTTTTCTCCGGTTCCGAAACCGCGCTGACCGCCGCCTCGCGCGGCAAGCTGCGCGCGCAGGCCGACAAGGGCTCGAAAGGCGCGGAAAAGGCGCTGGTCATTACCGAGGATAACGAGCGCCTGATCGGCTCTGTCCTCCTGGGCAACAACCTCGTCAACATCCTCGCCACGTCGCTGGCGACCTCGCTCTTTACCCGTGCTTTCGGCGATAGCGGGGTGGCACTGGCGACGCTGATCATGACCGTGCTGGTGCTTGTCTTTGCCGAGGTGCTGCCCAAGACATACGCGATCATCTATTCCGAATCCGCCGCTGCCACTGTGGCCCCGGTCATCAGCATCGTTGTGCGCATCCTATCGCCCATCGTCTCGGCTGTCCGGCTTTTCGTGCGCGGCGTGCTGCGGCTCTTTGGGGTGCGCGTCGATCCCGACAGCCAGATCCTTGCCGTGCGCGAGGAAATCGCCGGTGCGCTCAACCTCGGCCATTCCGAAGGCGTCGTCGAAAAAGAGGACCGCGACCGGATTCTCGGCGCGCTCGACCTTGGCGACCGCGCGGTCGAAGAGATCATGCTCCACCGCTCGGGCATCGAGATGATCGATGCGGACAACCCGCCTTCGGATATCCTCCAGCAATGTCTCGACAGCCCCCATACCCGCCTGCCGGTCTACCGGCAGGATCAGGAGAACATCATCGGCGTGGTCCATGCCAAGGACCTGCTGCGTGCCATGTACAAGGCGATCAGCGGCCCCGACAGCGACCCCGAGGCGCTCAAACGATTTCGGATTACCGATGTGGCGATGCCACCCTATTTCATCCCCGAAACCACGACGCTGGACGACCAGATGCGCCAGTTTCTTCGCATGAGGACGCATTTCGCGCTGGTGGTGGATGAATATGGCTCGCTTCAGGGGCTGATCACCCTCGAGGACATCCTCGAGGAAATCGTCGGCGAGATCACCGACGAATTCGACCCCGATGCCGATCACCCGCTCAAGGCCAATGAAGACGGGCACTACGTGGTCGAGGGCGCGATGACGATCCGCGACCTGAACCGCGCCACTGACTGGACCCTCCCCGATGAAGAGGCCAATACCGTCGCCGGTCTGGTGATCCACGAGGCGCAGATGATCCCGACCGTGGGGCAGGTTTTTTCCTTCCACGGCTTCCGCTTCGAGGTGATGGAGCGCGACGGCAACCGGGTGACGAAACTGCGTATCCGACCGCTCTGACGCGACGATCCGCTTTGCCAGCCTTCTTGCCCGCGCTAGCATCCCGGGCAAGGAGGACACCATGACATATTCCGAGCCGCGCAGTACGCTGAGCACCCACGAAGTCCAGAACCAGCCTTCCCCCCGGGGCGATGTCGATCTCTGGACCAGCGACCTCCCCTTGCGCGAGGCAATCGCCCATTACGACGCGCGCACACCGCCGCTGGCCGCCTATGGCGCCGCGCTCGGCACGGATGAAATGCGCCGCGCCGCCCGCGACGCCAACCGTCATCCCCCCGAGCTGGTGCAATTCGATGCCGGAGGCCGCCGCATCGACGAGGTCCATTTCCACCCCGCCTACCATCGGTTCCTGACCCTCAGTCAAAGTGCCGGCTATGCCGCCTGCGCCTGGGAGGGTAAACCCGGCGGTCACCTCACTCATGCCGCGATGGTCTATGTCGCCAGCCAGGTCGAACCGGGCCATTGCTGCCCCTTGACGATGACCTATGCCGCCACCCCGGCCCTCGCCGCCTCGGAAAGCCTTGCGGCCGAATGGCGACCGAAACTGACCGCCCGCGCCTATGACCCATCGCAACAACCCGTCAGCGCAAAAGCAAGCGCGACGCTTGGCATGGCGATGACCGAGAAACAGGGCGGATCGGATGTGCGTTCCAATACCACGCAGGCCCGGCAGGATGGCGATCACTGGCGGCTGACGGGCCACAAATGGTTCTGCTCCGCGCCGATGTCCGACGGGTTCCTGACGCTCGCTCAAACGCCGGACGGCCTGACCTGCTTTCTCGTCCCCCGCTGGCTCGAAGGCGAACGCAATGCGATCAACATCCAGCGCCTCAAGGACAAGCTGGGCAACAAGTCCAACGCCTCCTCGGAAATCGAATTCACCGACACGCTCGCCTACCAGCTGGGCGAGACTGGCAAGGGCGTGCGCACCATTATCGAAATGGTGCACCACACCCGGCTCGACACCGCAATGGCTCCCGCAGGCTTGATGCGCGGTGCGCTCGCCGAGGCCCATCACTGGGCCATCCACCGCAGCGCCTTCCAGCGTCGCCTTATCGACCAGCCGCTGATGCGCACGGTACTGGCCGATCTCGCCCTCGATGTCGAAGGCACGCTCGCGCTCGGCCTGCGCACAGCCCATGCTTTCGACGGTACCACTCCTGAAGACCGCGCCTTTGCCCGTATCGCGGTCGCGCTTGCCAAGTTCCTCGGCAACAAGCGCTGCCCGCAGGTCACCTACGAGGCGATGGAGGCGCTGGGCGGCATGGGCTATGTCGAAGACACGCCCATGCCCCTCTACTACCGCGAGGCCCCGCTCAACGGCATCTGGGAAGGTTCCGGCAACGTGATCTGCCTCGACATTCTGCGCAGCCTCGAGCGCGACCCGCTCGCCCGCGACGTGATGATCGCCGAACTGCGGGGCGCAACCGGTCAGAACAGTCAATACGACAAGGCCCTGAAAACCTACACTTCCCGCTGGGCCTCCCACCACGAGGAATCCACCGCCCGCTGGTTCGCCGAGGATACCGCCCAGATGCTCACCGCCGCGACGCTGATCCGAACCGCCCCCGCCGCGATCTCCGATGCCTATGTTGCCACCCGGCTCGACCGCGACCGCGGCCAGATCACCGGCGCCCTGCCCGGCATCGACCACAAGGCCGTCCTGGACCGGCTATCCCCTTCTTTGGGTTAAAAATATCCCGGGGGTGAATTGGCCCGAATGGGCCAAGAGGGGGCTGGCCCCCTACCCTCAGGCCCGCAGGCGAAGTCCATCGGGATCGAAAGGCGGCTTTTCCAGTACCGTTGCGCGATGCGGCTGGCCCAGCACCATCACCTCGACCTGCTCACCGGGCTTCGGATCGCGCAGGCTGGCAAGCGCGAGGGACATATTCACCCCATAGCCGTAACCGCCCGAGCTGACCCGCCCGATCCCGACACCATCGCGAAACACCGGTTCTCCGCCGGTGGCATCGGCGCCAGACGCCATGACATCTGCCTCTTCCAGCGCAAGGATCACAAGGCTCTCGCGCGCGGGCTTGTCCATGATCTCGGCCAGCGCGTCGCGGTTCAGGAAATCCTTGTCCATCTTGCACAGCCGCGACAGCCCGACCTCCTGTGGCCAGTACTCGGGGCTGTACTCACGTCCCCAGGACCCATAGCCCTTTTCCAGCCGAAGGCTCATCAGCGCACGTGCCCCGACCGGCCCGGCCCCGATGCCGCGCCCCGCTTCAAGCAGCGCCTCGTAGAGCCTCACCTGATCGCTTTCGGCGCAATGCAGCTCCCACCCGAGATCGCCGGTGAAGGAGACCCGCAATGCAACACAATCGACCCCGGCCAGCGTGATCCGCGCCGAGCGCATGAACGGGAAATCCTTTGTTGCCAGAGAGCTGTTGGTCAACCCCTGCAACAGATCCCGCGACAGGGGACCGGCCACGTTGAAACCGCAGACGGCCTCGGTCAGGCTCTCGAAGACCGTGCCTTCGGGTAGCGGCACCTGCTTGAAAAACCGCTGGTGAAACCGTTCGGCCATGCCCGAGCCGATCACCCAGAATTCGTCTTCGCCCAGCCGGGTCACGGTGAAATCCCCGGCGATCCCGCCGCGTTTGCCGATCAGCGGCGCAAGGCAGGACCGCCCGACCTCGCGCGGCATGTTGTTGGCAAACACCGCGTTCAGCCAATCCTCGGCCCCCGGGCCTTTGCAGCGATACTTGGCAAAGTTCGAGATATCGATGATCCCGGCCTTTTCCCGCAGCATCCGCGCCTCGGCGCCAACTGGTTCCCACCAGTTCTGACGCTTGAACCCTGCGGTTTCCGTCACGCCCGGTTCAGAGGCGAACCATTGCGGGTGTTCCCAGCCGTAGTTCAGGCCGAACACCGCCCCCATCTGTTTTTGCATGTCGTAAACGGGGCGGGTGCGTACAGGCCGACCGGCCGGGCGTTCCTCGTTCGGGAAATGGATCGCGAAACGGGTGGTATAGACCTCTTGCACCTTTGCCTTGGTGAACGCTTTGTCAGCCCATGACCCGAAGCGCGCGATATCCCATGGGAAAAGATCATACTGCATCTCTCCCTCGATCATCCATTGCGCCGCCATCAGCCCCATGCCGCCGGACTGGGAAAAGCCCGGGATAATCCCGTTGCAGCAGAAATAGTTGCTCAACTCAGGCACCGGACCAAAAAGCACATTGGAATCCGGCGACCAGATCATCGGCCCATTGATGACCCGCTTGATCCCCGCCGTGCCCGCCACCGGCACCCGGTCGATCGCACGCATCACGTTCGGTTCGATACGTTCCAGATCGTCGGGGAACAGGTCATGGCCGAAATCCTGCGGCGTGCCGTCTTCGGCCCAGAACCGCATGTCCTTTTCATAGGCGCCGATGAGCAGCCCGTCGCCCTCGTGCCGCAGATAGTATTCGCCGTCGCGATCCGCAACCGAGGGCAAGAGCCGCCCCATCGCCGCGATCTCGGGGATGCGTTCCGTCACGAAATACTGATGCTCGGTCGGTTGCAAAGGCAGGGTCAGCCCCGCCAACGCGGCGACTTCGCGCCCCCAGAGACCGGCGGCATTCACCACCCATTGCGTATGGATATCGCCCTTGGGGGTGCGCACGATCCAGCTTCCGTCCGGTTGCTGTTCGGTCGCGGTGACAGGCGTGTGGCGGTGGATCTCCGCACCGCGCTGCCGCGCCCCGGCCGCATAGGCCATGGTCACGCCGGACGGATCCACCTTGCCCGCTTCGGGTTCCAGCATGATACAGCGGATGCCGTTAAAATCGACCAGCGGGTGCAGGCGCTCGGCCTCGTCCCGCGAAATCTCGGCGAAATCGAACCCGTAGTTCTTGGCCTTGGCGGCCTGAAGCCGCAGTTGATGTTCCCGCGCCTCGGTCTGCGCAAGGTAAAGATACCCCGAGCGGAACACCCCGCAGCCCTGCCCGGTTTCGCGCTCGAGCTCCTCGTAGAGGTTCATGGTGTAATATTGCAGGCGCGAGATATTGGTATTGTCATGCAGACCGTGAATATTCGCCGCCGCATGCCATGTTGAGCCCGATGTCAGCTCGTCCCGTTCCAAGAGGACAACATCCGTCCATCCAAGCTTGGCGAGATGATACAGAATGGAGCATCCGATCACGCCGCCCCCGATAACTACTGCCTGTGCGTGGGTCTTCATCATGCTGCCTTCATTGCCGGTTTGCGCCCAACATGAGGCGCTGAATTGCGGAACATATGCCATTTAGCGACTTTGCCCGTCGCTTTGAGACAAGGCAGCACGAAAAGTAGCGCTCTTTCTGACAGGATCTTTGTAGGGTTCGTCTTACCATTGAAAATTCAAAGACGACGGATTTTGTCGCAAAGTGACTAGCGGTTCACCAGCCCCGTCGCGAGTTTAAGCCCAAAGAAAGAATGAGGCGTAAACCATGAAAACCACCACCCGAGTTGTCGTGATCGGCGGCGGCGTTGTCGGCTGTTCCGTGTTGTACCACCTGACCAAACTCGGCTGGTCCGATGTGATGCTGCTGGAACGCTCCGATCTGACCTCGGGGTCCACATGGCACGCGGCGGGCGGGTTTCACACGCTGAACGGCGACACCAACATGGCGGCGCTTCAAGGCTATACAATCCGCCTTTACAAGGAACTCGAAGAGATCACCGGCATGTCCTGCGGGCTGCACCATGTGGGCGGGATCACCTTGGCCGACAACCGCGACCGGTTCGATATGCTGCTGGCGGAACGGGCCAAGCACCGGTTTATGGGCCTTGAGACAGAGATCGTCACCCCAGAAGAAATCAAGAAGATTGCCCCCATCACCAATACCGATGGCATCCTCGGCGCGCTGTATGATCCGCTTGACGGGCACCTCGACCCCTCGGGCACCACCCACGCCTATGCCAAGGCCGCGCGGATGGGGGGCGCGACGATCGAAACCCATTGCATGGTGAATGAGACCAACCTGCGCCCCGATGGCACATGGGACGTGGTGACCGACAAGGGCACGATCCACGCGGAACACGTGGTCAACGCAGGCGGGCTCTGGGCGCGCGAAGTGGGTGCCATGGCAGGGGTTTACCTGCCGCTGCACCCGATGGAGCACCAGTATCTGGTCACCGAGGAAATCCCTCAGATCGCCGAGATGATCGACGCCGGCGGCGAGCATCCCCACGTGATGGACCCGGCGGGCGAAAGCTATCTTCGGCAGGAAGGTCGCGGCCTTTGCATCGGGTTCTATGAACAGCCCTGCCTTCCTTGGGCCGTGGATGGCACGCCGTGGAATTTCGGGCATGAGTTGCTGCCCGACGATTTCGACAAGATCGAGGATTCCATCGCCTTCGCCTATAAGCGCTTTCCGGTGCTGGAAACCGCCGGAGTCAAATCGGTTATCCATGGGCCATTCACCTTTGCGCCCGATGGCAACCCGCTGGTCGGGCCGGTACCGGGGCTGCAGAACTACTGGTCGGCCTGCGGCGTCATGGCCGGGTTCAGCCAGGGCGGCGGTGTCGGCCTGATGCTTGCCCAGTGGATGATCGAAGGCGAATGCGAACGCGATACCTTTGCGATGGACGTGGCCCGCTTTGGCGACTGGATCAGCCCCGGGTATACGCGGCCCAAGGTGATCGAGAACTACCAGAAACGGTTCTCGGTCTCTTACCCGAACGAGGAACTGCCTGCCGCACGGCCCAACCGGACCACGCCGATGTATGACATCTTTACCGAAATGGGCGCGGTCTGGGGCCAGCAATTCGGACTGGAAGTGGTGAACTATTTCGCGCAAGGCACTGAACCTGCTTATGAAACGCCCTCGTTCCGCCGCTCGGACGCCTTTGAGGCCACGGCGCGCGAAGTCATGGGCGTGCGCAACGGTGTCGGCATCAATGAGGTCCACAACTTTGGCAAATACCTCGTCACCGGCGCGGGCGCGCGGGACTGGCTCAACCGAATCATGGCGGGCCGTATTCCGCAGCCGGGACGGATCAGCCTGACCCCGATGCTGTCGCCCAAGGGGCGGCTGATCGGCGATTTCACCGTCTCTTGCCTCGCCGAGGACCGGTTCCAGCTGACCGCGTCCTATGGATCGCAGGCTTATCATTTCCGCTGGTTCAAACAGCATGAGGTTGATGGCGTAACCATCGAGAATATCTCCGATAAACGGAACGGATTTCAGATCGCCGGACCGAAAGCGCGCGATGTACTGGCGGCCTGCACTCGTGCCGACATCTCTGATTTCAAGTTCCTCGATGTGCGCCCGATGACCATTGGCATGACCGACTGTCTGGTGCAGCGCGTGAGCTATACCGGCGACCTTGGCTATGAGATCTATTGCGATCCGATGGCGCAGCGGCAGCTTTGGAAGACGCTTTGGGCCGAGGGTCAGAAACACGGCATGGTGCCTTTTGGGATGCGGGCGATGATGTCGCTGCGGCTCGACAAGTTCTTTGGGTCGTGGCTCAGCGAGTTTTCCCCGGATTATACGGCCGCCGAAACCGGGTTGGATCGCTTCATCTCCTTCAAAAAAGATACTGATTTTATTGGTAGAAAACCTGCAGAGGAAGAACGTGACAATGGTGCGGCCCGTCAGCTTGTGGCTTTTGAGGTCGAGGCCGAGGATGCCGATGTGCAGGGCTATGAACCGATCTGGCTGGATGGGTCGGTTCAGGGGTTCTGCACCTCGGGCGGGTATTCGCATTTCGCGGGCAAATCGATCGCGCTCGGGTTCCTGCCGACGGAAAGGATTGCCGAAGGGCTGGCGGTGGAAATCGAGATCCTAGGGCAGATGTGCCCCGCGAAACTGATCACCACCCCGCTTTTCGACGCGGACGGGGCAAGGATGCGCGGCTGAGGGACTGGACCGTCTTATACGGGGCGCTTACACCCGAGCCATGAAACCTGATCTGCCGATCATCCTTCTTGCTGCCGGGGCCGCTGCGCGGATGCGCGGGCGCGACAAGCTGCTTGAGCCCGTCGATGGTATGAGCCTTTTGCGACGACAGGCCGAGATGGCGCGGCGGGTGACGATGGGGCCTGTTCTGGTCACCCTGCCACCGCCGCCCCATGCCCGGTACGGCGAACTGGAGGGAATGGACGTATCGCTGATTGTGGTTCCAAATCCTGAAGAAGGTATGAACGCTTCGATACGCGCGGGATTCGCGGCATTGCCCGAAGGAACAGAAAGAGCGATGGTCCTGCTTGCGGACCTGCCGGAATTGACCGAGAGCGACCTTAACGACGTCATACAGGCCGCTGTTTCCAATCAGGAATCCAGTATCATTCGCGGCATGACCGAAGAGGGAAAACAGGGTCATCCCATCATCTTCGCTGCCCCGCTGTTCCCCGAGCTGACCCGCCTGACGGGGGACAGCGGCGGACGTGAAGTCGTTGCGCAGAACGCGGATTCAATCGCCCTTGTACCCCTGCCGGGTCAGCATGCGAGGCGCGATCTTGATACGCCCGAGGACTGGGCCGCGTGGCGCCGCGAGAACCCGGACCGTTAGGCGCAGGCGCGGAGCAGTACCGCCTCGTGCCGCTTGAGCGAAAGCCGTGCGGCACGGTAGCCGTCGAGACCAGAGGCGGTTGCAAGCTCGGGGAACAACGCTTCGATCTCGTTCTGCTGATCGCGGCCCATCGCCCCCATGGTGCGGCTGGCGGGTTGGAAACTTTCGCTCCACACCCCGTCGGAGCGGATAATTTCGTGGTTGTCGAACATCAGGTGAATATAGGTCACCGCCCCCGGACTCCGGCGAGATACACCCGGTGCACCGACAAGGTGCTTGGAAGGCACCAGCACCTCATCCTCGCCGAACATCAGCTGTGCCTCGCCTGATTCGACCAGCATACGGTGATTGGGGCTGACCATCATGTCGCGCTCGGGACAGCCCGGGCCAAAAGCATCCTTGCGGATCATCACCGGCGCGAAGGAGGGCGCGGTCCGAAGCTCGGCTGCGTTGAGCTGTCGCTGGCCGATCCAGCGCAGCGGTTGCGGGCCGTTATCACGGGTGTAAACAAGATCGCCGGGCACAAGGGTTTCCACCGGACGCGGGCCCCGCATGGTTGAAATCAGGCTGCCGGGCGTGAAACAGACAACCTCGGTCTGGAAATTCTCGATATCCTCGTAGTTTATATTGGCCCATTGGTCGCCGCGCTGCAGGGTGATCTGGCCGTTATAGCCATCCATCCCGTTGCTTTCCGGATTTTTCACCCAGCCTGTGACGTTCCAACCGTCCTCGATCAGGTTGGAGATATCAAGCGTATCGTTGTCGTCACCGCCAGAGCCGCCCTTGACGGTCGTGTTGAAATTGGTGGTTTCGCCAAAAGAGATTACGATCGTGTCCGCACCGTCCCCCCCGTCGAGCGTATCGTTATCGCCGCCTCCATAGATCGTGTCGTTGCCCGCGCCGCCGTAGATCTTGTCATAGCCGTTGCCTGCATAGATGGTGTCGTTTCCCGAACCACCATAGATGGTGTCATCCCCGTCCTCCCCATAGAGGGCATCATCACCATCACCGCCGTACATGGTATCGCGGCCCGATCCTCCGTAGATGGCATCATTGCCGCCTTCGCCGTGAAGGGTATCATCACCGGATTGGCCATAGATCGCATCGCCGCCGTCGCCGCCATAGACCGTATCTTTTCCGGCCCCCCCATACACGGCGTCGGCCCCGCCGTTGCCGTGAATGGTGTCGTCGCCCGCCTCTCCGTGCAGAGAGTCGCCAGCATTGCCGCCGGTGATCGTGTCATTGCCGGCAGTGCCCTGCTTGAACTGGGGTGTATCGTCTTCCGGATCGCTGCTCATCGTTACTTAGCCGTCATGGTTTATGTGCCGCGACGCCTGACGCTCGTGGCCCTAGTTTCGTTCGCTTTTCGCCGTTCTGGCAGCGATCATCCGATATGACGGTGATCGGGGTGAAGCCGCGGAGAGGTAACAGAGAAAGGTAAATTTACCTTTTCTTGCCGTCCTCACGGGCTTGCGATGATGCGTGTTAACGCTGCAACTACATCGATTTTGGGAAAGGAATATGGCTTTTTCTGGTTTTCCCGAGTTTTCAATGTCTTCTTACCCATAACCGGCCCACACCGTTCAAAAACTGAGCAATTTCAGCATATTGGTTAACAACCTTAGGTGGCACCACCCGTGCACAAAGCGTATGACATCTGTACACCCCCTGTGCACTCCCTCACCCGGATTCACTGGTCGAAACGGCACGACAAGCGTTAGTCACAAGGGATGTTCGAGCGGCCAGGGAAAAGACAATGCCTGCCAAGTTCAGATCGCGTAAAGGCGGCGCACGATGAAACAGGTGCCGTGATCGCCGGTTGACAAGAAGGGGTCTCTGCCCGATGCATAGGGCTGCGACAGGGGCGTCCGCATCTGCGGGCTGAGAAGCACCCTTTGAACCTGAACCGGATCATGCCGGCGGAGGAAGTTGCAAAACCTCAGCCCGCCGGTTTCTCGGTTCGATGTTGCGGTTTTGATCTCCTCCCCGGCGAGGAGAGACGATGCACGATACCGGAGCTTACCTTGCCCAGATGCGCGAGACCGCGCCGCTGGTCCATAACATCACCAATTTCGTTGCCATGAATGTCATGGCGAATGTGCTGCTTGCCGTCGGGGCGTCGACCGCGATGGTTCATGCCCGCGTCGAGGTGGCCGAATTCGCCGGGCTGGCGCAGGCGCTGACCGTTAACATCGGCACCGCCGACCCGGAATGGGGCGCAGCGATGGAGGAGGCCGGCACCGTAATGGCCGACAATGGTCGCCCCTGGGTGATGGACCCGGTCGGCGTCGCGGCAACCACGTTTCGCCGGGATCTGTCGAACCGGCTGATCGGTCTGAAACCGACCGTGATCCGCGGCAATGCCTCTGAGATCCTGACGCTCGCGGGCCTTGAGAGTGCCGCGCGCGGCGTCGATGCCGGGGATGCGGTGTCTGATGCCGAAGAAGCTGCGCGGCAGTTGGCGAAGCGCACTGGCGGCGTTGTCGCCGTGTCTGGCCCCGTCGATTACGTAACGGACGGAACGCGCGGCTATCGCGTTGAAAACGGGCATGAAATGATGGGCCGGATTACCGTCATGGGCTGTTCGCTGAACGGGGTGATCGCGGCCTTTTGCGTTGATCAGCCCGTGCTCGAGGCGACGGCGGCGGCGCTGGCCTGCTATGGGCTGGCCGGAGAGATTGCCGGGCGGACCGCCAAGGGACCGGGCAGTTTTCAGGTCGCCTTTCTGGACGCGCTGTACGGGCTGAGCCCGGAGGAGGCCACCAAGGGCGCAAGGATCACCGCCGCATGATCGGGCCGGTTTACGTCGTGACTGATGCGGAGGCGGCGATTTCGGTTCCCGATCAGGCGCGAGCCGCTATGCGGGGTGGCGCATGGGCCGTGCAGCTGCGCGACAAGGAGGCCGCCGATGCGGCCTTTGCCGAGCTGGCCCGGGAACTGGCGGAAATTCTCTCGGGCAGCGGCACAAAGCTGATCTTGAATGATCGGGTCGAGCTCGCCTGCGCGCTTGGCGTCGACGGGCTGCACATCGGGCAAAGCGATGGCGATCCGGCGCGGATACGAGACCGGATCGGGCCTGAGATGATCCTGGGTCTTTCCATCGAGAACGCAGGTCAGTGCGCGGCGCTGGACGGGTTGGCGCTCGATTACATCGGCTCGGGGCCGGTTCGGGCGAACCCCAGCAAACCCGACCATGCGCCGCCCATCGGGTTTGACGGGCTGGCGGAGATCGTGGGCCTTGCGCCCTGCCCGGTTGTCGCCATCGGCGGTCTTGGCACAGGCGATGCGGCAGCACTGAAACAGGCCGGTGCCGTGGGCATGGCGGTGGTGAGCGCGGTCACGCGGGCCGATGACCCCGAGGCCGCAACACGGGAGCTGATGCAGGAATGGAGCGCACTATGATTCCCAATATTCTTTCCATCGCCGGGTCCGATCCCTCCGGCGGTGCCGGTATCCAGTCTGACATCAAGGCGATCTCGGCGCGCGGTGGCTATGCGATGGCGGCGCTGACCGGGCTGACCGCGCAAAACACCAAAGGGGTCAGCGCCGTCGAACTGGTGCCGCCCGCGATGGTCGCCGCGCAGATCAAAACGATCCGGGATGACATCCGGGTGGATGCGGTCAAGATCGGCATGCTCGGCTCGGCCGCGATTATCGAGGCGGTTCTTGAAGCGTTGGAGGGGCTTGAAGCCCCAGTGGTGCTTGACCCTGTGATGGTGGCCAAGGGCGGCGACCGCTTGCTGCAGGCCGACGCGGTCGCAGCGCTGCGCGACCGGCTGTTGCCACGCGCCACTGTCATTACCCCGAACCTGCCCGAAGCCGCCGACCTGCTGGATTGTGACGAGGCGGTGAACCTTGAGGACATGCGGCGGCAGGCGGTGGACCTGCTGGCGCTGGGGCCGCGAGCTGTGCTGCTCAAGGGCGGGCACCTGGATCAGCCGGAGTCGCCGGATCTGCTGTTGTCGGCGGATATGCATCTGGATCTGGGCGGACCGCGCTATGTGACGCACAATACGCATGGTACCGGATGCACCCTGTCATCGGCGCTGGCCTGCGAGCTGGGCCATGGACGCCTGCTTGGTGAGGCTGCGCGCAATGCCAAGACCTATACCGCCCAGGCCATCGCCCATTCCGGCCTTCTGGAAGTCGGAAAGGGCCACGGGCCGGTGAACCATTTCCACGCTTTCCCCTTCAATCCCGAATGAACCATGCAAAACAGGTCGCTGACCGGACTGTTCTGATTGTGAAGGGGGATCAGCAATTGCCTTATGCGGCTGACCCGCTGAAAGATGCCGAGCTGCGCCGGAGTGCCGGACGGATCGAGAGCGCGAATGGCGGGGTGGAGTTCCTGACGCAGGACGCGCTGATCCTTGTCGATGACATTTTCGACGAGGTCGCTCTTGCGCGACGGAGCGGCGGAACTGCGGGACGGCAAATCGGTGCTCTACCGCCACCGGCTATCCGGCGATGTGCTGGAGATCACCGTAAGCGCCGGCACGGCAGTGATCGATCCGGATGGACCGGATGAGATTTCCCTGCCGGTAGAGGCTCTGGCCGAGGCGATGGATGCCGCCTTGGCCGAGGTCGAGCAACTGCTTGCGTTTGCGAGCGGCTGACGGGGCTGGCCGCGCGTGCCGACCCCTGCGCCTTAGCTTGCGACGGCGGTTTCCGAGGCGAACCATCCCTTGCCCGGCACGGCCGAGAGCAGATCGCGGGTATATTCGTGCTGCGGATTGGCGAAGATACCTTCGGTCGCGCCAATCTCGACCACTTCACCGCGCCGCATTACCGCGATCCGGTCACAGACCTGTGCCGCCACCCGCAGGTCATGGGTGATGAAGATCATCGACAGGTTCATCCGGTCACGGATACTGTCGAGCAGTTCGAGGATCTGCGCCTGGATCGACACGTCGAGCGCCGAGACAGGTTCATCCGCCACCAGTATCTGCGGTTCGAGTGCAAGGGCGCGGGCGATGCCGATCCGCTGACGCTGCCCGCCGGAAAACTCATGCGGGAAACGATCATAGGCGCGGTCGTCAAGACCGACGATTTCGAGCAGTTCGAGCGCCTTCTCCCGTGCTTCTTCGGTTGAGGCACCATAGAGCAGCGGCCCCTGCGCAATGATCTTGCCGACCTTGGTGCGCGGGTTGAGCGAGGCGAAGGGGTCCTGAAACACCATCTGGATCTTGGAGCGATGCGCCCGCATGGCGGAGCGGCCCAGCGGGCGCAGATCGGTATCGCCAAGCATGATCTCTCCGGCCTCGGCATCGTTCAGGCGTACGATACAGCGGGCCACGGTGGATTTGCCGGAGCCGGATTCACCGACGATGCCCAGGGTCTCGCCCCGGGCGAGGTCGAATGTGACCTCCTTGGCGGCGTGGACCACGCGGGCCTTGCCGCCGAACAGACCGCCACCGCTGCTGTAGGTCTTGACCAGCTTGTTGACGCTCAGCACGGATTCATCCGAGCGCGCACGGGCCGCACGGGGCGTAAGGCTTGGCACCGCCGCCATGAGACCTTGGGTATAGGGGTGCTGCGGGTTGCGCAGCACCTCGTCGGTGGTGCCGGTTTCGACCACCAGACCGTTCTGCATCACGGCAACGCGGTCGGCGATATCGGCAACCACGCCGAAGTCATGGGTGATGAACAGAACGCCGGTGCCATGCTCGGCCTGCATCTCCTTGATCAGTTTGAGCACCTGCGCCTGCGTGGTCACGTCCAGCGCGGTGGTTGGTTCGTCCGCAATCAGGATTTTCGGATCGAGCGCCAGCGCCATTGCGATCATCGCCCGCTGCCGCTGACCACCGGAAAGCTGGTGCGGATAGGCATCGAGCGTCTGTTCCGGGTCGGGCAGATGCACGTCTTCGAGCAGTTTCAGCGCGCGGGCACGGCGTTCCTTGCCGGGCATGTTTTCGTGGAAACGAAACACCTCGTCGATCTGGTTGCCGATGGTCATCACCGGGTTCAGCGCGGTCATCGGTTCCTGAAAAATCATCGATATGTCGGAGCCGCGGATCTGGCGCAGACGCGCTTCGCTGGCCTTGGCCAGATCCTCGCCCTGGAACATCACCTCGCCCTGCGAGATATGCACATGCGGTTTCGGCAAGAGCCCCATCACCGCGCGGGCCGTCAGGGATTTGCCGGAACCGGATTCCCCCACCACGCAGAGGATTTCGTTTTCTTCGAGATGCAGGTCGGCGGCCTTGACCGCATGGGCCCGCTGACCGCCCGCAGGCAGGGCCACGTAAAGGTCACGGATATCGAGAAGCCGGGTCATGTGCGCTCCCTCAGTCTTGGATTCAGGGCGTCGTTCAGACCTTCGCCCACGAGGTTGATCGCCAACACGGTCAGCAGGATCGCGATGCCCGGGAAGGTGCAGACCCACCATGCCGAGCGCAAGAGGGTGCGGCCCGCGCCGACCTGAAAGCCCCAGCTCATGATATTGGGATCGCCAAGGCCAAGGAAGGCCAGCCCGCTTTCGATCAGGATCGCGGTCGCCACCATGAGCGAGCCGATGACGATGATCGGCGACAGGCAGTTCGGCAGCATCTCGGCCAGCATGATGCGAATATCGTTCATGCCGATGGTATGGCAGGCCTGCACGAATTCACGCCCCCTAAGCGACAGGAATTCACCGCGCACCAGTCGCGCGACGGCGGGCCATGACACAACCGCGATGGCGATGACGATGCTTTCGATGGAGGGTTTCATGATCGCCACCAGCAGGATCGCAAAGATGAAGGACGGGATCGTCTGGAACATCTCGGTTGCGCGCATCAGCAGGTTGTCGATGAAGCCGCCGTAATACCCCGCGAGCGCGCCCATGATGACGCCGACGAAAACCGCGACGAGCGTGGCAAGCAGCCCGATCAGTAGCGAGGTTTTCGCCCCATGCGCGATACCGGCGGCCACGTCGCGGCCAAGGCTGTCGCTGCCAAGCAGGAAGCCGTTTTCGCCCGGAGGCGACATGGGCTGGCCTGCAAGGCTGAACGGGTCGGCCGGAAAGAACAGCGGCGCGGTCAGGGCCATGAAGATGATGAGGAAGATGATGACAAGACCCATCACCGCCGAGCGGTTGCGGGCGAAGAGTTTCCAGAATGTCATGTCAGGAGACCTCGATACGCGGGTCAAGCAGCGAATAGATGATATCGACCACCAAGTTTACGGCCACCACGAGGGAGGCGGAGAGCAGGAAGATGCCAAGCAGTAGGTTAAGATCGCGAGAGAACAGCGCCTCAAACGCCAGCATGCCCAAGCCAGGCCAGGCAAAGACGGATTCCACGATGACCGATCCGCCGATCAGCGCGCCAACCTGCACGCCCGCCATGGTGACAACCGGCAAGAGCGCGTTGCGCAGCACGTGAACGAAAACGATGCGGCGTTCGGTCAGGCCCTTGGCGCGGGCGGTGGTGACGTAATCCTCGCCCTGCTGTTCCAGCACCGAGGCCCGCATCAGGCGGGTGTAGAGCGCGAGGTAAAACAACGAGAGCGTGATCGTCGGCAGAACGAGGTGATGGGCGATATCCACGACCCGGTCCCAGCCGGTATAGAACATCGCGAAATTCTCCATCCCCGAGGTCGGGAACCAGCCGAGATTGAGCGAGAACACCACGATCAGCATCAGTCCGACCCAGAACAGCGGGGTCGCATAGGTGATCAGGGCAAAGACGGAAATCGCCGTGTCGCGCCATGTGTTCAGTCCGGTGGCAGCGAT
The DNA here is from genome assembly GCF_052826185.1 of Heliomarina sp. NCBI lineage: Bacteria > Pseudomonadati > Pseudomonadota > Alphaproteobacteria > Rhodobacterales > Roseobacteraceae > Heliomarina > Heliomarina sp. Next base: position 120,719 of record NZ_JBRBUI010000055.1, on the reverse strand, counting down.
CAGGCCAAGGATGATACCAAAGCCGACGGCGATGACGATGGTCGAGCTCATCAGGATGAGCGTCGGGATGAAGCGGTCGAAGACCAGCTGGCTGACCGGCATTTCATGGCGGAAGGAATAGCCGAGATCGAGCATCACCACGTTCTTGAGGTAGACACCAAGCTGGACGATCAGCGGCTGATCGAGGCCGAACTTGGCGCGCAGCTCGGCCATGTATTCGGGGGTGGCCGATCCGGCTTCACCGGCAAGCACGTCGACGGCGTCGCCTTCGGCCAGTTGCAGCAGGAAGAAGTTCAGCACGACGATGGCGAGGATGATCGGGATCGCCTGCAAGAGACGTTTGAGCACATACCGGATGCGCTTGGACAACTGGCTCATGTTTTAGGGTACCTTTATTGGGCGCATCAGCCCCGGATGGGGCCGATGCCTTTTCGTATCCGGGGGCGGATTACTTCTCGATCCAGACCTGGTCGAAGGAGCCGTAAGCACCAAGCGCCGAGGCGTCATGCCCATGCAGCTTGTCGTTGAAGACGTTCAGGAATTCCATTTCGAAGAGGTTCATGACCGGCATGTCCTCGGCAAGGATATCCTGCACCTGACCGTAGATCTCAGCCCGCTTGTCCGCATCCGCCTCGGTGGTGGCGGCGGCGAGCAGCTCGTCCAGTTCCGGGTTGGAATACTGGCTCGAGTTCACGAAATGCGTGCCCTGACGGATCTGGCTGGTTGCATAGTGACGGTGAACGCCCAGCACCGGGTCGGGCAGCTGGTAGAAGTAGTTCATCGTCAGGTCGAAATCGTAGTCCTGATAGACCCGCTTGAGCCATGTGGGCACGTCTTCGTAGCGCAGCTCGATTTCGATACCGAGCGGCATCAGCGCCTGCTTCATGTACTCACCCGCGCGGCGCCAGTCTTCGCCATAGGGGATCAGGTCAAGCGTCGCCTTGATGCGGACACCGTCGTCACCGGGGGTCACGCCCGCCTCATCAAGCAGCGCGATGGCGGCGTCGACATCAGGGCTTTCCGGATAGGCTTCTGGTTCGGCCTTGTAGAGACCGGTCGCGCTGAAGTTGGACGACAGCGCCGAGGTGGCCGCTTTGCCGTAACCGAACCAGATGTTGTCGATCAGGAAGTTCCGGTCGATGGCCAGCGAGATCGCCTTGCGCACTTCCGGTTTGTCGAAGGGTTCGCGGGTACTGTTGAATTCGACCAGCGCCATCGGGTTGATCATGGCATAACCGTCGGTCGAGACCGAGAAGCCGTCCATCTCACGCAGGCGAACCGCGTCGATGTTCGGGATCGCGCCATAGGCACCGTACATCACTTCGCCGTTTTCCATAGCGGCGGTCCGGGTCGAGGCATCGGGCACGAAACGCGCGACGACACGATCCAGATAAGGCAGACCCTCTTTCCAGTAGTTTTCGTTCTTGGTCAGCAGGATGTACTGGCCCTTTTTCCATTCCTCGAAAACGTAGGGACCGGTGCCGACCGGGTTGGTCGCAAGGTCAGAATTACGCGGGTCGGTGCCTTCGAGCAGGTGCTTGGGCACCATCGGGCTTTCATAACCGGAAAGCGCGCGCAGCATGTAGGGCGCCGGATTTTCGAGGTTGAAAATCGCGGTGGTGTCGTCGGGGGTATCGACCGAGGTCACCTCGGCAAAGGACGCCGGGCCGCGCGGGTGAACCTTTTTCAGGATCTCCATGATCGAGAAAGCCACGTCTTCCGAGGTGAAAGGCTCGCCGTCATGCCAGGTCACGCCTTCACGAATCTTGAAGGTCACGGTCTTGCCGTCTTCGCTGACCTCGTAGCTTTCGGCCAGCGCCGGAACGATGTTCAGATCGTTGTCATAGTCGAGCAGACCTTCGTAGATCTTGGGCGCGACAAGACCGATCGGGCCGGAAGTCGACAGGAAAGACGCCAGCGACGGCGGCTCGGGCTGAACAAGGTAGACAAAGTTGCCCCCCTGTTCCTGCGCCGAGGCCGAACCGGCAAGAGCCAGCCCGAGCGCGCAGGTCATGTTGACCAGCAAGGTCTTGATTTTCATAAATTATACTCCTCTGTCGTATATTGACGGTTCGGCAGGTTTTTTATTTGTGAGCCGTTTTTGGTGCCGCCATTCATCGGGCTATCCGCCCGTTGGTCAAGGTGTATGCTGTTTTTTTAATCAAAACCACGGTAAGAATGAATGATCGCCTAAGTATTAATCTAGTGACGTCAAGCCGCGTCATGCCGCTGGAACGGCGTCCAGCAGTTTCCGTGACGGATCACATGGTTAGGCGAATAAGGGAGCGCATGATCAAGAATGCGGCGCAGGGCGCGTTCGGCCGCTTGTCGGCCCGGGTTTTGTCATGCGGTGGCTCGCGCCGCTGTGGCACGAAATCGTCCGGTTCTGGGCGCGGCCCGGAAGGCTAGTTGGCGAATTCGCTGAACACGGTGACGCTGCCGTCGGCCTCTTTGCGGCAGGAATAGCTGGTGCCCGCCGCGTCAAGGGTGAGCAAGGGACCGCCGCCGGTTTCGATTTCACTGCTGACGGTAATCTGGTCGGCCGGGATCGAGGTCAGCGTGGCGGCCTGATCAATGCAGGGCTGACGCATGGCTTCGAATTCGGTGGGTGTGGCAAAGGTTGTGGCCTCGCCGTAATCATTGCAGGCGACAAGACCAAGGCAGCAGCCGATTACCAGAAATCTGCGGATCATTTTCTGTCTCCCATTCATCGGTCCAACCCCGTGCATGGCGGGATTGGTGCCCATTTCAATTTGCTTAGACCTGGTAAATACAACCAGAGGTTAGCCATAATTATCTGCAATGCCAGAACAACTGCAGCCGTCCAAGCGGAGGTTTGCCGACGTTCGACCCGGTGTTGGAAAAGAATGTCGCAGTCAGAAGGGGTGCTATAAAGGTTTAGGGCTGGAAATTAGGGGAATTTTCGCAGGCCGTAGTGGTCCGCAAAGCGGAATTTTCTACCGTTAGTTGCACGCACTCAGTGTTAGCCGTGGTCGCAATGCAGATTGTCACAGCGATCGTTCGCCGCGCAGGTCGCTTACGTTCGCTCGACGTACGAGCGAGTCTTGTTTCAGTGGAATATCGGCTCGATTTACTCGCAATTGCGAGAGCTGGTCAGCGAAACATCGGACTCACCATCTTGGGCAAGACAGAGGACCCGCGACTAACGTCCCGGGCCCTCGATCTCCTTTCAATCGCCGAATTCCTCACGGAAGTCGGCGAAGTCCACCTGCATACCGTTCATGATGGTACTCCAGTGACGGGTCAGAGCGGCCTGCGCCACTGCTTCGCGGATCTCGCCATCAGTGGCACCTGCGGCCTTCGCGGCTTGGGTGTCGGCAAAGACACAGAACTGACAGGGGATCTGTGCTGCGACGGCGATGTTGATCAGGGCCTTTTCTCGCGCCGACAGCTCGGTCGTCTGCGAAACCTCAAGGTCCCGGGTAAGCCTCCAGGCGGCAGCCACCCCGTGCTCGGGATAGACCTTGAAGAAGCTCGGGACGAACCCGAAAGCGCGCTCAATCTCGGCAAAGGCTTCGGTGGCGGTATCCTGTGCGCTGGCCGGGACGGCGTGGGCAAGAAGGGTCACGGAAAGGGCCGCAGTGACAATGATGGTTTTGAAGTTCACAAGTATCTCCAGTTCGGGAAGAGGCCCGGATGCCGGGCGGTTTCGCACTCCGTCCGATTGGCCGGGGCATGACATACTTCTCGCCGAAGTCGCGTCGCAGACATATTTCACCCATGGTCCGAACTTCGATAAAAGCCATTTTCGCAATTATAAACATAAGCTTGCATGGCGAAGACAACGCACCGTCCAGCACCGGCCGTCGCCGCATTGCAGTCCTGTCTGCACCTGTGGTTCAGTTGGCTGGTGCCACCTGCGTTTGGACCGGTTCGAAAAGAAGCCGGACGTAGGACCGAAGCAGCAGCAGCTGTTCCGCAAGGATCTGCGGCTGCCCGACGGCCTTTGACAGCACGATGCCGCCTTCGACCGTGTTGGAGATCATGTCGGCCAAGGACCGCAGGTCCACATCATCGCGCGGCGGATAGGTTGCCGCGATCTCTTCGAGCATCTTGAGAAATCTTGCGCGCCAGATAAGCACGGCATTCCGGTTCAGCTCCCGCACGTCGCGGTCAAACATGCGCTCAGAATAGGTGAAGGTCGCGACCAAGCACCCGGGATGCCCGTTCGGCAGGTCCGCCATCATCTCGGACAGCAGCTTCAACCCGATCAGGAAGGAATGCAGCGGGTCCCCGTGCAATTCGCGCGCACGACCGAAGACCTCGTCCAGCAGTGCCTCCTCGGTGTCGAGGTAGCGTTGCAGCAACGCGCGCGCGAGCTCATTCTTGTCGCGGAAATGATAGAAAAACCCGTTCTTCGAAATGCCGGCCTCGGAGATGATTTCCTCGATCGAGGTGGCGCCGAAGCCCTTGGCGAGAACGCCCGCCTCGGCGATGTCGAGCAGCCGCTCGCGCGTGCTGGGCCTGGTCTGCGCCATGTTCGTCCTCCACATCCTACTGCACCAGAAGTGCAGTTTTGCCGGTCCAAAAGAATTCGGGCCCAGACGCCCACGGTGCAGCGCATTGAATTAATTTGTAATTTTTCCATAGCCTGACTGGACCACCGGAATTCTATCCTTGCGGGCCGCTAAGGTCCATTCCTTGACCAGTCGCTTCGATCCCCGGGGCGACGCTTTGCACAAGGATCGATGCAATGCACCACACTTCCCCTCTTTTCCTGCCCGGCTCCTATCTGGCCACACCTTCCGCGATGGTCGTTGGCGTCTTCGAAGCACTCCAGGCCTCGGGTCAATACGCCTCGGAAGGCCGCAACCTCCTGCGGGACGAGCGCGCCGCCGCTTTCTCTCCCGACGGCCGCGTCATTCACGGATCAAGATAGCCGTTCCGCAAGCGGCGCGTAGCGCCCTTCCGGACCTGAAAGGACAGACTCCATGATAACCGCCAAACATCTGACCCGCGACATTCCCGTTCGACGTTTCATCGACATGTTTCTGGCCGAGCATCGGTGTCGCCAGCAGCAAGGCCTCGAAGAGACCCTGCGACGCGAGCTTCCTCCCCATATTCTGCGCGACATCGACCTTTCCGATGAGCCGCCGGTCGCCGGAATCCGCCGATAGGAGCACTACCATGACATACCACGACATCCCGCCGAGAGTGCCGGGCCTGACCTGGCTGACCGAAGGCGGCATCGAGACCGAGATCATGTACAAATGGGGTTACGAATTGCCCCACTTCGCCATGTTCCCTCTGCTGGAGGACCCGAAGGCGGCTGAGACCATACGCGGCATGTACCGCCGGTATCTCGACGTGGCCGCACGCCACGGCATGGCAGCGCTGATCGGTGGCTTTGATTACCGCGCCAGCGCCGATTGGGGCGCGCTGCTCGGCTACTCGGCCGAAGGACTGGCCGACGCCAATGTCGGTGCCATCGACTTCCTGCGGCAGATGGCGCGGGAATACGATGGCCAGATCGCGGATGCCCGGCTGGTCGGTTATCTTGGACCGCGCGGCGATGCCTACAGCCTGAACCGGACGATGACAGAGGCGGAGGCCGAGGATTACCATGCGGTGCAACTCGAAACGCTGAAGCGGGCCGGCGCCGACATTGCCTGGGCCGTGACTTTCAATAACCCGGCCGAAGCCCGCGGCGTGACGCGGGCGGCGCGTGCCCTCGACATGCCGCTGGCGTTGTCCTTTTCCCTGGGTTCGAATTCACGGCTGGCCACTGGCGCGAGCCTGCAGGAGACCATCGAGGCTATCGAACGGGACAGCGACGGGTACCCGGCGTTCTACGCACTGAACTGTTCGCATCCGATGGAGTTCGAACCCGCCCTCACGCCCGGCGGCTGGCAGGATCGGCTGCGCTGCATCCGGCCCAATGCCGCCAAGATGGACAAGATCGCGCTCTGCAAGCTTGGCCATCTTGAGGAGGGCGACCCGGAGGAATTGGGCCGGCAGATGGCGGATGTAGCGCGGCGCTTTCCGAAGATGGACATATGGGGCGGGTGCTGCGGGACCTGCGACACCCATCTCGACCAGATCGCAGCGCGTCTGAAAGAAGTCCGAGTGGAGGAAGCGGCATGACCCCCGATTTGACCGACGAGATCGATGTCGGCGCCCTGCGCGCCGACACGCCCTCTTGCGCCGGCGTGATCCATCTCAACAACGCCGGGGCCTCGCCCAGCCCGGACCCCGTGCACCAGGCGGTGACCGCCCATCTGGACCTCGAACGCCGCATCGGTGGCTATGCTGCAGCCGAAGCCGCAGCCGAGGCGCTGGCGGCTTTTTATGACGAGACCGCGGGTCTTCTGAACGCCGCTCCGGACGAGATCGCCTTTGTCGAGAACGCGACTCGCGCATGGGACATGGCCTTCCACGCGCTGCCGTGGGCGGAGGGTGACCGCGTGCTTACCCACGGGGCTGCCGAATACGCCTCGAACATGCTGGCTTTCCTGCAGGTGGCGCAGCGGCGCGGGATCGTCGTGGATCAGGCCCCGTCGGACGAGACTGGACAGGTGGATGTTGCCGCGCTCGAGGCGATGATCGGCCCGCGCACCCGGCTGATCGCGCTGACCCATGTGCCCACCCATTGCGGCCTCGTGAATCCGGCCGAGGCCGTGGGCGCGTTGGCCCGGCGTCACGGCATTCCCTACCTGCTGGACGCCTGCCAGTCCGTTGGGCAGATCCCGATAGACGTACAGCGGATCGGGTGCGACATGCTCTCGGCGACCGGCCGGAAATTCCTGCGCGGTCCGCGCGGCACCGGGTTTCTCTATGTTCGCCGCGACTTTGCTGAAACGCTCGATCCGCCGATGATCGATCTCGTCGCGGCGCGGTGGTCGGGTGCGGGTCACTACGATCTCGCACCTGGCGCCCGCCGTTTCGAAACCTTCGAACGCCATGTCGCGGGGCAGATCGGCCTTGGAAGAGCAATTCGCTACGCCCGGGCTGTCGGCATTGACCGCATCGCGCAGCGCATCGGGGGTTTGGCGGACACCCTCCGCACCCGTCTGTCGGAAATGTCGGGCGTAAGGCTGCACGATCCGGGGGATCGAAGGTGCGGGATCGTGAGCTTCCACTGCACCTTCGAACCGGCGGATGCCACCGTGGCGCGCCTGGCCGAGCGACGGATCATGGCCTCCGTGTCGCGTGTCGAGATGGCCCGGACGGATTTCGAGGCGAATGGTCTGGAGGCCTTGGTCCGCCTGTCCGTGCATTCCTTCAACACGGAGAGGGAGATCAATCAGACCGTCGATGCCATGAGACGCTGACAGGCGCAAAGCAATTGGACTACGAGCCTGAAATGATGCTTTCGGATGGCTGTTATCGGCCATTCATTACCAGGCCTGTTTCGCTGGACGCTCGAAAGTTATGTGGCACCGTGTCGTCAGACTGGCCTCCAAGCCAACCATCGCCGCGCTTCAGTCAAAGGTCCGTTGTACACTACAAAGTTGACCATCACGGCGTGACGTCCCTCGAATTTTAATGCGCGCAAAAAGGTTAATAAAATGGATTGGCTTATTCGTCGGATTTGATAGCGTGGGAATATCAACTTAAGGTAGAGTTATTTCAACAGCACTTTCTACGGGGTGTCCCGATGAAGACCTGTTTTCAAAGACTGATTATCCTCTGTTGCCTCGCCAGCCTGCCGGTCGCAACTGCCGCGCAGGAGGCCGACGGGCCGGTGGTGCTGACCACAACCGTCAGCGTGCAGGAAATCCGCCCCACCTTTCAGCACCCTGCCCGCATAGAGGCGATCCAGACCCATTCGGTCCGCCCCTTCATCCGGTCCCGCATCACCGCGATCCATTTCACTGCCGGTGAAGTCGTCGAGAAAGGCGACCTTCTGGCGGAACTGGATACGACGGATTTCGACATCGCGGTGGCCGAGGCCGAGGCCAATCTGAAGGAAACCAAGGCCAATGCGCTCAAGGTTTCGCTTGATCTGGACCGGGCGCAGAGACTGGTGACAAGCAATACCGTGTCCCAGCGCGAGCTTGAGTATGCCGAAGCTCAGGCGGATGTGAGCGACGCCGAGGTCGCAATCGCCGAGTCCAAGCTGGAACGGGCGAGGAATGATCTGGCCGAAACCCGGATAAACGCGCCTTTTGCCGGGCGGATATCGGCCCCGAACTATTCGGTGGGCGATATCATCGGCCCGTCCGACCCGACCCTGCCTGCGCCGCTTGCCGATATCGTTTCACTCGACCCGATCTATGCGGTGGGTGCGGTCGATCAGGCCAACTATTTTGAGTTCCTTGCCAAACGGCTGGAATTGAGCGAACGCGGTGCAAGCATACCGCCGCTCGAGCTGCACATCATCCTGCCCGGCGGCTCGGTTTACCCGCATGCCGGCACCTTTGAGAACTGGGACAACACGGCCACCGCCAGCACCGGTACAATTTCAGCGCGTATCGTCTTTCCCAATCCCGATGGGGCTCTGCTCCCCGGGGAAAACGTGACGATCCGGGGGTCGGTGATCGATCCGATCAACGCGCCCTTGGTGCCTCAGCGGGCGGTCAGTTTCGACCAGATCGGGCATTTCGTTTGGGTCGTCGGTGGGGATGGCGGAGTCGCCAGGCGCAATGTGACCCTTGGCATCCGGCACGAAGCGTCATGGACGGTGCCGGACGGGCTGTCAGAGGGCGATGTGGTTGTCGTCGAGGGGCTACAAAAGATGCGCCCGGGTCTTGTCGTCACGCCGAAACCGTTCGAAGGCTGACCAGCGCGAAAAGGGAAGACACGAGATGGGACCATCCTTTTTCATCCGCCGCCCCAAGTTTGCCTTTGTCATTTCGATGCTGATCACACTGTTTGGGTTACTCGCCCTTCAGGTGATGCCGATTGACCAATACCCGGACATTACCGCGCCCAAGGTCGTAGTGCGGGCCAACTACCCCGGTGCCGATGCCCAGACGGTGATCGACACGGTTGGCGCGCCGATCGAGGATCAGGTCAACGGGGCCGAGGGCATGGTCTATATGTCCTCGAAATCAGCAAGCGACGGCAGCTATACGCTGACCATCACCTTTGAGGTGGGCGTGGACGCGGATCTGGCGCAGGTCGATGTGCAGAACCGCGTGGCGCTGGCTGAACCAGGCCTGCCTGCCGAGGTGCGCCAGCGCGGCGTAAAGGTGCGAAAACGAAACCCCGACATCCTGATGGTGGTGAATATCGTGTCGCCGGATGACAGGTATGACGGTGTTTTCCTGTCCAACTACGCCTCGATCAACGTGGCCGGTGACCTTGGCCGCCTGCCCGGCGTCAGCGCGGCCGAGATCATCGGCGCGCTGGATTACGGGTTGCGGGCCTGGCTTGATCCGGTGGCGATGGCCAACCGCAACCTGACAGTCAATGACATCGTTGCCGCGATCAAGGAACAGAACGTGCAAGCGGCGGTGGGGCAGCTGGGCGCCGCCCCCGCGCCCGAGGAAACCCAGTTTCAATATGTGCTGACCGCGCGAGGGCGGGTGCAGAACCCCGAAGAATTTGGCGATATCGTGCTGCGCGCGGATGAGTCAGGGTCCATCGTGAGACTACGTGACGTGGCCCGGATTGAACTTGGGGCCTTTGCCTACAAGGGCTATGGCGAATTCAACAACGGCCCCGGTGTGCTGCTCGCGATCTACAAGCTGGGCGAGGCCAATTCGCTTGCGGTGGCCGAAGCGGTGAAATCGCGGATGGAGGAGCTGAAGGTCAATTTTCCCGAAGGCGTGGATTATGTCGTCGGGCATGACACCACGCTGTTCATCGAAGCCTCGCTCGAGGAGACGGTGATCACGATGATCTTTACCATCGGTCTGGTGATCCTCGTGACCTATATCTTTCTCGGCACGATCCGCGCGACGCTTATCCCGACCATTGCGGTGCCGGTGTCGATTATCGGCACGCTGGCCGTGCTTTACGCGTTCGGGATGACGATCAACACGGTAACGCTCTTTGCGTTGATCCTTGCGATTGCCATCGTGGTCGATGACGCGATCATCGTGGTGGAAAACGTCGAGCGTATCCTGCATGAAAACCACGACCTGACCCCGGCCGAAGCCACGAAAATGGCGATGGATGAAGTGGCCGGGCCGATTGTCGCGACCTCCATGGTGCTGGTGGCGGTCTTCGGGCCCACGTTGCTTTTGCCGGGGATCACCGGGCGCATGTTTGCGCAATTCGGGGCCACGCTGACGGTGTCGGTGCTAATTTCAATGGTCAACGCGCTGACGCTCAGCCCCGCGCTGGCCTCGGTGCTGATGAAACCGGGAATGAAGCCGAATATCGTCATCCGGCAGTTCAACCGCGGCTTTGACTGGATCACCCGGCAGTACGTGGCGCTGGTCGATTTCCTGACCCGATACCTCGTGGTCGCGATGCTCTGCGTGATCGGGCTGTTCGCGGCGCTTTATTATCTTTTCACCACCGCGCCATCGAGTTTCATCCCCACGGAGGACAAGGGGTTTTTCATCGTGGATGTGCAATTACCGGGAGGGGCGTCGCTTAATCGGACCGAAGTGGTGATGGACCGGCTGACCGAAATTCTTGGCGAGGATGAAAACATCGAAAACGTCCTGTCGGTGAACGGTTATTCGATCCTGAACACCGCCCTGCAATCGAACACCGGCATGATCATCGCCAAGCTGAAGCCGTGGGAGGAACGCGAGGAACCGGAACAGAACCAGCTGTTCCTGCAACAGAAATACCAGCAGATGTTCGCGGCCATGCCCGAGGCGCAGGTGATCGTGTTCGGCGCGCCCGCCATTCCGGGTCTGGGGACCGTGCAGGGCTTTTCCTTTGTGCTGGAAGACACGCAGGGACGCGGACCCGAAGAGCTGAACGCGGCGCTTGGCGGTCTGCTCGCCCCGGCGAATGCGACCGATGAGATCCTGCGGGCCTTTTCGACCTTCAAGGTGGATTCACCGCAGATGAACCTGCAGATGGACCGGGAAAGGGCCAAGACGCTGGGCGTCAATATCTCGGATATTTTCCTGACATTACAGACCCAGCTTGGCGCGCTTTACGTGAACGATTTCAATATGTTCGGGAAGTCTTATCGCGTAATGCTTCAGGCGGACGCGCCATTCAGGCAGAACGAGCGCGCGCTTGATCTCTTGTACCTGCGCAACCGCAGTGGTGACCTTGTGCCGATCAGCACCATCGTGACGGCGGAACCGTCATTCGGGCCGGATGTGCTTTATCGCTATAACACCTACAACTCGGCCACGATCACAGGTGTCGCCAATACCGGCGGCGGCTTCAGCAGTGGCGCGGCGATGGACCGGATGGAGGAAGTCGCCGTAGGCGCGATGCCGCCCGGGTTCCGGTTCGAATGGACGGATTCATCTTTCGAAGAGCGCAAATCGGGTAATGCCATTCCCATCGCGCTGGGGCTGTCGCTGATCTTTACCTTCCTCTTCCTCGCCGCGCTTTACGAAAGCTTTCTGACGCCTATCGCGGTGCTGCTGACCGTGCCTTTCGCCATCCTCGGGGCGCTGATCGCACTGCGGATCGCGGGCCAGCCGGTGAGTCTTTACGGGCAGATCGGGTTGCTGATGCTGATCGCGTTGGCCGCCAAGACGGCGATCCTGATCGTCGAATTCGCGAAACAGCAGCGTGAAAGCGCCGGGCTGAGCCTGCATGAGTCCGCCATGCAGGCGGCGCGGCTGCGGTTCCGTCCGGTGATGATGACCGTTCTGGCCTTTGCGGTCGGGGTCTACCCGCTGGTGATCGCAAGCGGTGCCGGGGCGGCTAGCCGCGTGTCGCTGGGGATCGCGGTCTTTGGCGGGTCCATCGCGGCGGCGGTGGCAGGCACCATCTTTGGGCCGGTGTTCTATCGGCTCATGCAAGGGTTGCGCGAGCGTATCCACGGCGGGGTGACAGCCCCGCAGTAAAGCTGCGCCCCCGGCTTTCAGAGACGCAGCGGGTTCCTGTCAGATGCCGTGCAACATCTTGACTTCAAGGTAATCTTCGAGCCCCGGCAGACCGCCCTCGCGCCCGTTGCCCGAGCTCTTGTAGCCGCCAAAGGGGCTGCCGTAGTTCACGCCCGCCCCGTTCAGGTGGACGTTCCCGGCGCGGAGCTGGCGCATCACACGGCGCGCGCGTACCATGTCATTGGTCTGGAGATAGGCGGCCAGCCCGTAATCGGTGTCATTGGCCAATTGAATTGCCTCTTCCTCGGTATCGAAGGGCATCATCGAAATGACGGGGCCAAAGATCTCCTCGCGCCAGACGCGCATTTCCGGGGTACAATCGGCAAAGATCGTCGGACGCGCCCAGTGCCCGGCATTCATGCCATCGGGCTTGCCCGCGCCGCCGGTGACCAGACGTGCGCCTTCGGCGATGCCCGCCTCGATCAGCGCCTGAACCCGGTCCCATTGCAGGGCCGAGACCAGCGGGCCGATATGGTCGCCCTCTTGCGTCGGGTCGCCGACCTCGGTTGCCGCCGCCGTTTTGCCCGCGATCTTGACCGCCTTGTCATAGACCGAGCGCTCGACCAGCATCCGGGTCGGTGCGTCGCAGCTTTGGCCGGTGTTGTTCATCACTTCGAGAACACCGCCCGCGACGCGCTCTTCCAGGTCGCAATCGGCAAAGATGATGTTCGGGCTTTTGCCGCCCAGTTCTAGCGTCACCCGCTTGACTGTCGGCGCGGCGTCTATGGTCACCGCCGTGCCTGCGCGGGTGGAGCCGGTAAAGGACATCATCGCTATATCGGGATGTTTCGACATGGCCGAGCCGACCTCGGGGCCATCGCCGTTCACAAGGTTGAAGACACCGGGGGGGAAGCCTGCCTCATCCATCATCTCGGCCCAGAGCAGCGCGTTCAGCGGCGTGTTTTCTGACGGTTTCAGCACGCAGGTACAGCCCGTCAGCAGTGCCGGGATGACCTTGAGCGCGATCTGGTTCATCGGCCAGTTCCACGGCGTGATCAGCCCGACAACACCGATGGGTTCGCGGCTGAGCGTATCGCCGTTGGCGAGCTTTTCTTCCCAGATGACCTCGACCAGCGCATCGAGGAAACCACGCGTGTGGCCCGAGCCGGTATCGGCCTGCTGTTCGCGGCTCATGGTGATGGGCGCGCCAAGTTCGGCGGTGATGGTCTGGGCCATTTCCTCGAACCGGCGGTCGTAGATATCGAGAAATTTCTCGACCAGCGCGCGGCGTTCGGCAACCGGGGTCATCGACCAGCTTTCAAAGGCCCGGGATGCAGCGGCGACGGCCTTGTCCACATCGGCGGCGCTGCCAAGGCTTATGGTCGCGATCTCTTCGCCAGTGGCGGGGTTTTCAACCGGATGCGGGCGCGGGGTGACCGGCGCAACCCATTCCCCGTCGATATAGAATTTCAGGTGATCCATCATAGTCCCTTGCTTTCCAGCCAGTTGCGGATGATCTCGCGGTGGCGTTCGCCGTCATATGAGGCGAAATGCCCGCCATGCACAACACGAACCGGCAGGTCCAGCAGCCGTTTCATCGAAGCGACATAATCCTCGGCATTCGCGTGGTAGGTGTCTTCGATCAGAGGGCCGTCATAGACGATATCGCCTGAAAACAGGATGCCCGTGGCCTCCTCCCACAGCGCGATGCCGCCGGGGCTGTGGCCGGGTGTGTGGATCACCTCGAAGCTGCGATCGCCAAGATCGATCCGGTCGCGATCCTGCAGGATGCGCGTCGCCGGGGCGGATTTAACCGCGTAACGCGCGCTTTCATAAGGTTCCGGCGGGAGGGTCGTGAAAATCTCATCCGTCACATAAGGGTCGGCGAGCGTGGCCGCGCGTGTCGGGTCGGCAAGAATTGCAGCTTCGGCCTCGTGACAGCTGCGGCAGTCGAATTCATGATGACAGCCGATGTGGTCGAAATGGGTGTGGCTTGCGACCGCCTCGAGCGGGCGTTCGGTGACCAGCGGCACCCATGTGCGCAGGCTGACCACACCCATGCCGCTATCGACCAGCATATCGCCATCGCGACCCCGGACGTGCCAGATGTTGCAGCGGTAGAATTCCTCGATATGCGGCTCGTCGATCAGGGTTATGCCATCGCCCTTGGTCTGCAGTCGATACCAGTCTTGTGGCTGAGCGCGGTTCATGCGGCCTCCTCGGCGATCAGAACGGGGGAATTGCCATAAAGATGCACCTGATCTCCGGTTTGGAGCCGGGTGCCCTGCGGCAGGTTGGCGGTCAGGATCATCTCGGGGGCGGTGACAGGGCGGAAATGGCAGCGCAGGTGCGACCCAAAGAACGCCATGTCCTGCAGCACGGCCTGCCCGAGGTCGAGCTGACCGGAGAGGCCGACGTTTTCCGGGCGCAGGCAGAGCGTACCGTTTGTCGGTTCAAGCTTCAGCGCCCCAAGCGGGCTGTCGACCCCCTGCCCGGTCTTGCGCACCTGAAGCGTGTTGATTTCACCCATGAAATTCGCGGTGAACAAGGTGCGCGGCGTCAGGTAGACCTCCTCCGGCGTACCGCAATGTTCGATCCGGCCCTGGTTCATCACGACGATCCGGTCGGCGATGGCCATAGCCTCTTCCTGATCGTGGGTGACGTGGACAAAGGTGGTGCCGACCTTGCGCTGGATCGCCTTGAGTTCGTCCTGCATCTGGCGGCGCAGTTTGAGGTCGAGCGCGCCGAGCGGTTCATCAAGCAGCAGAAGATCGGGCGAAACCGCCAGCGCCCGGGCAAGGGCGACCCGCTGGCGCTGACCACCAGAGAGTTCATGCGGGCGGCGTTTGGCCTGATCGGCCAGCCCGACCATATCGAGCATTTCCCGCGCCTTTGCATTGCGCTCGCGGCGGGACATGCCGCGCATACGCAGGCCAAAGGCCACATTGTCGAGCAGCGACATATGGGGAAACAGCGCATAGTCCTGAAACATCGTGGTCGTCGGGCGGGCGCGCGGCACGACCCCGGCCATGTCCTTGCCACCTATTTTGACGGTGCCTGCGGTCGGGCTGAGGAACCCGCCGAGGATCGACAAAAGCGTGGTCTTGCCGCAGCCCGAGGGGCCAAGCAGGACGACGAATTCGCCCGCCTCGATATTCAGGTCGATTTCATGCAGGGCGGTGAAATCGCCGAATTCCTGGCGCACGCCGGTGATGGATACGTCAGCCGTCATTTTCCGACCTTTCTGAACAGGGTAAGTTCGAGCAGCACAACCACGGCCACCGAGACAAGGAAGACCAGCGAGCCGACCGCGTTTGTCGCGGGCGACAGGCCCGAGCGCAGCATCGACCAGATTTCGACCGGCAGGGTGACGTCGAACCGGGTCAGCAGGAATGCGATGATGAATTCATCCCAGCTGAAGGTGAAGGCGAGGAAGAACGCCGCACCCAGCGCCGGGGCCAGCATCGGGGCCGAGACCAGCGCCAGCACCTGCCACTCCTTTGCGCCAAGGTCGCGCGCGGCCCGCAGGGCGTTGCGCTGATGCTCGCCCATCGCGGCATAAAGGATCGCGAAACAGAGCGGCAGGTTGATGACCACATGTCCGATGCCTGTTGCCAGCAGCGAGGGCCGGATGCCGATGTTGTTAAAGTAGTTCAACAGCCCCAGCGCGATGATCAGGTAGCTGACCGTCATCGGCGCGATCAGCAGCGCCCGCATCAGCGTCGATCCCGGGAGGACCACCCGGGCCAGGCCCGATGCCGCGAGAAAGCCGAGCAACAGCGCCACCAGCGAGGAAATCGCCGCGACCAGAAGCGAGTTGAACAGCGCCGCCATCAGATCGCGGTCGCTGGTGATGTCAGCGTACCATTTCAGCGTTGGTCCATTGAACGGCGGCACGGGCAAGCGACCGTCCTGAAAGGAGAAAACCACCAGAACACCGACGGGCAGCAGGATGAAGACGAAACAGGCGACAAGGTAGATCCACGACAGATAGCGCATCAGACACGATCCATTCTGAGCCAGCGCGCGCAGCCCGCATAGGCCAGCGTCACGATGGCCATAAGCACCACCGACAGGGCCGAGGCCATCGGGAAATCGCCGCGTCGCCCTAGTTGCAGCATGATGAGCTGCGGCATGGTCAGTTCGTTATTGCCGCCAAGGATTTGCGGGGTGATGTAATCACCGATGCAGAGCACAAAGGTCAGGAAGGCACCGGTGATGACGCCCGGCAGGGTCAACGGGATCACCACCAGACGGATGGTCTGCCATGCAGAGGCGCCGAGGTCCTGCGCCGCGCGCATGTAGTTGGGCGAGAGCTGGACGAGGTTCGCGTAGATCGTGAGGGTCAGCAGCATCACGAAGAAATGCACGAAACCAATGACTGTCGCGGACCGGGTCGCCATGATCTGGATCGGTTCGGCAAGCAGCCCGATGCCAGTGAGGAAATCCATCACCACGCCCTTTTGCCCCAGCACCAGCGCCCATGCGTAGGAGCGCACGACGTAGGAGGTCCAGAACGGCAGCACCGCGAGCATCAGCGCAAGCCTCTGCCACCTTTTCGGCACGCGCATGGCGATGATCCACGCCAGCGGCCATGCGAGCAGAACGGAAATCACCGTGACGGTCAGCGTGATCTCAAGCGAAACGACAATGCCGCGAAACAGCGAGTCGTCGGTGAATATCTTGATATAGTTACCGAAATCGGGACCGGGCACGATATCGCGCCCTTCCATGTGGGAAAAGCTGAGCCAGACCATCGCCGCAAAGGGGATGAGAAAGAACGCCAGCGTCCAAAGCAGTGCGGGAGCCACAAGCGTGGCCCCCACCTTCTTTTCATGTGCTTCGATGCGCATGGATCAGTTCTGGATCATATCGGTCCAGAGGTCCTGCATCGCCGAGTCGAGATCGGCATCCGGTACCGGGTAGAGCTGGGCGCGCTCGAGATAGGTTGCCTGATCGTCCCAGCGCAGAACTGCCTTTTCATCGTCGCTGAGAACATCGGCGGTCTTGGAGTTGGCGGGCATCCCCCAGTAGCATTCCGAGGTCGCCAAACGCGCCTGACCTTCGGGCGAGGTCACGTATTTCACGAACTCGACGGCCATATCCTTGTTTTCGCTGTCTTTCAGCACGACGAGAGACTGGCTCCAGAGCAGGCCGCCCTCTTCGGGGATGGTCCAGTCGAGATCCGGATTGTCGGCATTCAGCACGGCGGTCAGCCATTCGCCACCGCCGACGAGGATGTCGACTTCATCAGTGGCGAGAGAAGTCTGGCTGGCGACAACGTCCGAGACCTGGCGCGACGCGGCCTTGAGGCTCATGAGCGGCTCACGCAGTGTTTCGAGGTTGTCGGCGTTGAGATCGGCCGTATCGACGCCCTGTGCCATGCCGACGAGTCCGATGACCGGCAGGTAGTAGTCATAGATCGCGATGCGACCGTCATACTTGCCCGACCACAGCGCCTTCATCGATTCCATATCGGCGGGATCGACATTGGCCTTATTGTAAGCGATTGTGTTGTAACCGAATTTCTCAGTCACCCCATAGGTGACACCATCGACGGTGTTGTTGTCCTCAAGCACGATTTGCGGGAAGTAATCACCGGTGTGCATTTCTTCGACCGGGAGCGGTTCGGCAAGGTCGCGTTCGACCAGACGGCCCACGTCGACACCGTCGATCACCATCACGTCCCAGTCGCCCGGACGGCTTTGTTCCAGCAGCGCAAGACCGGCGGCGGTGCCTTCGTATTCCTTGACGTTGACCCGGATTCCATGTGCCTCTTCAAAGGGTTCGAGGAGTTTCGGATCGGCGTGGTCGCACCAGATCAGCGCGTTCAGATCCTCGGCGGCCAGCGACGGTGTGGCGGCCAGCGTCAGCGCGGCGACGGTCAGGGCGGTGGTAGATTTGAGGTACATTTAGGCAGCTCCCGGTTGTTTGAAACGCTTTACACGCGCTTACTGAAGAAAAAAGTTGAACTGGTTCAGTTTTGTAGTCAACACTAATTTTTCAAACACAAGGACAAGCCTATGGCCGGGTTGAGAGAAAAACAGAAAGCTGATCGTCGCAGACGCATTCTCACCGCCTCGAGCCTACTTTTTAAGCAGAGCGGGTATCAGGAAGTTCATATCAACCAGATTGCCGAATGCGCGGAAGTTTCAGTTGGCACCTTCTATAACTACTTCAAAACAAAAGCAGACCTGTTGCTGTCAACGGTCAGCATGGAGGTGGAGGAAGTGCTTCAGCAAGGTGATTCCATCCTGAAGGATCCGCCCGAAGACCCGGTCGAGGCGCTGATGGCGCTCACCCGCCTTTATTATGACCACTCGCTTGTCTACCTTAGCAAGGAAATGTGGCGCACCGCGATGGCGGCGGCCATTCAGGAAGGCCAGTCGCCGTTTTCGATCCGGTACCGCGAGCTGGACAAGGGGTTGTGTGCGCAGGTCTGCGGATTGCTGGAGGTCTTGCAGGAGAACGGCCGTCTGAGCGCCGATATGGATACCCGCGCGATGGGCGAAGTGATTTTCAACAATCTGAACGCCATGTTCACCGAGTATTCAATCGACGAAACCTTTACCCTGGATGAACTGAAAGACCGGGTGCTGCGCCAGACCCGCGCCGTGGTGCAGCCGCTGATCGGGGCCGCGTAAAGGCGGAAAAACGGGGGGCACAACCTGTACACCCCCTGTACACCCCCCGTACATCAGAGGGGTGCCATTTCGACGAACCTGCCGACCGGTTAACCGGCTTTGAATGCCCCGGCGAAACGGTCGCGGAGCAGGTTCTTTTGCACCTTGCCCATCGTGTTGCGCGGCAGTTCGTCGACCAGTTCGATCACCTTGGGCTGCTTGAATTTGGCAAGACGGTCGCCCAGATCGGCGCGGATCGCGTCGGCGTCCGGGGTCTTGCCCGGCTGCGCGACGAGGACGGCGACGACGCCTTCGCCGAAATCCGGATGCGGCACGCCGATGACGGCGGATTCCAGAACGCCGGGCTGTTCGTCGAGGATCAGTTCGACCTCTTTCGGGTAGATGTTGTAGCCGCCGGAGATGATCAGATCCTTGGCGCGGCCAACGATCTGCACATAGCCGTCATCGTCAAGCTGTCCGATGTCACCGGTAATAAAGAAACCATCCTCGCGCAGTTCGGCGGCGGTTTTTTCCGGCATCTGCCAGTAACCCTGAAAAACGTTCGGACCGCGCACCTCGATGATACCGGCCTCGCCGTCGGGCAGTGTTTCACCGGTTTCGGGATCGGTGATCTTGAGTTCGACCCCCGGCAGCGGAAAGCCCACCGTCCCGGCGCGGCGGTCGCCGTCGTAAGGGTTCGAGGTGTTCATGTTGGTTTCCGTCATGCCGTAGCGTTCAAGGATGCGGTGACCGGTGCGGGCCTCGAAAGCGCAGTGGGTTTCCGCGAGAAGCGGCGCCGAGCCGGAGGTGAAAAGACGCATGCCCTTGCAGAGATCGCGGTCGAACCGGTCGTCGCCAAGCAGCCGGGTGTAGAAAGTCGGCACGCCCATCAGCGAGGTCGACTGCGGCAGGAATTTCAGCACGGCATCCAAATCGAACTTCGGCAGGAAGATCATGGACCCCTGCGCGGCCAGCATCACGTTCGAGGCCACGAAAAGCCCGTGGGTATGAAAGATGGGCAGCGCGTGCAGCAGCACGTCATCCGCCGTAAATCGCCATTCCTGCGTCAGGATCAGCGCGTTGGAAAGAAGGTTGTCCTGGCTGAGCATCGCGCCCTTGGACCGACCCGTTGTGCCCGAGGTGTAAAGCAGCGCGGCGAGGTCATTTTCGGCACGATCCACAGGATCGAAACTGTCGGGCTGGTTGGCGGCCGCATCGGTCAGGCTGCCCTGCCCCTTGGCGTCGAGCGTCAGCACCGGCACGCCCCCGGCGATGCCCTGAACCTCGGCCTGATCGGCGGGGTCGCAGATCACCGCGCCGGCCTCGCTGTCAGAGATGAAATAGGCGAGTTCGTCTGCCTTGTAGCCGGTGTTGAGCGGCAGAAAAACCACCCCGGCCATGACGCAGGCCCCGTAGAGCGCAAGCGCCTCGGGCGATTTTTCAACCTGAACCGCGAGACGGTCACCCGGTTTCAGACCGGCACCAACCAGCGCGTTGGCTTGTTGCGCGGCCATTTTTAGAAAGGCATCCCCCGAAATCTGCTGGCCGTCGGCCAGTGTCAGGAAGGCCGTCCCGCGCCCTTGCAGAGGGGCGAAGAGCCGGTCGAATAATGGGTTTGGCAATTCTCTTATCTCCCTTCAGGCCGCTGCGGCCGTCTTGACCAGCGCGCGGACCGACTTGCTTGCCACAACTTCCTTATGCGCGGCGAAACGTTCGTGGTTCTCGGCGAAGCTTTCGGCCTCGTAGCGGTAATTCACCATGGCGCCCCGGCTTTCCGACATGCCCTTTTCCGATGTATCCGCCCCGGCATGGACGGCATGGACATAGGCCCCGTTGCCAAGGTGGAACCGGGCCACCGGGTCATAGGGCATGCCATCGGGTCGCTTGGCGGTCAACAGGAAACGCGCGGCCAGCGCCTGCAATTCGCCCTCGTCAAGCTTGCCGGCGTCGATGCCTTCCTCCTTCATCCAGCGGCTGAGTGTCGGGATCGGCGAGAGCGTGACAAAGGTGGTGATATTGGGCAGTTCCGCCGCCAGATCCTCGGCCACCTGTTTGATCAGCGAGTTGCCAAAGGAGATCCCGGCAAGGCCCGACTGGCAATTGGAGATCGAGTAGAAAACGGCAGTGTCGGCCTCTTCCGCGGCGAGCGCGTCGCGGTCTTCGGCCAGCAGGCGCTGGACCGAACCGGGGATCCCCTTGGTCAGTGCGACCTCGACAAAGATCAGCGGCTCATCCGGCATGGCAGGGTGGAAGAACGCGAAACAGCGCCGGTCCGAGGGTTCGACACGGCGGCGCAGGTCCTGCCAAGAATGGATCGCGTGGACGGCTTCGTATTCGATGATTTTTTCTAGGATATGGGCCGGGCTTTCCCAGTTGATCCGACGCAGGACCAGGAAACCACGATTGAACCAAGAGGCGAAAAGATGCTGGAAATCCAGATCGATACGGGCCCGGGGGTCGTTGCGCGGGATCAGCCGCAAAAGATCGCTGCGCATTTCGACAAGCTGCGTGGTCGCCCCGGGCACGCGGTTGAGACGGCGCGCCAGTTCCTGACGGGTCGGTTCCGCCGATCTGAGGAATTCGCCGTAAGTTTTGGCATCCGGTTCGGATTCGAAGGCATCGAGCGCGGCGCGCAAGCGGGGAATGTCGACCCCGAGCGCGCCCGAGATATGGTCGAAGAAGGCCAGCTTGCCGTCATCGTCCAGCGCGCCGTAGCGGTCGAGGATCTGCGCCGCCGTAGTCATGCCCGAAATCTCGCCGTGTCCCGAGAGCAGGTCGGCGATCAGCGCCTCGGTGCTGCGGCTGTCGTTCTTGGACAGAAGCTGCCGCCTCGTATTGCGGGAAAACACGCTGGTCAGGACATCGGAAAAAAGGCTCACAGCGCTACCCCCATGACGGCTTCGGGCAGCCAGGTGGCCAGACCCGGGAAAAGACACATCAATACGATAGCAAGGATCATGCAGCCGACGAAGGGCATGGAGCCCCAGAGCACCTGTTTGAGCGAAATATCGGGGGCGATGCCGTTGATGACGTAAAGATTGAGCCCGACCGGTGGCGTGATCAGCCCGATTTCCATGTTGATCGTCACGATCACCGCAAACCAATAGGGGTCGAACCCGGCCGAGGTGATGATCGGCAGCAGAATCGGGGCCGACATCAGGATCACAGCCACCGGCGGCAGGAAGAACCCGGCGACCAGCAGGAAGAGGTTGATGACCGCCATCAGCACCCAACGATTGACCTCGAGCGCGGCGATCCATTGGGCCACCGACTGGGTGACGAACAGCGAGGACAGCATGAAGCTGAACACGCCGGCCGCGCCGATGATAAACAGGATCATGACGCTTTCACGAGTGCTGTCGCGCAGGACGACCCAGAGATCGCGCCCGTTGAACATCCGGTAGATCACGATGGCCGCGAAGATGCAGAGCAGCGCGCCTACGGCGGCGGTTTCGGAGGGCGTGGCAATGCCGCCGTAAAGCGCATAGAGCACGCCAGCAATGATCGCGAGAAAGGGCAGAACGCGAGGCAAGATCTCGATCCGCTGACGCCATGTGTAGCTGGCCGAGGCAAGCGCCGCGCTTGCCGCGCCGCGACGCCAGGTGTCGAAGATCGCCCATAGGATAAAGAGCAGCGTCAGCAGCAGCCCCGGGAGGACGCCCGCAAGGAACAGCCGCCCGATCGAGGTTTCGGTGGCGATGCCGTAGACGATCATGGTGACCGAGGGCGGGATCAGGATGCCGAGCGTGCCGCCCGCCGCGATGGACCCGGCAGCGACCTCGGGCGGATAGCCGCGGCGGCGCATCTCGGGGATGCCCATCTTGCCGATGGCGGCGCAGGTGGCCGGGCTTGATCCGGACATGGCGGCGAACAGCGCGCAGGCGCCGAGGTTCGACACGACAAGACCGCCGGGCACCTTGGTGAGCCAGCGCTCCAGCGCCTCGTAGAGGTCCGGGCCCGCGCGGGTCGACGCGATGGCCGCCCCCATGATGATGAACATCGGGATCGAGAGCAGCGCAAAGCTGTTGAGTTCGGCGTAGAACAGCTCTGGCAGCGCGGTGAGCGAACGCGACCCGTCGAAGATCCACAGGAACAGCGTGGCGACGATAAGCAGGCCAACTGCGACTGAAACGCCGGAAAACAGGACGATGACGGTGGCCAGTGCCACCAGAAGACCGAGAGTCAGAGGCTCCATCAGTCGGGGCTCCGTTCAGGATGAGGTTCCGGGAGGGCCTGAGGCGCGCCGAAGGCAGCGAACCAGAGATCGGCCAGCAATTGCAGCAGATAGAGCCCAAAACCGAGCGGAACCGACAGGTAGGTGATCCAGAGCGGGAAGGCCCAGACCGATTCAGATTTCCAGCCGCGCGCCCATGCGAGATGGAACATTTCCCAGCCATACCAGAGCATTGCGCCCGTCATGGCGATGGTGGCCAGCATCACGAGCACCGCGAGGATGCGGCGGCCCAGCGGCGGCAGCATCTGCGGCAGCAGATCGACCCCTACGTGGCCGCGCAGCTTCTGGACATAGGGCAGACCCAGCAGCGTGGCACCGATCATCAGGTAGATCACAGCTTCGGTCTGCCAGATCGTTGACACGCCCATGACACCCCGCATGAAGATCATGTGGCAGGTGATCAGCACCGAGGCGAGGATCATCACGGCGGCGAGCACACCGAAAATTGTGGAAAGAGCTTCGATGGCGCGCAGGGCCAGCGGCGGTTGGTCACCGGTGCGCCCATCCCGCGCACCGGTTTCCGCGCCCGCGCGCGCATTGGCGGCAGGCGACTTGTTCATTCGACAGACAGCGCCATGTCGAGCAGGTCCTGACCGCCCTCGACCGAGCCCGCAAAGGACGGGTACGAAGTTTCCTTGGCCAGTTCACGCCATGCGTCGAAATCCTCGGACGTCATCTCGGCGATTTCGACACCGGCATCGGCAAAGGCCTTTGTGGTGATCGCGTCGCCTTCCTTGGCCTGTTCGAGATACCAGGTTTCCGCCTTGGCCGAGGCTTCGGTCAGCGCGGTCTGCTGTTCGGCAGAGAGGTTATCGAAGGTGGTTTTGTTGATCAGCAGCGGCTGGTACATGAACCAGAGCGCGGTATCGCCCGCCGGGGTGTAGCATTGCAGCTGTTCGTAAAGACGATAGCTGAGGAAGCTTTCCGACGAGGTATTGGCCGCGTCAAGCACGCCGGTCTGAAGCGCGGAATAGACCTCGGACGAGGCCATGGAGCTGATCGAGGCCCCTGCCCCTGCAAGCATTTCCTCAAAGGATTTGCCCGCCGCGCGGATCGTCACGCCCTGCACATCCGCGGGTTTGGTGATGCAGCCCTTGTTAGAGCCGAACCCCCCGGCCAGATAGCCATGCACCAGCGTTTTCACGTCATCGCCGGCCATGATTTCTTCGATCTGATCCATGAAAGGAGAGGCCGAGAGACGCGCGCCATGTTCGTGGTTCTTCACGAGGCCGGGCATCAGGGTGAGGTTATAGGCCGGTTGCTGGCCGCCCGCATAGGATAGCGGGAAAATCGTCATGTCGAGCTGGCCCCGGCTAAGCGGGGTATATTGCTCGCGCGCCTTGAACAGGGTCTGGTTCGGAAAAATCTGGATTTCCAGATCGACACCGGCGGCGGCCACATCATCGGCCACCATCTGCGCGACCTTGTGGCGGACATCGCCTTCGGACCATTGATGCGAAAGTTTCAGTTTCTCCGCAAAGGCACCGGTGGCAGCGCCCATTGCGGCAATGACGGCGAGGGTGCTCGCCGCAAGAAAACGTCTGGTCATGTTATCTCCTCCCAGGGTGCCGTTCTCCTCCTGGCACCCGATCCACTAATGAGGCAGGCTATTGCGTACCTTGTCAACCTTTTCGTATACAAGACGCATGAGATTGGATATCGAGCCCACCGAACCGCGCAGCCGCTCGGATCAGATTGCACAGATACTTGAGGATCAGATCCTCACGGGGCGCTTTTCTCCGGGCACCCGGCTGGACGAGGCGAGCCTTGCGGAAGAGCACAATGTATCGCGCACCCCGATCCGCGAAGCCTTTCACAGGCTGGCTCAATCCGGGTTGGTGGTGCAGCAGCCGCGCCGGGGAGTTTTCGTGCGAATCAGCTCGCCGGTGGAAATCCTCGAGATGTTCGAAGTCATGGCCGAGCTGGAAGCCGTCTGCGGGCGGCTTGCGGCGAAACGGGCCACGGAAGCCGCGATCAAAGAGCTGCGCGAGGTGAACGCGGAATGCCATGCGGCCTGCGATACGGGGGATATCGACCGGTATTACCTCAAGAACGGCGTGTTCCATCACCTGATCTATGCGCTGTCGGGCAACCGGTTCCTTGAACAGGAAGCGTCGCGCCTGCACCGGCGGCTGAAACCCTACCGCCGCATGCAGTTGTTCCTGCGCGGGCGGTTGCAGCAGTCGATGGATGAACACGAAGCCATCGTCGAGGCGATTTCAGCCGGGACGCCCGAGCGCGCCGCCGAACTGCTGCGCGACCACGTGGCGGTTCAGGGCGAGAAATTTCACCATGTCATGTCGCATCTTGAGCAACAGGGCTGAAACCGGATTGGCCGGTCAGGACTGTTCGCTTAGTTGCGCGCGCAGTTGCGTTTTCAGGATCTTGCCGTAGCCGTTCTTGGGCAGGTCCGGCACGAAGACATAGCGGGATGGTTTCTTGAAGGACGCGATCTGCGTCTTGCACCAGTCAGTCAGGGCTTCGGCATCTGGTTTGGTGCCCTCGAGGGGCACGACAAAGGCCACGACCTCTTCGCCCCAGTCAGCGTGGGACGCGCCGATTACCGCGATTTCGTAAACATCCTTGTGGGTTAGCAACGCTTCCTCAACCTCTCGCGGGTAGATGTTCGTGCCGCCCGAGATGATCACATCCTTGCTGCGGTCGGTGAGCGTGAGGAACCCGTCGCCATCGAGCCGCCCGAGATCGCCGGTGCGCAGCCATCCGTCGACGAGGGTGGCAGAGGTTGCCTCCGGGTTGCGCCAGTAGCCCGCCATGACGGTGTCGCCACGCACGAGGACTTCGCCAACCTCACCGGTGGGCAGATCGTTGAGGTCTTCGTCGGCGATGCGGATCTCGACGCAGGCCTGCGCCAGCCCGACCGAGGCGCGGCGCTGCATGGCTTCGGGATGAGTGGTGTCGGCAACGAGGTCACGGTTCATCGCGGTGATCGTCATGGGGCATTCGCCCTGCCCGTAGATCTGCGCGAATCTTGGCCCGAACACATCAAGCGCGTGGTCTATATCGGCGAGGTACATGGGCCCGCCGCCGTATATGATCGTGCGGATGCCGTCGCCGTTGTAGTTGGTTCGCTGCGCGTGGGCGATCAGGCGTTTGATCATCGTGGGCGCGGCGAAAAAGGTGATATTCCCAAGTGACTTGGCAAGCGAAGCTATCTCAGCCGCGTCAAAGCCCTGCGAGGGCGGGATGACGTGGCAGGCGCCGATCCGGACGTAGTGGAAGTTATAGAGCCCCGCCCCGTGCGACATCGGCGCGGCATAGAGCGGGTGATCGCTGGGAAAGATCTGGTCCACGTCCAGCGGGTAGGTCATGGCCATGACGCGCAGGTTGCGATGAGTGATCATCACCCCCTTTGGACGCCCTGTGGTGCCCGAGGTGTAGAATAGCCAAGCGGTGTCATCGTCGTTGACGCTTGCGGGCGGGTTAACGGGTGCGCTTGGTTCATTGGGCGGCACCGAACCGATGGAGACTTCGCGCGTGTTCGTAGGCAAGTTCGTGTCAGACGAAAAGACCGTGCCGCTTTCCGTGAAAACGATGCGGGCCTCGGCGTTGGCGATGATCCAGGCGGCCTCTTTTGAGTGCAGCTTGTGATTGACCGGCACGACCGTCGCGCCGATCCAGAGCACCCCGTAGAGAAGTTCGAGATATTCCGGCGCGTTCCGGGCGAAGATCGAGATGCGGTCGCCCGGCCCGATACCGTGATGGTCGCGCAGAAAGACGCCGATACGGGCGGCGGACCGGGCGAAATCGCCATAGGTGGCGCAAAGATTGTTGCCCAGCCGGATCGCCGGAGCGTCCGGCCGGACAAGCGCGGTCTGGTATAGCCAGGTCGCGATGTTCACGGGGCTCAGGCCTTTTGCGTCTCGAGGATCGAGACATAGTTGGCCACGGCGGCCCCGCCCATGTTGAAGACCGCGCCGATATTCGCGCCCGGTTTCTGCATCTCGCCCGCCTGCCCCGTCAGCTGACGGAAAGAGATCGCGTGCATGGAAACGCCGGTGGCGCCCACGGGATGACCCTTGGCCTTAAGACCCCCCGAGAGGTTCACCGGCAGCGTCCCGTCGCGGTAGACGGTGCCCTCGTCGAGCGCACGTTGTCCCTGCCCTTTGTCAGCGAGGCCCATGGCCTCATAGGTCAGAAGTTCGGCGATTGTGAAACAGTCGTGTACCTCGGCAAAGTCGATGTCTTTCACCGTGACGCCCGCCTTTTCATAGGCGCGGTTAAAGGCGCGTTCCGGCCCCTCGAAGGACAGGAAATCGCGGCGCGACATAGGGAGGAAATCGCTGACATGCTCGGCGGCGCGGAAACGGACCGCCTTGGGGAAATTCTCGGCGTTTTCTTCGGTCGTGAGGATGATCGCGGCGGCCCCGTCGGTGACAAGCGAGCAATCGGTCAGTCGCAGGGGTGGCGCGATCTCCGGGTTCTTGTTGGTGACCTGGCTTGCCTCTTCAAAGGTGAATTCCTTTTGCATCTGCGCCAGCGGGTTCTGCATCGCGTTGCCGTGGTTCTTGACCGAGATCCTGGCCATCGCGTCAAGCGGGCTGCCGTAGCGTTCGGTGTATCCCTTGGCAGCGATGCCGAAGACCTGCGGAAAGCTGAGGCCGGATTCCTGCGGGTCGTTCTGATAGCCCGCCCCGGCAAGCGAGGTGGTTACGTCGGCGGTGCTGCGGTGGGTCATCTTTTCGGCGCCCACGATCAGCACGGTTTTTGCCTTGCCCGCCTGAATGGCGTTGATGCCCGCGTGGATCGCGGCGGAACCGGAGGCGCAGGCGTTTTCCGCGCGCATCGCCGGTTTGAAGCGCAGTTCCGGATAGGCCTGAAAGATCAGCGACGAGGCGAACCCATCGGGCACGAGACCGGAGTTGAAATGGCCCAGATAGACGGCGTCGATATCTTCGGGCGCGATGCCGGATTCCTCAACCGCCTCTTTGACGACATCGATGATCATCTGTTCGAGGCTCGCGTCGAGACGGCCGAACTTGGTATGGCCGGAGCCAACGATCGAGATATTTTCCATGGTGAATCCTCCTGCGCGGATCATCGCATGGTGGGAGAGATTGCAATATCCGTGAAACTACGTAGATACCTACGTATCACTACGTAGGTTTATGCGCATATGTTCGACACCTCCACCCGGGCCAAGGCGGCGGCGCTGGCATTCGAGGAATCGCCGGTGGCGCAGCTGATGACGCGGTATCGTAGGATTGTAACGATCAATCGCGCGCTGGCCGGTCTGTTCGGGTTCGAACGGAACGATCTGATCGGGCGGTCGGTGCAAAAACTGTACCCCTCGACCGCTGACTTCATGCGGATCGGCGATCAGTGCGAAGAGGTCATGCGGGGCGGCAAGAGCCGCTATTACGAGGATGAACGTTTCATGCAGGCAAGTGGAGGCGAGGTTTTCTGGGCGCGAGCCAAGGGGACGACCCTGACGCCCGACGATCCCTATGAGCTGATGATCTGGAGCTTCGAGAAGATCGAGGGAAAACCCTATCGTTCGGTCCGGTTGACGGCGCGGGAAAAGGAGATCGCGCCGCTGATCGGGAGCGGCATGACCTCGAAACAGATCGGCGAGCGGCTGGGCATTTCACATCGGACGGTCGAGGTGCATCGCGCCAAGCTGATGAAGAAATTCAACGTCCATAACACCGCCGAGCTGGTATCGCAGATCGTGGTGGCGGTTTAGACCGCGTCAGGTCAGATCGGCGAGAACCCGACGCACGATAGCGATATCCTCGGGCGTCGAGAGGTTGGGCGCATGGCCGCAGTCGAATTCGGTCAGCGCCGGTGCCGGGCCGCGATCCAGCATCCGGTGCGCGATCTCGGCAGGCAGGATGTCGGATTCTCGCCCCCGGAACAGGTGGCAAGGGGTGGTGATCCTGTCGTAGCGGTCCCAGCTGGTGAGTTCATCGCGTGAGGCGGTGAATTGCACGATGATTTCCGGGTCGTAATGCAGGGTCAGCCGCCCGTCACCGCGACGGCGCACGGAGTTGCGGGCCATGCGGCTCCAGAATCCATCGCCTGCGGGGCCGAAGGGGCGGTAGATTGCACGCAGCCATGTTTCGGCCTCGGAGAGCCATTTGAATACCGGCGGGTCACCCACATAGGTGGTGATGCGCTGGACGGCCTCGGAGGGTACTTCGGGGCCGATGTCGTTCAGGATCAGGCAGGTGAGACGGTCGGCGTGGGGCCCGGAGGCAAGCCGCATCCCGATCATGCCGCCAAGCGAGGTGCCAAGCCAGGCGGTGCGCTGGATACCGTAGTGATCCAGAAGGTCGGCGGCGATCCCGGCGTAGAATTCGACGGAATATTCCGCCTCGGGGTCGCTGGCCCAGCTTGAGAGTCCGCGCCCGATGGTATCCGGGCAGATTACGAAGTAGCGATCCGACAGGGCGCTGGCGAGTTCATCGAAATCGCGCCCCGTACGGGCCAGACCGTGCCACATGACCAGCGCCGGATGGGACGGATCGCCCCATTCGGTCACGTGGATTTCGTGATCCATCACCGGGACAAGGGTAAATCGGGGCAGGATCACTTGGCCGCGCCCTTGTCCATTGCCGTGCCGGCGATGCCCTTGGGAAAGAAATAAACCAGCAGGATAAAGATGATCCCGAGCCAGAACAACCAGCGGTCGGCGGCAAGCAGGTTCGGCAGAACGGGAATGCCGGCCATCGCCTCGGAGGCCGCGCCCATCAGGTCGCGCAGGTAGTATTGCGCCAGCACCAGCAGCACAGCGCCGATGACCGCGCCCCACATGGTGCCCATGCCGCCGATCACCACCATCAGCAGGATGTCGATCATGATCGCAAAGGAGAGCGAGGTGTCGGGACCGGTATACTTGAGCCAGACCGCATAGATCGTTCCCGCCAGCGAGGCCATGGTGGCCGAGAGGCAGAAGACGAAGGTGCGATAGGCCACGACGCGATAGCCGATGGCCTCGGCGCGCTGCTCATTCTCGCGGATCGCTTTCAGCACGGTGCCAAGCGGCGACGTGGTAAAGCGCAGCATCAGCAGGAACAGGATCAGCGAGGTGAGGAACACAAAGTAATAGGCCGCGAGCTTGCCGTTCAGGCGGACATCCCAAAGGCGGACGACTTTGCCTTCGTCATCGGTCAGCAGTTTGGTTGCCGGTTTGAAGAGGTCGGGTGCCTTGTAGGTGATGCCGTCCTCGCCCCCCGTGAGGCTGGACATCTGCGAGAC
This sequence comes from Heliomarina sp., assembly GCF_052826185.1. NCBI lineage: Bacteria > Pseudomonadati > Pseudomonadota > Alphaproteobacteria > Rhodobacterales > Roseobacteraceae > Heliomarina > Heliomarina sp. The sequence continues at coordinate 90,765 of NZ_JBRBUI010000055.1, read as the reverse complement.
CAGCACCAGCACGACCGAGGCTGCCGCAAGGGTGATCATCGCGAAGAAGATCGCCTTGACCCGCAGGCTGAGCAAGCCGATGGCGATGGCAAAGACAAGCGACACGCCTACGCCCGCAAGCGCGCCGAGGATGACCGGCGTCCAGCCCGGTCCCATGCCCTTGAGCAGGATCGCCGCGCCGTAAGCCCCGAAACCAAAGAACATGGTATGGGCAAAGCTGACGATGCCGGTATAGCCGATCAGCAGGTCATAGCTTGCGACAAGTACGATGAAGATACAGATACGCGCGGCGACTTCGAGCGAGCGCACGTCTTGAAACAGGAAGGGCGCGAAGAGCAGCAGCGCGCCGATGGCAAGGACGATCAGCTTGATCGTCAGGGCGCCGGTGGTCTGGGTCTGGTTCATCATTCCCTCCCTCACACGGCCGGCTTGAGGCCGTTGGGCCGCCAGAGCAGGATCGCCACCATGAGGATCATGTTCGAGGCAAGCGCCATCTTGGGCGCGAGAAAGCCGAGGTAATTTGACATGAGACCGACAAGGATCGCGCCAAGCAGTGTGCCCTCGATGGAGCCGAGGCCGCCGATGATGACGACGATAAAGACGATGATCATCAGTTCGGAGCCGAGCGCGGGAGTGATCAGGGTTTCATACCCCGCCCACATCGCGCCACCGAGCGCAGCGAGGCCGGAGCCGAGCATGAAGACGGCGATAAACAGACGGTCGACCCGAAAGCCGAGCGCCTCGACCATTTCGCGGTTTTCCACCCCGGCACGGACAAGGAGACCGATGCGGGTTCGGTTCATCACGAGGTACAGCCCAACGAAGACCGCGAGGCCCAGCAGGAAGGCAAAGCCGCGATAGATCTCGATGCTGACATCGCCGATGATCCAGGAGCCTTCGAGGAAATGCGGACGCAGCACAGTAAAGGGCGTGCCTCCCCAGAAAGCGAGGATGGTCTGTTCGGCGACGATCATCGCACCCATGGTGATCAGGATCTGGCGCAGGTGGTCCTTGTAGACGGGTCGGATGATCACGGTTTCAAAGAACCAGCCCGCGACGAGACCAAAGAGGATCGCGGCCAGAAACGCCATGACCAGCGCGGCGGTATTGAGCGCGACGCTGTCGGCGGCGAGCCATGTGCTGAGGCCCGCGAGGACGGTGGCGGCGATGAAGGCGCCAAAGCTCACGAACGCCGAATGGCCAAAGTTCAGCACGTCCATCAGGCCGAAGACAAGGCTGAGACCCGAAGCCATGAGGAAGACCATCATGCCCATCGCCAGCCCGGCGACGGTCAGCGTGGCCCATGATGAGGGCGCGCCGATCAGGATGAAGGCCACTGCCGCGAGCGCGACGGGCAGCAGGTTCACCCCGCCCATGCGTCCCAGGATTTCCGATATTCTGTCCATTTGCCTCTTTCCCTTACATGGCCAGTCCGAGCAGCCGGTCCTGAAGACCGGTATCTGCTGCGAAGGATTCCATGCTGCCTTGGTGCACGACGCGGCCATCGTCGATGACGGCCATGTCGCGGCCCAGCTTGCGGGCAAAGTTGAAGTTCTGTTCGACCAGCAGGATCGTGCTGTCCTGCCCGATTTCGCGAAATGCCTCGCCCATTGAATCGACGATCGCCGGGGCAAGGCCCTTGGTCGGTTCATCGATCAGGATCAGCTCGCGCGGCTCCATGATGGCGCGGGCGACCGAGAGCATCTGTTTCTGCCCGCCTGAGAGCGACCACGCCTTTTTGTCGCGGAAGCGTTCGAGCGCGGGGAAAAGCGTGTGGATGCGTTTAAGGCGCGTCGGGTCGATGCGGCCCTTGTCGGCGGCGAGGACGAGGTTTTCATCCACGGTGAGCGTACCGAAGATGCCCATGTTCTCGGGCACATAGGCGATGCCGAGCTTGGCGATTTCCGCCGTATGAAGCGCGGTGATGTCCTGTCCGCGGAACTTGACCGAGCCGGGCGAGGCATTCCAAAGCCCCATGATAGAGCGAAGCGTGGTCGTTTTGCCCGCGCCGTTGCGGCCCAGCAGCACGAAAACGCCGCCTTCCGGCACGGTAAGGCTCACGTCGTGCAGCACCGCGTATTGGCCGATATCGGTCTTCATATGGTCAAGAGTCAACAGGCTCATGCGACGCCCTCGGATGTGCCGAGATAGACATCGCGGACGATCTGGCTTGACATGACTTCTTGCGGCGCGCCATCGGCGAGCAGCTCTCCGTTATGGAGAACGATGATGCGGTCGGCGAGCGCGCGTACCACGTCCATCTTGTGTTCGACCAGCAGGACCGTCTTGGTCTTGTCGGCCTTGATGCCGGCAATCAGGTCGAGCACGTCGGGCGCGTGGTCGAGCGACATGCCTGCGGTGGGTTCGTCGAACATGTAGATATCGGGCTCCATCGCCATGAGCAGCGCGACCTCGAGCTTGCGCTGGTCACCATGCGGCAGGTTGGCGGCGGTCTGGTGGGCAAGCTTGGTCAGGCGGGTCGCCTCGAGGTAGTGCTCGGCCTTTTCGCTGAGGGCGCGAAAATGGCTGACTGGGCGCAGCATGCGCCAGCCCTCGCCGGAATGCGCCTGAACCGCGAGGCGGATGTTTTCGAATACGGTCAGTTGCGGAAACAGGTTGGTCAGTTGAAAGGCGCGGCCGATCCCGTGGCGTGCGCGGGCCGAGGGCGACTGCGCGGTGATGTCGGTGCCATCCTTGATGACCTTGCCCGATGTCGCGGCAAGCTGGCCGGAGATCAGGTTGAAATAGGTGGTCTTGCCAGCGCCGTTCGGGCCGACGATGACGGTCAGCTCGCCCGGGCGGAACGCGCAGGAGACGCTGTTGACCGCGACGTGGCCGCCGAACCGGATTGTCAGGTCCTGCGTGACGAGGGACGGATCGCTCATGTGAGTGTTCTTTTGTATCGGAGTACGGGGTGGCCCGGGCGGATCGCGCCCGGGCCGCTTGGATCAGCCGTTGTTGTCGCGGCCGACGGGGATGTCCATTTCGTCAGCTGGGATGATCCGGACCTTTTCCGGGATCGCCCAGTCGACGCCTTCATCGACGCGGATTTTGAAGTGCAGCATGTCCTGCAGCGCCTGATGATCTTCGGGGCGGAAGGTCATGGAGCCCTTGGGCGTGTCCCAGGACATGCCTTCCATGGTTTCGATCAGCGTCTCGGTTTCATAGTCGGGCGCCTCTTTCAGCGCCTTGACCACGGCGAGCGCGGCCGACATGCCACCGGCGGTGAAGAAGTCGGGGGGCGTGTCGAAACGCGCCTCATGCTCTTTCACCAGCCATTCGTTCACCGGGTTCTCAAAGGCCTCGTAGTAATAATAAACCGCGCCTTCCATGCCGGGGAACCGCTTGTAGGTCGGCAGAACCGGCAGGATGTGACCGCCCATCGAGATTTCGATGTCATAGCGGGACGGGTCCATCGCCTGGATCTTGCCGGGCGCGTCGCCGCCACCCGCGATGTAGATCAGGATGACCTTGCGACCCTCTTTATCCTTGAGCGCGTTGAACATGCGCTCGGCCACGGCGGTGAAATCGGTGGCGCCTTGGGGGACGTATTCCTCGGCCACGACCTGCGCGCCAGTGCCATCAAGCGCGGATTTGAACGCGGCGATGCCGTCATGGCCAAAGGCATAATCCTCGGCCAGCGTGGCGACGACGAGGTTTTCGTCCGGCTGGAGGGCGAGCGCCTGCGCCTGCATATCCATCGAGGAGTTGCGCGAGGTCTTGAAGACGTACCGGTTGCTGTCCGGCCCGGTGAGGCTGTCGGCAACGGCAGGTTCGACGATCAGGATCTTTTCGTATTCTTCGGCAATCGGCAGCATGCCGACGGTCACGCCCGAAGAGGTCGCCCCGACGGCGAGCAGAACTTCGTCATCACCGTAAGCTTCGGCCAGAACGGCGCGGGCGACGTCGGGCTTGAACTGGGTGTCCTTGATGATCAGCTCGATCGGACGCCCGTTGATTTCATTGGTGCCATCGGTGCCGTATTCGATGCCCATCTCGAACCCGGTCTGGGCCTGTTTCGAGAAAGCCTCAAAGCTGGAACCGGACAGGCCGTGGATCAGCGCGATCTTGATCGGATCCTGCGCGTAGACGGCGGTTGCGGCAACACTCACCGCAAATGTTGCGACGAGTCGCTTGATGATATTCATGGTATCCTCCCATTCGGCAGTAGCGCACGGGCATTGCACCCGTGTTCTCACCTGCTACCTTGGGTGGCAGGATCACCCGTGGCGCGCGCCGGAGCAATATAGTGGAACTACGTATCGACGAGGCATTCGCCACCGGAGAGTTTGCAGGCATCGCTTTCGACTTTGCGCCAGTGGGGCTGGTGATTACGGAAAACCGGGTCATTCGTGAATGTAATCAAGCCTTTGCCGAGATGTTCGGGTATGAGCGCGAGGAGCTGCGCAATCAGGTATTCGCGCGGCTTTACCCCAGCGACGAGGAGTTCGTGAACATCCGCGACCGGGGGGTGCGGCAGTTGCGCGAGAACAATACGTATTGGGACGAACGCATCATGGCCCAGAAGAACGGCACCCTGTTCTGGTGCCGCGTGCGGGGCCATTCCTTTACGCCGGAAGACCCGCTGATGCGCGCAGTCTGGAGCTTTGCCGACCTGTCGACAACCCGTCCCTACGTGCCGCTAAGTCGGCGCGAGCGGGAGATCATCTCTTACCTGTCGGACGGGTTGACCAGCAAGGAAATCGCCCGACGGCTGGATATTTCGCACCGGACGGTCGAGGTGTACCGCGCCAAGCTTTTGAAGAAATTCGGCGTCAACAATACGGGCGGCTTGTTCCATTCGCTCGGCGGGATCGGCAGCGATCACGTGGTGTCGCGCAGCGGCGACTAGTTCACTGGCGTCTGCCAGAGAAAGCTAACGGCGCGGACGAGGAAACCGGTGACGGATGCCCCATGGGTCGCGCCGGGGATTTCCATGAAAGGCGCGTTGAGTTTGTCGGCCATGCGCTGCGCCCGCCCGACCATGTCGCGTTCGCGCAAGCGGGCGACCCGGTCGGCAGGCTGGCCTGCCGCCAGCGCGGCCTCGGGCGTTTCCAGCGCGCCCACGGTGATTAAAACCGGGGCGCCATCGGGCTTTGCGGATGCTTCCAGCGCCTCGGGTTCAGTCCATATTGAGGGGCTGCCCGCCGCGACATGGGAAAACAATCCGGGCTGCGCGTTGCGGGCCTGAAGCGCGAAGACACCGCCAAAGCTGTGGCCAAGGATCATGCGGTGATCCGGGTCGATGCTGAGGCTGCCCTCGATCCGCGGGATAAGCTGGTCGCGGATCATGGCGAGCGTTGCCGCCCTGCCCGGCCCGGATGTTTCCGGACCGACGAGATCCGTGCCGCGCCGGTCGAAATCGATCAGCGTCTCCGTGGGCCAGCCAATGCCGACGATCACGGTTGGCCGCACGGCGGATTCGGCGAAATGGCTGGCCTGCATCTTTTCGGTGTCGCGGAGGGTGCCAAAGGTCCAGCCCGCGTCGATGGCGTAGATGATGCCATATCCATTCGGCGGTGGCGGCGCATCGGGGATGGAGAGCAGGATGCGGAATTGCGAGAGCCCCGCGCCGATGTCGAAGACGGCTGTCTGCGCGGGATGCCACGGCGCGCCGAAATCCTCGGCGCGCGGGATCTGCTGGGCGCAGATATCGGTGGCGAGGCCCATCATTGCGAGAGATGTGGCCATGGCTGCGATATGTTTGCGCATCAGAAGGTTTTGGTAACAGCGAGGTTGAACGTGCGCGGCTCACCCCGGAAGTTGAACACGGTCGAGCTGCCGACACGAGTGTAGTAGTCGCGATCCAGCACGTTATCGACACCGACGCGGAGCATCACGTCATTGCCCAGATCCCTGGCCGCCATCAGATCGACGATGCCGTAGCCGGGCGCCTCGACACCGCGCGAGGAAAAGCCGGACAGCACGGTCAGGCGACCCCCAAAGCTCCAGCCTGCCATGGCACCCTGGGTCACGTCGTAGTTGCCGACCAATTTGAACATATGCTCGGGCGTGTAGGTCGAGAAATCCTGACCGGCGCTGGTGCCGTTCAGATATTCGGTGTCGGTATAGGTGTAGCCCCCTGCGAGATGCAGGTTGTCCATCACCTCGCCTGCCACGGTCAGCTCCAGACCACGCGAGCGCACTTCCTCCTCGGCCACGAAATAGCCGGTGCCAATGACGGAAACCGGACGGTTGACCTTGCGCAGATCGAAGAGCGCGGCGGAGACGTCGAGACCATAGCCAAGCCTTGCCTTGACGCCGATTTCGAACTGCTCACCCGTGACCGGATCGAGAAGGCCACCGGCGCTGTCGACTTTGGACTGGGGAATAAAGATTTCGGAATAGCTCGCATAGAGCGTCGTGTTCGGGTTCAGATCATAGGTGACACCGGCAAAGGGCGTGACCTGCGCATCGACGTCGAAGGTGTCGGAGGCAACCGCCCCGGTTGCAAGCGTCGTGGTCGAGGATGTGCCTTCGTACCAGCTTAGACGTACGCCACCGATCAAGGTCAGCGGCTCGATCGGTTTCAGGCGGACCTGCGTGTAGAGACCTTTGGACGTGGAATCCGCATCGGTGCTGGTGCTGTAAGCCGCGTTCGGCTGCGGCACGGCGCCGGTGTTCCACGTGTCGAGATCCCATGTGCCCGCGATGCTGCCCCGCGCCTGCAACATGGTGCTGTCGACGCGCTGCCAGTCGGCACCGATGATAGCGTTACCGTCCCAGCCTCCAAGCATGAAGGGGATTTCCGCATGCAGGTCGAGCGCGAGGCTGTCCTGATCGAAATCGCGGCCCAGCCATGCGATGCTTGAGATCGTGTTATCCGCTGCGGCGGCAGACCCGGAATAGCCGTAGAGGAAATCAACGTCCTGCTGAGAATGGCGCAGCGAGAACTTGATCCGCGAGCCATTGTCAAAGTGATGCTCGGCCGCGATCACGGCATCGACGGTTTCGTTCTCGAAGTTGCTCCAGTCGAGAACCGTCGTCGTTTCCACATCGGTCCAGATCAGCGAATTGTCCGCATAGGCGGGCAGACCGTTATAGGGAACGATGTCGCGTTGCATCTGGCTGAGCGAGAAGGTCAGCGTGGTATCGGGCGTGATGTCCCATGCCAGCGCGCCATAGAGCGATTGAACGCCGTTCTCGACCCCGTCGATAAAGCTATCGCCGTCGCCATAGGCCGCGACGAAACGGCCACGAACGGTGCCGTCGGCGTTCAGCGCGTCGGACACATCGAATTCGACCCGCGCTTGACCGTTGGAATCGACCGACGCCGTGGCATAGCCCTGGAAGGCGGTCGCGGTGGCCTGCTTGAGGCGCATGTTGATCGAACCGGCGGGCTCGCCGGTGCCGATGAAGAGACCGGCAGGCCCCTTGAGGATTTCGACGTGGTCGACGATGGAGAGATCGGGCTGGGTGCCGTAGATCGAGCTGACCGGCGCGGGCAGACCATCGAAATAGAGATAGTCGAATTCATAGCCGCGCGAGAAGATCGAGGATCGACCGACGTTGTTGTTTAGGATCATGATCCCGGGCGTATCGGCCAGCGCCTCTTCGAGCGCGGTGTAACCGCCATCCTTGATCTGCTTGCTGGTGATGACCGTGGTGGACTGCGGTACTTCACGCGGGCTCATCGCCGCTTTTTCGCCGACCGAGATGAGATCAGTGGTGTAGCTGTTGGTGCCTTCCGTCTCATAGCTCGACCCGAGCACGGTGATCGGATCGAGTTCGATCAGGTCCTGTGCGAGTGCGGGCCCGGCGATAACGGTGGTTGCCATCAAAACATGGCGGATTGAGCGATGCGGGAGTCGGCGCGTCATAGTGTCCTCGAATTCCTACTATTTTTATCAAGAAATAAGAGATAGGACCGTGACAGACTAGCCGAATACCTTTTCGAAACGGTCAGAGATATGCTTGAAACCGCCAGTTTCTTTGGGGGACGGCCTAAATGACACCGATCAGCCTTGGTCAGATCAGGCAGAATGCGCAGCCCGCGATTCAGGAATTCGGGGCGACCCTGCCGGAAGATCGTATCGTTCTGCGGGGCGGCCGGTTTGGCACGCGGACACCTTCGGGGCTGACGGTGAATTTCCAGAACACCCGTGTCGAGACGGATTTCGAAACCCGTATGGTGCGCCCGGCGAATGTCATTCTGCACATGGTGCTGGAGGGGCGGGTTCGTGGCATGATCGGACAGGATGTGCTGGAATTCGGACGCCGGATGGACGAGCCGGTGCGCATCGTGATGAGCGCGCTGGCACGGCCTGCCGAATTCCGCCGGCGGTTGGAGCGCGGTGAGCGTCTGCAGAAACTTTCAATCGTGCTGTCATGGGAGTGGCTGGAGGAGCGCGGCATAGACCCGTCAGAAGTGATGCGCGGTCAGTTGCACCGGCTTGAATCCTGGGTTGCCGCGCCTGCGGATGTGGCGCGAGTAAGTGCTTTTGTCAGCGGGCGAGCCTCGTCTGGTCCCGCGCAGGAGGCATTGGACCTGATCGAACGGGAAACGCTTGCCATGTCGGTGATCCGGCACGTTCTGGGGGCGCTGCTGACTGAGACCGACGGTTTGCGCCCGCAGGACCGCGACCGGTTGCTGCGAATGGAGAGCTTTGCAAGCCGTTCCGGCCCCCTGCCCGCGCTGGACGCCATCGCGGCGGTTGGTGGCATGAGCGTGTCTTCGATGCGCCGGCTGTTTCAGAAAGCCTATAAGCAATCTGTTCTGGCAAGACTGCGCGAGGCACGGTTCGAACAGGCTTCGGAGGCGCTGCGCCGGGGCATGCCCGTCAGCAAAGCCGCCGAACTGGCCGGATATGAAACCGCGACGGCCTTTGCGACCGCCTATCGGAAGAAAACCGGGATCAGCCCGTCTCTTGTGCAGAAGGACCACAGGGCGTTGGGTGATCGTTCGTCCGGCTAACGGCAGTGTTGCTGGCTTCGGTGCCTCGCGCTGAGGGCGGATGTGGTTTGTGTCGTATGAATTCGTTGAAAGCCCGCTTGCGGCCTGCGCGGCTTGGTGATCTGCTGAATAGAATTACTTGAGATCAACGCCATGCGCCGTGTTCTGCCTTCACTCCCTTCGCTTACCGTTTTCGAGGCTTCGGCGCGGCACGGGAGTTTCACCCGCGCGGCGGAAGAGCTGAACATGAGCCAGTCCGCCGTGTCCAAGCGTATCGCCGCGCTGGAGGATTGGCTTGGCACGCGGCTTTTCGAGCGGGTCCGGCAGCGGATCGTTCTGACCGAGGCGGGGCAGCATTACCTTAGCCGGGTTCGTGAAGCGCTTGAAATCATGGAAGAAGCGACGATGGAAACGCTGGCTTTCCGGCCCGGTGGCCTGTCGCTGAACATCGCGACCCTGCCGTCATTCGGGAACCACTGGCTGTTGCCGCGCATCGTCGGCTTTACCAAGCAGCACCCTGAAATCTCGCTGAACGTCACCTCGCGCCAATGGCCGTTTGACATGGTGCAGGAAAATATCGATGCGGCGATTTTCTATGCGGAGGCCCCCTGGCCCGGCGGGCCATCGGATCTGTTGTTCGGCGAGGACATGATTCCGGTCTGCCGACCGGGGCTGATCGAACCGGAGGATGTGGCCGCACTCGAGATGCTGCCGCTGCTGCATCACCGCGCCCGTCCGCGTGACTGGCAGCACTGGTTGGAACAGGGCGAGCTTAACAGCGCCAATGCCTTTCGCGGGAGCCGGTTCGAGACCTTTGACATGATCATTCGCGGCGCTCGCTACGGGCTGGGCGTCGGGCTGATCCCGAGTTTCATGGCGCAGGAGCATATCAATGCGGGTGAACTCGACCGACCCTTTGCACGCAGCATGCGCAACGCCGGTTCCTATTACCTCGTGCATCCTGAGAAAAAACGCCACCTGTCCACGCTGACCGCGTTCCGGGAATGGATCCTTGTGGAAGCCGCTGGATGGAACAGGCATGCCTGAAGATCATTCCCCAGGGGAATGAATCCACGCAGAATCATCGTTTGGCCGCAATGCAGCATGAGCGTAGCGTAATTCGCACAATATAGCCCTGATCCGAAACGCCCCGCGAATCGTTCATGACCTGCGGGACTGGAAAAAGGGCAAGGATAATCGCCCTATAGCCCCAACAGGAGCCCCCAAAATGACTGACCAACGCCCGTTTCCGGGTATCGCTTTCCGGCTTGCTGGTCTTGCCAGCGCCGCCGCGATTGCCTGCGCAAGCGCTGCCGCCGCGCAGGATGCCGGAACCGTTACCATCGGCCGCACCTCGGATGCGGATCGCTATGATCCGCAACGCTCTTCGGCGCTTGCCGCGGCCGAAGTGCTTTACATGATCGGCGACACGCTGGTTACGCTTAGTTCGGATCTGAAAACGGTCGAGCCTGCGCTGGCGGAAAGCTGGGACATCTCGGAGGACGGGCTGACCTACACGTTCCACCTTAAGGAAGGCGTGACCTTTTGCGACGGCAAGGCCTTTACCGCGCAGGATGTCGTCGGCAGCATGGAACGCTGGCTGACGCCGGACAGTCCCTATGTCAGCACGTGGAAAGCGGGCACCGTAGACAGCGTCACCGCGCCCGATGACCTGACCGTGGTCTACAAGCTCAAGGCGCCGAGTTCCGGGCTGCTGTACCAGATGGCGCAGTTCAACTTTATCATCATCGACCCGGAACAGGCAGGGAGCCTTGGCGATGATTTCGGGGTGACGGCGTTTAACGGCACCGGTCCGTTCTGCTTTGAAAGCTGGAACCCGAATGATAGCGTGGTTCTGAGCGCGCATGAAGGCTATAGCTGGGGCAGCCCGGCGCTTGGCAATACCGGACCTGCGAAAGTGGACAAGGTCGTCTGGAAGATCGTGCCCGAAGAGGCCACGCTGGCTGCAAGCCTTCAGGCCGGAGAGATCGACGCGTCCTATTCCCTGCCGGCATGGTCGATTGCCCAGTTCGAGGCCGACCCGTCGGTGACCCTGCTGCAACCCGAAGCGGCCTTCCGCACCCATTACCTTGGCATGAAAGTCACCCGCGACTTCATGAAGGACATTCGCGTGCGTGAAGCGGTCAGCCATGCCATTGACCAGTCGGCGATTGCCGAGGCAATCTTTTTCGGCACGGTCGAGCCGACCGAAAGCTATTATGCCGAGGAAGCGCTGGATTACGACCCGAGCATCGACACGACGCCCTTCGCCTATGACCCTGCCAAGACCGAAACGCTGCTGACCGAGGCAGGTTTCACCAAAGGCGACGACGGGTTCTGGCAAAAGGACGGCACGCCGCTCACGCTGACCTATTACGGGTTCAACACCTCGCGAGAGCAGGCGGAAACCGTGCAGGGCGATTTGCGCAAGGCCGGGATCGATCTGAACGTCGAACTGTATGACTCGACCGCGATCTGGGCAAAGCTGCGCGAGCAGACCTATGATCTTTACCAGATGGACTACCCCTATCTGAACGCCGGTGACGCGCTGAACCTCTATTTCGCCTCGTCCTCGGTGCCCTCGCCCAACCGGATGATGTGGGAAGACGAAGAGACCGACCGTCTGCTTGAAGCGGGTAACAGCGCGGTCAACGCGGACGCGCGCGCCGAGGCATTCATGGCGCTTGGCAAGCATCTGCACGAGGCGATCCTTTGGAAACCGCTTTTGCTTGAAAAGCCCACGGTTGCCATCGGTCCGAGACTGGTTCCGTTCGAGCCTGCGGGCATCTCGGGTGCGGCCTTTGGGACCGGCCTGAACCTCGAACTGCGATGACGACCACCACTCACGCCAACGGCCACGGCCCCCTCACGGGGCCGTGGCAACTTTCGGAGCGTTATTGATGTTCTCACGACTGATCCACAGGGGCGTCACCTCGCTGATCGTGCTGACCGGAGTTTTGCTGATCGGGTTCCTGATGCTGCAGGTGATCCCGGCGGACCCGGCAGTGGCCATCGCGGGTCCCCAAGGCACGCAGGAAGAGATCGACGCGATCCGCCGCCATCTCGGGCTTGATCAGCCGGTGCTACTGCAATTCTTCTGGTATATCGAACGCGTTCTTTCCGGCGACATGGGCCGATCGGTGATCAACAACGCCTCGGTATCGGGAGAGCTTCTTCGGGCGGCGGGACCGACCATCGAGCTGCTGGCGGTGGCGATGCTCTGGGCCGTGCCGACCGCGCTGGGTCTTGGTATTCTTGCCGCCCTGCGCCGGGGCGGGATCGTGGACCGGCTGGTGATGGCCGTGTCGGTGATGGGTGTTTCCATTCCGGTGTTCTGGGTCGGTTTGCTGATGATCCAGTTTGCCGCCCGCACCCGTGCCTTTCCGGTTCAGGGACGCGGCGGCCCGCTCTGGACACTTGACGGGCTGTCCCACATCATCCTGCCTGCGATTGCGCTTGGGCTGATCCTTGTCGGACCGATTGCGCGGATGACGCGCACCACCCTGTCGGAATCGCTTTACGCGGATCATGTGCGCACGGCGCGCGCCAAGGGCGCGTCCGAGGCGCGGGTCATCATACACCATGCGCTGCGCACCGCGCTGTTGCCTATCATCACGCTGATCGGGCTTCAGATCGGCACCCTGCTGGGGGGTGCGGTTGTGACCGAGACCATCTTTTCATGGCCCGGGGTCGGTCGGCTGGCCGTCGGGTCGATCATTGCCGGTGACTATCCTATGGCGCAGGGGGCCATCGTGTTCCTCGCGTCGGCCTTTATCCTCGTGAACATCACCGTGGACATATTCAACGAATTGGCGGACCCGCGGATCGGAGCCAAGACATGAGTGATGCAACCGCTTTTACCGCGCGCGGCCGTACCTGGCGCAGACTGCGTCGCAACCCGATGATGACGCTTGCGCTTGGCGTGCTGGTGCTGATCACGCTGGCTGCCATCCTTGCGCCCGTTTTGACACCTTTCGACCCCTACGAGACCAACATCCGCGCGCGGCTGAAACCGCCGGTCGACGGTCATATCCTCGGGACCGACAGTCAGGGGCGCGATCTGCTGACGCGGCTGCTGTACGGCGCGCGCACCACGCTTTTGATCGGTTTTGTCGGCACCGGGTTCGGGGCGCTGCTTGGCGGTACGATCGGGTTGTGCGCGGCCTTTTACCGGCGGCTGGATTCCGTGCTGATGCGGATCATCGACGTTTTTCTTTCGTTTCCGTCGATCCTGTTCGGCCTGTCGCTGGCAGCAATGCTTGGCCCCGGGCTTGATAGTCTGATCTTTGCCGTGGGTCTGTCGGTGATGCCCGGCATCGCGCGGATTTCACGGGGCGCAGCGCTGTCGATCATGGCGCAGGATTACATGGACAGCGGTCGCGCCATCGGCCTGCCCGACAGGCGGCTGCTGAGCGGGTATCTCTTGGCCAATGCCTATCCGCCAATCCTCACCTATACCACCCTGGCCTTTGGCGACGCGGTATTGCTGGCCGCGACGCTCGGGTTCCTTGGGCTGGGGCTGCAACCGCCCACGGCGGAGCTTGGCTCTATCGCGGCAGAGGGGCGTTCGTTTTTGTTCCTTGCGCCGCATGTGTCGACGGCGGCCTCGGTAATGATCTTCGTGATCGTGTTGTCCTTTAACCTTCTGGGCGATGCGCTGCGCGATGCGGGCGACCGGAGATCGGTATGAAACAGATGACGATTTCGAAACAGGCGGGTGTTGCCGCACCGCTTTTCTCGGTCGATAACCTGTCGGTCAGTTTTTCCACCGACAGCGGGCCGCTGCTGGCGCTGGACGATGTGAGCCTGTCGATCCATCCGGGCGAAACCCTTGCGGTGGTCGGGGAAAGCGGATCCGGCAAGTCGGTTCTGTCCCTTGCGATCATGGGGCTGCTGCCCCCAACGGCAAAGGTCAGCGTTGGGAATATGCGCTATGACGGCCGCGATCTGGCCGGGCTGGACAAGACCGCCCGGCGCGACATGCGCGGCAAGGAAATGGCAATGATCTTTCAGGAGCCATCGACCGCGCTGAACCCGGTGAAACGCATCGTCGATCAGCTTGTCGAAGCGATCCTGCTGCATGATCCGATGCCCAAGGCCAAGGCAAAGACTCGCGCGGTCGAAGCGCTCGCCGCGACCGGGATACCCTCGCCCGAGATAAGGGCGCGCGCCTATCCCCACGAGCTTTCGGGCGGCATGCGACAGCGGGCGCTGATCGCGATGGCCCTGATCCATCGGCCCCGGCTGTTGATCGCGGATGAACCTACAACGGCGCTGGACGTGACGGTTCAGGCGCAGATCCTTGACCTGATCCGGGACCTTGGCCGCGAAACCGGCACGGCGACGATATTCATCACCCATGACATGGGCGTGGTGGCCGAGATGGCCGACCGCGTGGCGGTTCTTTATGCGGGGCGCATGGTCGAAACCGCGCGGGCAAGCGATTTGTTCACCAGCCCCGAGCACCCCTATACGCTTGGTCTGCTCGGCTCGATGCCGCAGCTGAACCAGCGGGGCGCGCCGATGCTGCCAATCAGCGGGACGGTGCCCGACCTGCGGCGCATGCCGAGCGGGTGCCATTTCCACCCGCGCTGTCCCTTTGCGCAGGAGCGTTGCGTCGAGGAAAGGCCGGGGCTGCGGGCGCTTGACCGGGGGCGCCGCTCGGCCTGCCATTTCGCGCCGCTTCTGGAAACGCTTGGGGGACGGACATGACGCTTTTGACGCTGAAGCAGATTACCCGCGATTTTCACCTGCTGGGCGGGTTGTTTAACGGACGCCGGGTGTTGCGGGCGCTTGACGGGATCGACCTTGAGATCGCGCGCGGCGAGACGCTATCGCTGGTCGGAGAATCCGGCTGCGGCAAGTCCACGCTGGGCCGGATCGTGGCCGGGCTGCAAAGCCCGAGTTCGGGCGAGATCCTGATCAACGGTAAACCGGCGCTGAAGGGCAAGGCCCGGGCGCGCCAGATACAGATCGTGTTTCAGGACCCGTTCGGGTCGCTGAATCCGAAAATGTCGGTGGGCGCGCTGATTGCCGAACCGGCAACGCTGCACGGGTTGGTGAGCCGTCGCGATGCGCCGCAACGGGTGCAGGAGTTGATGCGGCTGGTTGGGTTGCGCGGCGCGCTCGCGGAGCGGTTTCCCCATGAGCTGTCCGGCGGGCAGCGGCAGCGGGTGGCACTGGCACGGGCGCTGGCGACGGAACCGGAATTGATCGTCTGTGACGAGGCGGTTTCGGCGCTGGATGTCTCGGTTCAGGCGCAGATCGCCAACCTGCTGCAGGACATCCAGAAAGAGACCGGCATCAGCCTTTTGTTCATCTCGCACGGGCTGTCGCTGGTCCGCCATATTTCGCACCGTGTGGCTGTCATGTATCTGGGGCGGATCGTCGAACAGGGCGAAGCGGAGCAGGTCTTTGCCAATCCGCTGCACCCCTATACCCGCGCGCTGATCTCGGCCACGCCGGAACCCCTGCCCGGCACCGGCGGCAACCGGCTTGAGCTTGAGGGCGAGATCCCAAGCCCGCTTGCCCTGCCCTCGGGCTGCACGTTCCGGAGCCGGTGCCCCCATGCAACCGAGCATTGCGCCGCTGCGCAGCCCCCGCTGGAAGCCACCGGCCACGCCGCCGCCTGTTGGCACATAGACAGCCTGCCCGACTATGTGCCGCGCCAGACCACGCCGCCGGCACGCATGCGGGCCGCGCTCGATCTTTACCGTTCGGCGGCTGCGCGCCGCACGCACCCCCTTGAGGAGACCATCAATTGACCAACCCGATCTGGGCAACCGTAGATTTCGAGGCCGAAGGATATCAGACCGGTGATCTCTGCCTGCCACATTCGGTCCATCGTTCGGCCTATGGCGTTCTGACCATTCCCGTCGCGGTCATGTCCAACGGTCAGGGACCGACGGTTCTGCTCACCGGTGGCACCCATGGGGATGAATACGAAGGCCCGGTTGCGATCCGGCGTCTGCTGAGTTCGCTGTCGCCGGAGCAGATCAAGGGCCGGATCATCGCCATTCCGATGCTGAACGCCCCCGCCTTTCGCGCCGGCCTGCGGACCTCGCCCGAAGATGGCGGCAATCTCAACCGCTCCTACCCCGGCGATCCGGCGGGCGGGCCGACCGCGATCATCGCGCATTATGTCTCGAGCGTACTGCTTCCGTTGGCCGATTATTACCACGACACCCATGCGGGCGGTTCATCGCTGCAATACCTGCCGTTCGTTTCCACCCGGCGCAGCGGTATCCGCGAGCTGGACGACACCGCGCTTGGTGCGGCGCGGGCCTTTGGGGCGGAACGGATCGTGATCTGGGATTATTCGCCCGACCCGAGACTGTCCACGTCGGAGGCCAACCGGCAGAAGGTCGTGTCGCTTGGCGGAGAGTTCGGCGGCGGCGGGTCCGTGTCGCGCAAGGGCGTACAACTTGTCGAGCGCGGGTTGCGGCGGCTGCTGGCTCATTGGGGCATTATCGAGGAACCGGTATCCGACCTGCCCGCAGCGGTCGAATACCGCATCGCCGGGCGCGATTACTATGTCTACGCGACCCGCGCTGGCGTCTTTGAACCTGCGGTTGACCTTGGCGACAAGATCGATGGCGGCGCGCTCTGCGGCACCGTTTGGAGTACCGACGATCTGGCCGACGCGCCACAGGAACAGCGTTTTCACCGCGAAGGCACCGTGTTTTGCCTGCGCCATCCCGGGCTGGTTCAACCCGGGGATTGCCTTGCCCACTTAGCGACCGAGGTTGCCTGATGCCCGAAGATTTTACCAATTCCGCTTTCGAGTTGTCTCTTGATACCTTGCCCGCCGGGGCATTCCCTGACCCGCGACCGGATGCGGCGCATATCTTTGCCGTGGGCATCGGTGATTCCGCGAGCCCGCGCGGCTACGCGGTCATGCGTCAACGGCGCACCACCGCGATGGTGATGATCATCGGCTGGGATTGCGACCCGGCGGATGCAGAGGAACTGGCACAGGCCGTTGAATCCTTGGCAAAGGATCGGGGCGCGATCCTGATCCGCGCGACCCCGGAGCTGACTGGTGCGATTGACGCGCTGGCGTTGGCGGACACAGGGCGCAGCTATGCGCAGCGTTGGCTTGGCACGGCCATTGATAGCGCGCATGACACCGGTCAGTTCACCCAGACGACAGGATTTACCTGCGGGCCAATCTCGCTTGCGATGGCCATGACCACCGACGTGAACCGCAGTCTTGAAGTAGAGATCTGGCGCGAGGCCACGACAATGATCGGGCTGACCGGACCGGGCGGCTGCGATCCCTATGGTCTGGCGCTTGCCGCCGCGCGCCGTGGGTTCGACGTTACGCTCTGGTTCGATGCGAGCGAGGCGGTGTTGCTCGACCGGGCCAATACTGATGAGAAAAAGGAATTGATGCGCTTTGTGCAGGCAGAGTTTCGCGAAAAAGCGCAGGAGACCCTGCTGGTTCTGGACACGGCCATGACAGAGCAGACGCTGACCGAAGTGGTGGGCAAAGGGGCGCAGGTGCTTTTGCTGATCGACCAGTGCCATACCCATGATCACCACGCCCCGCACTGGATTCTCGTCCATGCGGAGCAGGATGGCATCTTTCTGGTCAACGATCCCTGGGCCGAGCCTGAGGATGGCGAAACGGTTGCCGACGTCGACGCGATCCCCATTGCGCGTGGAACGCTCATGCAGATGGCGGCCTATGGCGACCCGGCCTATCACGCGGCGATCGTTCTGGAAAAACACTAGCGACGGCGCGACGTCATGCTCGGAGTTGATGCCAATTGTAAGCCCGGGTTTCTAGAGCTGATCCGGCGGGGTGTCGCCCCGGAAAAACGCATCGAGATTGTCCAGTGCCTTGAACCCCATGGCATCTCGAGTGCTGACCGTCGCACTGCCGACATGGGGCATCATCACGATATTGTCCCGTGACGAGAAATCAGGGTTCCCGCCGGGTTCGGTGACAAAACAGTCGAGACCGGCGGCAGCAAGCTGGCCGCTGTCGATTGCGTCCAGCAATGCCGCCTCATCGACGAGCGAGCCGCGCGCGGTATTCACAAGGACGCTCCCCTTTGGCATCTGTGCCAGCGTACCGGCATTGATGATGCCGGTCGTCTGTGTGGTCGCAGGACAATGCAGGGAGAGAAAGTCCGAAACCGCGAGCAGGCTTTCGAGATCTTCGTGGTAAGTCGCACCTGCCTCGTCCTCAGGCGATAGCCGTGAGCGGTTGTGGTAGTGGATTTCCATGTCGAAACCACGGGCCTTGCGCGCAAAGGCACGGCCCACCCCGCCCATGCCAATGATGCCAAGCGGCGCGCCGGTCACCTGTTTGCCGACCATGAAGGCGGGCGACCAGAAGTCCCAGTTGCCGGAGCGCACGACCCTGTCCCCGGCCACCGCGTTGCGCGCTGCGGCCAGCATCAGCATCATGGCAAGCTCGGCGGTGGCATCCGAAAGAACGCCGGGCGTATTTGTGACGACGATACCCTTGTCCCTGAGCGCCGGAAGATCGCAGTGGTCTACGCCGACCGAATGGTTGGCGACGATCTTGAGCCGCGGGTCCAGCTCGGCGACGACGTCCGCCGAGAAATGCTCGGAGTGACAGGGGATTATGCCGTCGACCTTGGCGCTCATCCTGATGATGTCTTCTGCCGTGCCGGGACGGTCAGCTTCGTCCCAGATGACGTCATAGT
The DNA here is from genome assembly GCF_052826185.1 of Heliomarina sp. Taxonomy (NCBI): domain Bacteria; kingdom Pseudomonadati; phylum Pseudomonadota; class Alphaproteobacteria; order Rhodobacterales; family Roseobacteraceae; genus Heliomarina; species Heliomarina sp. The sequence goes on along the minus strand of NZ_JBRBUI010000055.1, from coordinate 72,192 downwards.
CACGACGCGCCCGTTCAAGCGTCGCGTCGGATAAGGTTCTGGTGATCCAGATGACAGGTTTCGCCATGGTCAGGACTTTTTGTTCTTGCTCGAGGTGAAGAAATCATAGGCCACGAAAGCCAGCGTCACGAGGACCACGATGATGAGGTCTGGGCTTGGCACCTCGAAGGCGAGGATGGCCAGAAAGGCCGTCAGGGTGAGAAAGGCGATAAGCGCCTGCAAACGGTTCATTTCAAACTCCTTCCGGTGCGTCTTGGCCGCACCAATCGAATAGCCATTGTGCATGGCGCATCAGGCGGGCGTCGTCCCCACGCGCGCCGACAAGCTGTACGCCCATGGGCAGGCCTTCTTGCGAGGTCAGCAGCGGCAGGTTGATGCAGGGCACGCCGCAAAGTGTCCAAAGCCCGTTGAAGATTGGATTGCCTGTTGTGTTCAGCCCTTTGGGCGCAGGTCCCAGTGCGGATGGACAGAGCATCGCGTCGCACCGCGTGAAAATCTCATCCAGAGCGGCATTGAGGACTTTTGGGTAATCGAGGGCCGAAAGGTAGTCGCGGGCAAGGGTCGCGTTGCCCTGCTCTATCGCCTCGCGTGTCACGTCCGCAATCTGGTCTGCCCCGTCGCGACCGTACCGATAGTAGTGATAGGACATTTCGGCCATGTTGATGACGGACCGCTTTTCACTTGCGGTGTCGAAGACGCCTGGCAAGGGCAACTCGAAAACCTGTTCGCCAAGTGCCTCGACCAGTTCGCCAAAGGCTTCCTTTAGCTGATCGTCGGCGTTTTCCCAGCCCGGCGGGCGGACGAAGCCAAAGACAGGTTTCAGCCTTGGTTTGGTCGCGGCGGCGGTGGCAAGCGCCGGGGCCGGTTCGAAATGGGTTGCGGGGTCTTCCGGGTCGTAACCGAAGAGAACATCTGCCAGCAGGGCCGCCCCGGCGGGATCGCTGGCGAAAACACCTACCGTGTCCAGTGACGGGGACTGGGTCAAGATACCGCGACGCGGGATGGCGCCGAAGCTGGGTTTGTAGCCCGTGACGCCACAGAAAGACGCCGGTCTGATGATGGAACCGCCGGTCTGCGTGCCGACGGCCAGCGGCACCATGCCATCCGCGACGGCCGCCGCCGATCCCTGCGAGGAACCGCCGGGCGTGTGGCCCGTGTTGTGCGGGTTGGCGGTCTTTCCCGGATGCATGAAGGCAAGCTCGGTCGTTACCGTCTTGCCCATGATGATCGCGCCCTCTTTCTTGAGCCGTTCGACCACGTAGGCGTCCTTGAGCGGCACCCGGCCCGCGTCCATCGAACAGCCGTTCTCCGTGGGGATGCGGGCCGTGTCGATGATGTCCTTGAGGCCCACCGGCAATCCGTGGAGACGGCCAAGCCGACGCCCTGCCCGTCGGTGTGCATCAAGCGCGCGGGCCTGGCTCCGCACGAAGTCGGGATCGAACCACGCCCACGCCCCGACCTCGGGCTCGCGCGCCTCGATCCTCGCGATATAGGATTCGACCAGCGCAAGCGCGTCTAGCGCGCCCGTGGCGAGACGGTCGCGCAGGAGTGTCACACCATGGGCCTCGATCCGGGTTTCCTTTTGTCTTGCTTCAGCGCCCATAGAACAGATCCGGCAGGTAGAAGACGATCGACGGGAAGACATACATCAGCACCATCGACAGGATAACGCAGAAGAGGAACGGCATGACCCCGGCAAAGATCTGGGTCAAGCGCACCTCGGGCGGTGCGATCCCCTTGAGGTAATAAGCCGACATGGCCATGGGTGGTGTCAGGAAACTGGTCTGCAGGTTCAGCGCCACGAGAATGCCGAAGAACAGCGGATCGATCTCGAATACCGCAAGCAAGGGCAGGAAGATCGGCACGAAAATGATGATGATCTCGGACCATTCGAGCGGCCAGCCGAGCAGGAAGATGATGAGCTGGGCAAGGATCAGGAACATGATCGGGGAGAGGTTCATCGATTGGACGAATTCCGAGATAACATGTTCACCCCCGAGGTAGGAGAACACTGCCGAGAAGGTGTAGGAGCCGACGAAAAGCCAGCACACCATCGCAGTCGTGCGTACGGTGAGGTAGACGCTTTCGCGCATCCGCTGCCATGTCATCGCCCGGTAGATGAAGGCGAGGAAGATGCCGCCAAGTGCCCCGATGGAGGCAGCCTCGGTCGGGGTGGCCAGACCGAAGAGGATCGAGCCGAGCACCGCAAAGATCAGGAAGGCGAGCGGCACGAAAGACGTGACGATCATCAAGAGCAGCTTGCCCATCGGCATATCGGGCACTTCGTCATCGGTGGGACGCGGTGCTGAGGACGGTTGCAAGATCGACCGACCTACGATGTAGATCAGGTAGAGACCGACGAGCGTGAGACCGGGAAAGAGCGCCGCCGCGTAGAGGCGGACGATGGAGACATTGGTCGCCGCCGCGTAGACGATCAGCATGATCGAGGGCGGGATGAGGATGCCAAGCGTACCGCCTGCGCAGATGATGCCTGACGCGAAGGAGGGGTTGTAGCGCGCCTTGAGCATGGCGGGCAGCGCCAGCAGGCCCATAAGGGTCACAACCGCACCGACGATGCCGGTTGCCGTCGCGAAGAGCGCGCAGGTGATAAGCGCCGCAACCCCCATCGAGCCGGGAATATTCTTGGAAGCGATGTTCAATGTGGTGAACAGCCTATCAACGATGTTCGACCGTTCCACGATGTATCCCATGAAGAGGAACAGCGGTACGGCTGTCAGCACTTCGTTCGACATCACCGTAAAGGTCTGGTTCACGAAGAGGTCGAATATTCGATTGTTGAAGAAGCCTTCGACCCAGGTCGACCATTGCTCCCACTGGCCAGCGGTTTCATCCAGCCGGTCAAAGCTGCGCCACATCCGGCGCGCGTCGAAATAAGCGTAGTAGCCAAAGCCGATGCCCATGGCCATCAGGGTGAAAGCGATGGGAAAGCCGAGAAAAACGAAAACGATAAAAAGCCCAAGCATCATCAGGGCGATTTGAGGGTCGGTCATGTCAGATGGCCCTTCTCGGCCTTGTTGGCTTCGCGCATCATGAGGTCTTCGGTTTCGAACACATCCTCTTCCGCTTCGAGCCAGTAGTTTTCGCGCATGGCGAGTATGCATCGGCAGACCTGCGCGATACCTTGAATGAACAGCAGGATTCCCGCAGCGACGATCACCGTCTTGAACTGGTAGATCGGCACGCCTGCGGGGCTGTTGACCGAGACTTCACCGTATTGCCAGGATCGGGCCGCATATTTCCACCCAGCGAGGATCAGCGCCGTGACGCCCGGAAAGAAGAACAGCAGATAAAGGACGATATCGATCTTGGCCTGCGTTCTGGGCTGCAGCAGGCGATAGAGGAAATCCCCCCTCACGTGGCCGCCCCGGGATAGGGTGTATGCGCCGCCCATCATGAACAGCGTGCCATACATGATGAAGGATACGTCGAGCGCCCAGGCGGTGGGGCTGTTGAGCACGTATCGCACGAAAACCTCGTAGCCCGTACCCAGCGACATGAGCAGGATCAGCCAGGCAAAGGCCTTGCCGAACCATGCGGAAAGATTGTCGGCGAACCGAATGAAAGAAACCATGAAGACCCTTTGCCTCGCGCAGAGACCCCGGCACACGAGGTGCCGAGGCCGTGTGTTTCACCAATCAACAGGCCGTGTCAGAGTTTGATCTTGCCCGGGAAATAGTGGTCGTAGGCCAGACCGTAATCCGGGGAGTTCATCAGTTCATAATAGGACACGCGGCTGACCCAGTCGCGCTGGCTGTCGAGCGTCTTTTTCATGAACGGATCGGTTTCGAGTTCGGGGATCAGTTCGTCCCATGCCTTGAGCTGCGCATCGAGGATCTCTTTGGAGGTCCGGTGCACGGTAACCCCCGCATCGTTCTGAAGGAACTGAAGATCCGCCGAGTAGCGGTCCATCGCCTTGGCGGTGTTGGCGGTTGAGGCCGCTTCGACCGCGTACTTCAGGATCGCCTGAAGATCCGGGTCGAGATCTTCGAGGAAGGTCCGCGAGAACAGGAACTCAAAGCTTTCGGACGCCTGGTGGTAGGACGACAGGTAATAGTTCTTGGCCACGTCCTGAGCGCCGAAGTCCTTGTCCGAGGACGGGTTGTTGAATTCAAACGCATCGATGACGCCGCGTTCCATCGCCGGGACGATTTCGCCGCCGGGCAACTGCGCGACGGACATCCCGAGCTTGGCCATCAGGTCTGCGGCCAGGCCGACGGTCCGGTATTTGAACCCTTGCAGGTCGCTGACGGAATTGACCTCTCCCTTGAACCAGCCAAAGGGCTGCGCGAACATCGGGAAGCCCATGTAGCCGACGATGTCGAGGCCCATGATGTCCTGCGTAAGTTCGTCGTATAGCTCTTTGCCGCCGCCCTCATAGAACCACGACAGCATGGTCGTTGCGGAACCGCCGAAGACCGGCCCGGTGCCGAAGAGCGACGCGGCCTTGTTCTTGCCGTACCAATAGACGGGCACCGAGTGTGCCGCGTCGATCAGGCCATCGTTGACCGCATCCAGCACCTGGAACGCCGCAACCACAGCGCCAGCGGGCAGCACATCCACCTTCAGACGACCACCCGACATCTCCTCCACGCGGGTCGCGTAATCACGTGCGAATTCCTGCCAGATATTGGCGTCATTCCACGAGGTCTGCATCTTGATGACGATGGGCGCCTGCGCCAGAACCGCCGGTGCTGCCAGCATGCTCCCCGCTGCTGCCCCCCCGGCCAGAGCTGACTTCGTCAGAAATGAACGCCTGTTAAGGCTTGGTTTATTTGACATATTTTCTCCTCCCAAAGCGACCGCACATCCATTATCGAGAGGCGCTTGCGCGCCGGGATGTCGATCTAGTGTATGACCGTAACGAAATGCATTCACTTGGCAAGACTCCAAAAGTATTAGCCTTTGAACGTCATTTTCCGGAACGGCGGGTGTATGGCAAAGCTAAAACTGACGCTTTCGTTGCGTTGAATTGCCAGGGTGCATGGGAGGGATCTGCGCTTCTTGCGGTCCTTGTGTCTCACAGGTCGGCCGAGCGTGCGGCCCGGCAACAGATTGATTAATGCGTCGGGGACGGCGGTCAGCCAGCCATGCGGAGGTTGCGCATTTCCAACCGTTTCACAGCCTCCGGCCCGACGCCCTCAACTGCGGAGGCGGGCATCGCAACCTTGAAGGTCGTGCCCGAGCCGACAACGCTTTCTACCGAAATGTCACCCCCATGCGCCATTGCAAGCTTTCGACAAATGGCGAGGCCAAGACCGGTACCGCCCTCGGACCGGTTGTCCGCGTCCTCGATCTGCTGAAACGCATGGAAGATGACGCCAAGGTTTTCTTCCTTGATGCCGCAACCGTTGTCCTCGACTTCGATGCAGAACCCGTTTTCCTCGATCTTCCCACGAATGAACACGTCGGATGACTTGGAGAATTTCAACGCGTTGCCGATGAGGTTGATAAGGATTTGCAGGCAACGGCCGCGATCTGCATGGGCAACGATGTCGTCGCTTTCCACGTGGAGCGTGATCGATTTCTGATGTGCGAGTTCCTGAAACTGGTCTTCGGCCTCGGCCAGCAACTCTTGCACCAGGAAAGACGTCCGGATGAGTTTCGCATCGCCAAGTTCCATGCTGGTATAATCGAGGATCTCGTTGATGAGTGTCAAAAGATGATTGGCCGCGACCGAGATTTTCTTTCCGTAAAGATCCACTTGCTCGCCGAGTTGCACGGCGGCAAGGTCGACTGTTCCCTCGGCGGGCGGCTTTTTCTGTTCATTGATTACCTTGAGCTGCGACAGAATACCGGAGTATCCCAGTATGATCGTCAGCGGTGTCCGCAGTTCATGGCTCAGCACGCTCATGAATTCGGATTTTGCGCGGCTTGCACTTTCAGCGGCATTTCTCGCCGCCGTCAGTTCGGTAATGCTTTCCATGCGCGTGCGGTTTTCCACCGCGTAGCTGAAGAGCGCCCCCATGACGATGATGAGCGCGGTTCCCGTGATGGCAATTGCGAGCACTTTGAAAGCTTCGGGATTGACGAAATCGCCCGAGATGCTGAGCGGCTCGACGCGAAACGCCGTCATACCGGTGAAATGCAGGCTGACGATGGCGACCGTCAGCAGGATCGCCATGTGATATCCGCCCTGCGTTCTCGGCTTGCTTCCCAGATAAAGCGCGACCGAGGAAAAGAGGACGGACAGGATGATCGAGGCGATCAGGAAGTCTTCGCGCCAATAGACGATACCCTGCACACGATAAGCGATCATACCGGCATAGTGCATGGCCGCGATCGCAAGACCGAAAACCGCGCCGCCGATCACCGGGGCGAACCGCATCTTGAGCGCGGAGGAAATGAAAATACCCAGCGCGCTGCCCAGAACCGCGATCAGAAGCGAGACAAAAGTGAGCCCGAGATCGAAATTGACCGGCACGTCCGGGCGAAATCCGAGCATCGCCACGAAATGCGTGCACCAGATCGAAACCCCAGCGGTCAGCGCCGTCAACAGATACCAGGATATCGCCTGACGGAATGACCGGTTAAGAGAATGGCGATAGAGGCGCGAGGTGACCCAGCTTCCGAAGGTGCATAGAATTGCAGCCAGGACAACCAGACTGATATCGTGCTGTACCGTGACGCACGAAAGAACTGTAATCATACTGCGTATTGCCTTTGGACGGGACTTCTCAGCGGCATAGATTGGCGCAAACCGTGTCAAAGCTGGGGCTGAAACAAGCTTTCTCTGTGATGCAGCAAATATGGTTACTGTGAGAATTTGATTGATTATTCTGACGTCATGTCGGAACCGCTACAGACATGGAGTTTTACGCGATTTTACCCCAGCGGGCGAGACGAAGGATAAATCCGCACGCAGAAATAGTGTCCGGGATGCCGCGTATGTTCATGAACCATTCGCATTTGACTTGTTTCATCCTGCAACCAGATAAAACATGAGGTATCGATAGTTGTTATCGGCTAGCCCGTTTACGCCAAGCCAACGATAGGTCGCAAATGTTCACAAAAAGACAATTCCTGATAACCAGTGCTGCGCTGTTCTCGGCTCCACTTGCTTCAACCGCCCACGCCGCGACAACGGGGCAATGGGCAAGGTGGGACGCACAGGTCACGCCGGCGGGATATGAACCCTCTGTCTCGAACCCTTGGGGGTTCCATCCGCGTTTTCTGCCGACGCGCGTCGAGGCCAGATCGAACCTGACGCCCGGTGATATCCACGTCGACGCGGTTGCTCGCTATCTCTACCACATCCAGAACGATGGAACGGCGATGCGCTATGGCGTCGCCATCGCGCGCGGTCGCCTTTACGAACCGGGCAACTACTCGATTAGGCGCAAGGCGAAATGGCCGCGCTGGACGCCAACGGGGGACATGATCGCCCGCGACCCCCAGCTATATGCGCAACATGCGGATGGTATGGATGGCGGGCCGAGCAATCCGCTGGGTGCGCGCGCGCTGTATCTTTATACGGGAAATCGCGACACCTATCTGCGGATCCACGGCACCCCCCACCCGCGTTCGATTGGCGGTCGGGCAAGCTCGGGATGCGTCCGGATGGTAATGGCGCATATCATCGGGTTATATGATCAGGTTACGATCGGGAGCCGCGCCATTCTGCACCCCGCAGAAACCGTGTTGGCGGCACAATCCTGAACTATCTTGAAGTATTTGTCGGCTGAAGCGGGGCTGGGCCCCGTCAGCCGGTCGTCGCGGTCGCCGATGCCGATGTGCAGATCGGGCGACCCTCGGCTGTGAGCAGCGGCAAGAGCGTTGTCTCGACAGGGCCAGAATGTTCGTACCAGTAACAGCCATCTTCCGGCAAAATGCGCGCTGTATTCACATCCTGATAGCTTGCGGCGAGCGCGCGGACCTCTTCGGGAACGGGCCCATAGGTGCCGCCTGTGGAAGACTGCATCGTCGGACTACAGGCAGCGAGGCCCGATACAAGTCCGAATGAAAGGGCGGTGCAGATCTGCTTGAAACTCATGTGTCCGATTTCCGTTTGGCGCGTCACCGGACAGGTTGCCCCCGCTTCGTTCCGAGCGCAATCGGGCCGCTATGTCGCAATGTTCCGGCGATGTTTTTCTGCATCATAAGCCGAGTGGGATAAGATTTCGTTCCGATTTGTGCAGGAAGATCTCTTCGACCATGAACCCTCGAGACAGAAGTCTTAGGACGGGATCGGGAATGTTTCAAAGAAAGTGGTGCCGCTGAAGGGACTCGAACCCCCGACCCCATCATTACGAATGACGTGCTCTACCAGCTGAGCTACAGCGGCGACTTTCTTTCCTGCCGTGCCCTGCCCTGCTCGACCCCATCGCCTTTGTGCGCGTTTGATCGAAACCGGACCGGGTTGCAGACTTTACCGATATCGGCCAGTTCGACCGTAAGCGCCTGTCTGCAGGCAGGTTTGCGACGTTCAATTAGCGCGTTCACATGTGGCGCGCAAGTACCGAAATCGTCAGTTTTCGCAGGTGTTTCTGGCGAGCGAACAGGCCTGTTTGCCTCCGCTGATTTCCAGAAAATTATCGCGACGGTCGCGTGAATAAGCAACCACCTTTAGCACCCAGATGGCCGTGGCAAAGACTGCGGCTCTGCCGCTATTCGTTGGCTGCGTTTGGATAAGATGAACTTGCCGAAACTCCCGGTATAGCAAAGTTTGGCTTCGGTTTCTTTCCAGAGAAATGACTGAAAACTAAGTCCAAGTGAGGCCGGCGTGTCTTCCAAATCGATCGTCATATTGAGTGTCTCCCCTGAGGGAGCCCCCAACAAACCGCTGTTCAAGTTCTTCGTTACTTCGAGAAAAGTGTAGGCCAGTTCAGACAAGGAGACGGATCATGACACCGTCGTTGTTCCGGCATTAGTCCCGGGTCGTAGGCGCGGCTGAAAGTCGACCAATATGCAGACATCGCTGGAAACGGTGAGAGCAAACGTTGCGTAGGCGCTTTCGCCGCTGCTAACCTGACTTTGATGAGACGGTTTACAGCTGCCCGGCGTGCAGGCCTTCGTTATTGCTGGTGCGCACGTGACAACCGACTTGGCACCCAAGAAAACGCGAAGGCGGGATTTATTACCCCTGCCCGACTGGTCAGGAAATTCATTATAGAACCTGCTCTCCATTTTGATGCGCCACTTTCAATGCGCGGCTTTTGACTCTGAACAAGCAATCTTCGGAAAGGACTGGAAAATGGTATGGTAGCAGTGAGTGGTGCTTACCCATGCCACATTAGAAATTGCCGAATGTGCTAACAAGTGTCGGCCTAGATTGATCACTTGCCATCTAATAAACGACTTTGCTGCAGGCAGATATGACGCCGCTTTCTGGAATCCGTATCGTTTCCCGGTCGCCTTACAGGAGCGAACTATACGTGCAACAAAGCGTTGAATGTGCTCAATTTTCTCGTCCATGCCAGCAATCAAGGTAGAAATGGCGGCTTTTAACGCGCCCGTTTTCGGTCAAATCGGTACGTTGCGCGCAGCGGTTATTCGATGAATTTTGAGACATAGAAACGCCACCAGCATTGCAACGAAAAGCAACGCAGCGCCGAAAAGGAACGACGCCTCGGAATTGGTGGAGAGGCTGACCACTTTTCCTGCCAGCGCCGGGGCCGATGAGAAAACGAGGAAATGTGCCGTAAAGAAGAGGCCGAGTCCGAAAGACCTTTCCTGCGGTTGCAGCGCGCTTACGGCCAGGGCGAGGAAAAGGCTTGATGGGAGGCCTGCGGCGAGCCCGAGGAACAGCAGAGGCAGAACGACCTGATCCGTCAATGGGAAGGATACCATGGCGACCAGCATGATCGTCGTTGAAACGAAGAGAACCGCTAGCGGCCGATGGGAAAGATCGGCGATCAGACCGCCCATAATACCAGCCCCCATGGCGCACCAGATCAGAATGCTGGTAACGGCGCTTGCCTCTATCAGGGATCGGCCACGTCCGACCAGGTCTGCCGGGCCGAAGCTTAGGATGATGGCGAGAGCGCCATTGTACATTCCCCATGCCATTCCGGCGAGCAGAATGAGCAAGATCATGGGCTTGCGCGGAAAGACCTGCTCCTCCAGTCTGGAGAGCAGCCTGTGATCCGATTTCAGATCGCAAATAGCGACGCCCACCAACGCGAACACAGCGATTGCCACCACAGCCCAGCCCGCACCAGCGAGCCCGATGCTTTCCGCGATTGGCGGCATGATCAGCAAGGCTGCGGCGATACCGGCGAACCACGAATGGACGAAGACAGCCATTGCCGTGGCGTGTTCACGACCTGAAAACCAGTCGGCCACCAGTTTGGCCGAAACCACGTTCAGCAAGACAGCGCCCTTCCCCGACACGATCCGCCCGACCGCCTGCGCAAGCCAGGTATCGCTCGTCGCCACCACGATCGCACCGATGACCATCAAGGCGAGACCACATAACAGGACACGTCTTTCCCCGAATTTGTTCGACCACATTGCGGCTGGCAGCGCGCCGAAGACGCTGGGCAGAAAATAGATGCCGACCAACAAGCCGAGATCGGTGGTATCGATCTGGAAGGCGTCCTCGTACAACGGGCCCAAGGCGCCGATGGAAGCGAACTGAAGCGCCATCGACGCGCGGGCGATTGCCAGAACAATAAGGATTCTCCATCGCATGACGTAGAATAGACCGGAAAACCCAGACTGCGGAATTGATACTTACATGCTCTTTCGGAGGGTGACGAAGTTCTGCGGTGCCTGACCTATGCGCGTCTTGGACTCGCTAACACCAGCCATGCGGTAAACCCATAAATTGGTGACGCGGCACAAATTCTCCTTATAGTTGTACCTGAAGAGTTTGAGTGGGGAGTACGCATTGATGCGAAATATATTGAATAGCGCCGCTTTGGTTCTGGGAATTTCGGTGACATTCGGAGCCGCTCAGGCGCAAGAAATTGCGGATACGATCTATCTTGGTGGGCCAATCCTGACAATCAATGACATGCAACCTCGGGCAGAAGCCGTTGCCGTAAAGGACGGCACGATCCTTGCCGTTGGATCGATGGACGATGTCTCGGCGCATAGGGGCGATGGTACCGAGATATTCGAGCTAGGCGGGCGAACGATGCTGCCCGGCTTCGTGGATAGTCACGGGCATGTGGTGATGGGCGGCATTCAGGCGCTTTCGGCTAATATGCTGGCCCCTCCCGACGGCCAGATCACCGATATTGCCAGCCTGCAGCAAGGGTTGCGCGACTGGATGGCGGACAATCAAGACACCGTAGACGCGGTTAACCTAATTATCGGCTTTGGCTACGACAATGCGCAACTGGCGGAACTTCGTCATCCGACGCGCGAAGATCTGGACGCGGTGTCCACGGATGTTCCGATCCTAATTATTCACCAGTCCGGGCATCTCGGCGTGGCCAACAGCAAGGCTTTGGAAGTTACCGGTCTTACAGCCGAAAGTGAAAACCCGCCGGGCGGCGTGATACGCCGCGATGACGACGGCAATCCCAATGGCGTGCTTGAGGAATATGCGTTTTTCGGCGCCCTTGTTCCTCTGCTGAGCCAGCTTGGTCCCGAAGGGTTCGAGGAATTTGCCAAAGCCGGCGCCGACCTGTGGGCCCGTTTTGGATATACCACCGCGCAGGAGGGCCGTTCGAGCGCTGGCAATGTGGCGGCCCTTAAAGCGGTAGATGCGGCTGGCGAACTGCCAATCGACGTTGTTGCCTTTCCCGATGTGATCGAGGCGAGGGATTTCATCAAGGAAAGCCATTCGTTCGAGTATGACGGGCATGTACGGGTCGGTGGCTGCAAGCTCACGATCGACGGCTCTCCGCAGGGGTTCACCGCACTCCGCGACCGCCCCTATTATGATCCGGTTGGCGACTACCCACCGGGTTACAAGGGTTACGCGGCTGTGACGGAGCAACAGATCAACGACGCGGTCGACTGGTGCTTCGAGAATGACTTTCAGATCCTTACCCATTCGAATGGCGAAGGTGCATCGGACATGCTGATTGCAGCTATCGGGGCTGCAGAAGAGAAGTATGGCCCGCCGACAAATCGACCGGTGCTGATACATGGCCAGTTCCTGCGCGAAGACCAGGTCGACAGTATCCAGAAACTGGGGATATTCCCATCGTTGTTCCCCATGCACACGTACTACTGGGGAGACTGGCACCGGGACCACACTGTCGGGCCGGTGAATGCCGAGAATATCTCACCCACCGGCTGGGTGCGTCAGCGCGGTATGATGTTTGGCAGCCACCACGACGCTCCGGTGGCCTTTCCCGATAGTATGAGGATTCTATCGGCGACCGTGACCCGGCGCACACGTTCCGGCGATATTCTTGGGCCTGCGCAGCGGGTGAGCGTGATGGAAGCGTTGAAAGCCCTGACGATCTGGCCCGCGTGGCAGCATTTTGAAGAGGATCGTAAAGGGTCCATAGAACCCGGCAAGATCGCGGATTTCGTGATACTTTCCGATGATCCGACTGCAGTTGATCCAGAGACGCTTGCCGAACTAAAAATACAGGTCACGATAAAGGACGGCGAAGTCATCTATGAGGCTCAGGAAGGTGAGAAAAAGACGGAACTTCGGGATCGTCCTTTCCTGTCGAATCCTGAACACGCGCATGAATTTCTGGATGCAATGTACGCGTCTTTTCGGCGCGAATAGTTTGCTTTGAACGAACGACAGAATACGCCAAGAGTCAGTTGTATCAATTGGCGTATTCCATTGGTCAAATGTAGAGGGGAATAATTCTTCGACACAGCGGATTGGCAGACACGCGATAGAGTTTTTCAGGGTGCTCAAAACCTTGGTGAAAAAGATACCCTTATGCGAGGAAAAGCAGGCTCCCGGTTGGGAGCCGATTGGATTTCGACAATCAGAAGCTGGTTGGCGCCGCGCCAGTTTAAACCGCCAACACGCATCTGCTTTGATTTTCGGCGATGCATGGCAAGGGGCACTGGACGCCGAAAACCTTAGTGGACTGCTCGCCGGTAGAGGTGCCAGGTCGCGTGTCCCAGCAGCGGCATGGTCACCATCAAACCGAGGAAGAACGGGACCGAGCCGAGTATAAGCCCTGCCGCGACGATAGCGCCCCAGGCAAGCACGACGCGGGGGTTCTTGAGAAACACATTTACCGATGTCACCACGGCCACTGGCACGCCAACGTGTCGATCCAGAAGCAAGGGAAATGACACAAGGCTGATCGCGAGAGCTGCGAGTGCAAAAACAAACCCGACCGCAAACCCCGTGATTATCATGACCCAACCTGCCCGCGTCGTCAGAACGTCAGAAAGGAACCCAAAGAGCGAAACAGGTGCTTCGGGCCCCAGTGTAAGCCTGTAAATCTCCTGAGCGGAAAACATCCAGAACACGAAAAGCACGAAAAGATACAGTCCAAGGACAAGGATAGCGCCGAAGGAAGGCGAGCTGACGACACTAAACACGTGACGCCATCCCGCATCCTCACCCTTTTCGCGGCGGCGACTGATCTCATAGAGGCCAACCGCTGCGATTGGACCGAGCAGGACAAACCCCGCGATCAAGGGGAACAGCAGTGGCAGGAAATTCATGTGGAAACCCAAGCCGACAAGAACAAGCCCTATTAGCGGGTAGATCAATATGGCAAATACAGCGTCGGAGCGGCTCGCCAGAAAATCCTGATAGCCGGCGCGCAAAGCCGCACTCAGATCGGACATCTCTAAGGTCTGGACCTTTGGATGGGAAACGTCGTGCTCTCCGCCGATCTGCTCTGCCGAGGAAGCAACGTGGCTTCCCGTCAATCCCAGCTGACGCAATGTCCAGGATAACGGGTTTCCTATAGTCGAGTCTCTGGTTGGTGAATTTTCCATAGAACAGCCTCCGATCAAGTTTCCAACCGGTTGGCGAAACAATCGAGGCAGCTCCCTTGCTGCACTCACAGCGGTCGCCTTATGATCGTTACTGTATCATTAACCTACCTCGCCGTCTCTCACAGTTCTGCGATGGATTAACTGACACCTCGACGGCTTGGGGAGTGCGATTTTCGGCGCTGATTCTTGTCGGAGGCATGGATTCTGGAAGGATATGCCTCTGATCGCTGGCCGCAGCGTTGTGGCAAACTCCACGTGGCGTCGGCCCGGGTATCAAGCATCCGCGCCGTACCCGATATTCAGGGTTTGAACGTTTGCGCTACGACGCTGGCCCGTCGAATTGCTCCCACGCGTCAAGCGCTTGCGCGGCGTACATCAGTGAGGGCCCACCGCCCATGTAGATTGTGACGGCAAGCATTTCCTCGAATTCTTGGCGAGACGTTCCAAGCTTTATCAGGGCCTTGGTATGAAAGCCGATGCAGCCATCGCACCGCAAAGCAATAGCAATGCCCATCGCAATGAGTTCCTTGGTTTTCTCATCAAGTGCGTTGGCGGTGCATGCGCCCTTTGCCATCTCCGAAAACCCTTTCATGGTTTCGGGGATATCTTTGCGCAGGTTGGCAATTTGCTTTGAAATACCTTGTGTCAGTTCCGGATAGGATGAAGCGCTCAATGGTGGTCTCCTTGATGAAATGAGTCGGCCCGTCTCACCGGCCGAAATCATCCGATGCGACTGATGCTGTGATGAGTTTGCAGGAACTCCGCGCCAGATTTACTGACCCAGATCAAACGACCCGAGATACTTTCATGTGGAGCGATACTAAGGAACGGAATTCAGTTGGGGCCAGCCGAGCGAATGGCTGTACTAGACGGTCGCCTTATGAGAGCGCACAGCCATAGCGTTAGCGATGTTTATCGCGGCAGTGACTTCACCGCCGCCCAGCGACCGCATCTTTGCTCCCGCCCGTTTGACCAAGGAGCGAATTCTGACGTTCTCTGAATCAAAGAAGAAATCTGCTGTTTCAATACCTGAGTCAGCGGCCACGCTTAGGCCCGCATCGAACAACCGGCGCCCCAGACCGCGCCCCTGATAGGCGTCCTCGACCGAGAGACCGATTTCTGCGTGGTTTTCCTCTGTATGGAAGATTTCCAGCACAGCTCGCACCTGACCGTCGATTTCGATCCCGAGAACTGCCGCGGGCCGGGCATTTTGGGTCATGGCCTCAATGATCGGCTTGTTGACAGGCGACAGGAAACGCAAGCGCCGTGACCGATCGCTCAACCGCATGTAATGGCCTGCGAGAACTTCGCGCCAGCGCGAGAGGCCTCCTTCAATCAATCCGGGTTTTGGCAGCGCTTGGGCTAAGGTCGTGGACATTGGAGGCAACAGGTTTGATTGGTTTCCCGCTATATCGGTGCCCGACCGCGCAGACGTAACAGATTTAACTGCAAGGCCGGGTTGCACCGAGCGCAAGCGGTTAAAACTAAGGAAGTATTTTGCTGCGTGCCCTTAGGTCACTCCGTTGATGTGCGAGCAAGCACATCATCAAAACTCTCATTTTGCGCATGAGAGTGCCGGGCAGAGATTGGCTTTAGAACGGCGAATGGTTGATCCTCATTGAAACCGAAGCATCGCATGGGTGGACCCAAAAAAGATCAGCGCCAACAAGCTGAAAAAGCCCTAAGCCGTTTAGCTTAGGGTTGCGTCTTATGCCGCTGCTACAGATCGATATTTGGATGAGACCGCCGGCTAGAAATATTGGCTACCGTGCAACATCGTCACCCGGACCCTACGGCTCGCGTGACTTTCGGATTGCCGTTGTCTGGCATTCTCGAGTTTTCGCAGCGCAACCTCGAACTGCATGAGTGCACGGGCGCGGGTGTCATAGATTTTGCGGATGCGAGACCCGGGATTTCCCATCGCACCGGTGAATGCCCCCGCAGACACCGGAAACCAGCTCCTCATTTCCACAAGTGCATTCCGCCACTCTCGGTCAGCTTTGTCGTATCGTTCGAGTGTCAAGCGGACTGCGCGCCGGCGTGTCAAAAGCTCTGGTTGCATCTTGTCCTCCCGCGATGCTTGGCTTTGGCAGCTTTATAACATCTGCAGCGGTTATTTTCCATAAGGATGGTTAGCCGGGCACGATAGCGTACGATTTGGCTATTGGTTCCAATTCTCACAATTCTTGCCCCCGACCTTCAGGTCCACTCCCTGAAGCTGCGATGAACAATAAAATACTTGCTAAGGTTGAAATAAGATGTTGCGCTTGGCTACTGTTGAAGTAAGTGCGGATGTCAGATCATGGCGAGAACAATCCTTTTTCTTGTACTTGTAAGCGCGTCTTTTACCGCCTGTGCGTCGGGACCTCGTGAATACACGAAGACACCTTCTTACGCAGCCAAACCCCAGACAGGCACCAGGCTTGCGGAGGTTCAGCGCAAGCTGGGCGATCCGCGGGATGGGCGATCGGGCGTGAAACTGATCAGTAACGGAGAAGAAGCCTTTGCCGCGCGCATGTTGCTCGCCGCTGAGGCAGATGTGTCGCTGGATGCTCAGTACTATCTTTTGCACAATGACCCGACGGGACAGCTTTTCGCCTGGAGCTTGCTTGAGGCCGCCGACCGGGGCGTGCGTGTTCGGCTCCTGCTCGACGATATGGATACTTCCGGCTACGACGCCATGACAGCCGCGCTCGACGCGCATGAAAATATTGAGATCCGGCTCTTTAATCCGTTCTGGCGAGACCAGAACCTGCTCTTTGCCGGTATTACTGATTTCAACCGCATCAATCGGCGCATGCACAATAAGTCGATGACTGCGGATAACACCATTTCGATTGTTGGCGGCAGAAATATCGGTGCCGAATACTTCCTTGCGAAAGAAGAAATGAACTATGCGGATCTCGACATTCTGGTCGCCGGGCCGGTCGTCAATCAGGTCTCGGACAATTTCGACGCCTATTGGAACAGTGACTTTGCAGTGCCGACCAAAGTCGTCATCGGCGATCCGGTGGAGTTGGGGCTGAATGATGCACGGGAGCGGCTGAGAGCGCTGATCACCGAGGCGCGTCAGACACCATATGCCGATGCGGTGCGAAAGGCCGCAAAAGACAAGTTTACACTTCGCACGCTGAACCTCGATTGGGTCCCCGCGACCTTGTATTCCGATCCGCCCGAAAAAGCCGCAGGGGATGCGAAGACGCAGCCGATCCTCGCGTCCAAACTGGTACCCTATTTCGAGGCGGCCAAAGACTCGGTCAACATCGTGTCTGCCTACTTTGTCCCGCGCAGGAACGGTGTGGAATGGCTGAACGAGTTGGAAAACCGGGGTGTCGACGTCAGGGTCGTTACCAATTCGCTCGCATCAAACGACGTCGCGCCGGTTTATGCGCATTACGCCAAGAGAAGACGCGCCTTGCTTGAAGGTGGCGTGGAATTGCACGAGCTAAGACCGGATGCCGACCGGGTCGATCAACGCGGTGTGAACTGGGGCCAGTCCCGCTCGGGTCTCCACACGAAAGCATTTACCATCGACGATCGCTACCTCTTTGTGGGATCTTTCAACTGGGATCCACGATCCGTGAACATAAATACCGAAATGGGAGTCCTTGTCGATTCACCGATAGTTGCGCATCGGGCGGCCGACGTGCTGGATGACGTTTTGCAGGATCATACCTATGCGGTTCGACTGGATGAAACCGGGCAGATCACCTGGCAAACAATCAGAGAAGATGGTGCGAGACATATTTACAGCCAAGAGCCGACAGGCACCATTTGGCAACATATGAAGGCGGGACTCCTATCGGTGCTTCCCATCGGATCGCAGCTTTAGGCAAAGCATGTACTGCTCCGAACGCTTCTGAAGGCGCGTTCAAATTCTCGGCTGCACGAAATCTTGCGGTGAAGCTACCCGTCACGCTCGCTTCCAGCCAGTTCCTCAGCCGTTTCCGGTCCAGCATCGCCAGTTCGAAAGTTCGGAGCGCCTTTGGGCCGACCTCGACCAGAAGAGCCTGCGGTGAGCTCGGCCGGGGACGTTTCGCCCATAACGCGGATATGCATATCGGTCTGCGGGAATGGAATCGAGATGCCTTTTCGATCAAAAGCTTCTTTCACCGAGCGTGTGAGGTCCCAGTATACCGTCCAATAATCTGCCGCCCGGGTCCACGGGCGTACCACGAAGTTTACGGAACTATCGGCGAGTTCGTTGACGCGGATGACTGGAGCAGGATCGGCAAGAACTAGGGAATGTGCCGATACCGTCTCTTCAAGCGTTTTCTGCGCTTCTTCAATCGAGTCGTCGTATCCAATACCAAAGACGAGATCGACACGCCGCGTATCCGAGGCGGTGACATTCGTGATCACGTCCCCCCAGACCTTTGAATTCGGGATGACGATCACCTGATTGTCTGGGGTCACGATGGTCGTCGAAACGATCGAGACCGACTTCACGGTACCTCCGGTGCCCGCAACCGTGACATAGTCGCCTTCATCAAACGGGCGATTTATCATGATCATCAGGCCCGAAGCCAGGTTGCCGAGCGTATCCTGCATCGCAAAGGCGATAATAAAGGATGCACCACCGATCATCGCAAATAGCGGCGTTATATCGACGCCGAGCGCCGAGAGGACCACCATCAAACCGATGGCAATTGTCAGCCAGTAGACCATCATTGCAAGGAACGCCTGTAGCAGCTTTGAAAGGTCTGGGACGCGACGAAACAACCGATGCGCGTAGCCACGCACGATCCGGGCGGCGATAAAAAGTGCCAACAGCGATATCAGAATGACACCTACGCGCTTGGCCAGTTGAATGCCGCCATCTTCGGAACTGGTCCAGTTCAAAGCTTCTTGAGCAAGAGTGCGCCAGTCAGCGCGCTGTTTCTCCTCAACAATGATCGCACTGCGATAGGATCGCAGATCGGCAACCTCGGCCTCATCGCCGCCCTTTTTATCGAGCATATCGACAACTTCGGAATAATGGTCGAACACGTCTCCGCGCTCTTCTGTCAGGGCAATCAGCTCTTCACGGGCTGCACTGTCGTTTTCGTTTGTGGAAGTTTCCAGTTCGACCTGTTTTTCGACAACCGCTTGCGTTCGTTCGCGTGCGATCTGCTGCCAGACGATCGCGAGTTCGGATAGCTCTTCTTTTGTGAGTGGAATCAGGCGAATAGAAAACTCTTCAATATCCATTTCGGGATTATCGAGACCCGCTGGATAGGATGGGATGGCGTCCTCGGCCGGCGCTTCTTCTTCAGCCGTTGCCGTTTCGTCTGCCAAGCCGTCTGATGCCGTGCCCTGAGCGTAAAGAGAAGAGGTCTGTAGCGAAAAACAGAGAGGGATCAGCAGTATAAAGATATGGATAATTCGGCTCACGGAGGCCCCCTGAGACTGAAACGACTTGAAAACCTGAGATCATATCTCACAACGATATCGAATAGGTGGATGGGCCGCAACACGCATAGGTTGTACAAATAAAAGAGTGAGTGCGGTATTAGTTGCCGTTGTCTGCCAAAAACGACTGGCGCTTGGTGTTCCGCGCCTCAACGCAATTACCCGCGTGAGGAAAGCCGGTGGATTTAGGATCTAATTGATAACCCTGGCGAAATCCTACGCGGTCGACGCCCATCCGCGACCTACGAACGCCAATCAGGACGCCCAGTAATAGGCGAAGTAGCCCCTATCATGGCAAATGCCCAGTTGATCACGAAAACGCTTTTTTGCCTTTCTGACCAATTCCTTTTCGGCGGCGATCCATACGTATCGATCTTGTGAAGCGGGCAGATCGGCACTCTTGAGATGATCCCAGAGTTCGCTGCCTTTTTCGCGCAGGATCCACGTGATTTCCATCGCATCGGGGTGCGGGAGATCACAGATGTCCCGGGCGCTTTCGACCTCGAGCAGGACCTTGCCCTGGCGATCAGGCGCGGAACAGGTGAGAATTCGACGTATGGCCGGAAGGGCTGTTTCGTCACCGGCGATCAGCATGTCCTGCCCGGGAGGGAAATCACCGCTGCCGGGCCCCATGATACCGACGACCTCCCCGGGCCGGGCCGCTTGTGCCCAAGCTGTGGCCCTGCCTCCTTCGTGCTCAAACAGGTCGAAAGTGAACCGGTTTTCTTCTTGGTTCAGATTGACGAAAGTGTAGACCGCTCGGTGGAGCGCGTCTTTTCCCTTGGGCCAGACAGTTCTGCCATTCTCATCCAACCGGGGCCAGATCGGTGCATGTTCATCAGGCGGCAAGAGAAGCGAGAAATGCATCCCCCTGCCCTCGGCAAGACGACGCGTGTCGTCACAGCTCATTTCAATCCGCAGAAAGTTCGGAGCGACACGCCAGATTTTTTCAACTGTTGCCGTCGTGAAACTTGGCGGAGCGCTGCCATGGGAGATATCACCCTCCCAGACCGACCCAGCGGTAATTCCGGGGGCCACGTGATCAAGGATGTAAAGCACATATTCACGGATATTGTGCAGGTTGACCGCATCAGCAGCATCAATACGCACCTGCAACGCTTTCTGCGCGCGCTCAAAGGTGACCCTTGCATGAGGAAGTGTGACGACCAAGCAGCGTTCAGTTTCCTGCACCCGAAGATCGACCTCTCGAACTTGGTTCGCGATGTGAGCCAGTAGATCCCCAGCTATCTCGCCGCTATACTTGGCTGTGGCCTTTGCTGCAAAGGTCATTAAGCAATTCCCTTTTCGTCAGACATCATCCGGTGGCGTCCAAGCGGCAACATCATCGGTTTTCCAGAGGTCGGATCCATCATGACGACATTGCTCAGGCCGAAAACGTCTTCGACAAGGCTTTCGGTGAGAACCTTGTCGGGCGGCCCGGATGCGTGAATTTGTCCCTCTCGCATCGCGACCAGAAAATCCGAGTAGCGGGCCGCAAGGTTCAAATCGTGCAGGACCATCACGATGGTGGTCCCACGGTTCCGGTTCAGATCGATCAGCAGGTCGAGGACTTCGATCTGGTGGGAGATATCGAGAAACGTCGTCGGTTCATCTAGCAAGAGAACATCCGTTTCCTGAGCCAGCGCCATCGCGATCCAGACGCGCTGGCGCTGACCACCAGACAGTTCATCGACAGCCTGGTCGGCCAAATCGGTGGTGCCTGTCGCTTCCAATGCTTTTGCAACGGCGAGATCATCCGACTTCTTCCAGCGGGAAAACATTCCCTGATGAGGGTGACGACCGTGGCTGACCAGATCGGCGACCGTGATACCGTCTGGCGCAAGAGGCGATTGCGGAAGCAAGCCAAGCTTTCGCGCCAGTTCTTTTGTCTGGATTTGGTGGATAGAGCGGCCATCCAACTGCACGTTCCCATGTTCCGGTTGCAGCAATCGGGCCAGACAGCGCAACAGCGTGGACTTGCCGCAAGCGTTCGCGCCGACGATCGCGGTGACTTGACCGGGCGGCACGCTTAAGTCGAGCCCCCGTAGAATGGTACGGTGATCGTACCCGGCTGTAAGTTGTTCAGCCACAAGGTTCGATCTGGTCATTTACCCTCTCCGGATTTGTTAGATCGGGCGATCAAGTAGATAAGGTAAGGCGCGCCCAATGCGCCGGTCACGACCCCGACCGGATAACGTCCCGGGAGCAAATGCTGGCCGACATAGTCTCCGATCAAAACAAGCAATGCGCCGATCAGAGCGGCCGCAACGAACGGCGACTTACCGGAACCGATAATCCGGAGTGCAATCGGCCCGGAAAGGAATGCAACGAATGCGATCGGACCCGATACTGCCGTCGCGACAGCAATAAGGCCAACGGCGGAAAGAATAACTATCGCCCTATCCCGTGCGACGGGCACACCAAGTGCGATAGCGCTGTCGTCGCCCAAGCGCATGGCTTCGATGGCACGTTGCCGTGTCAACAACAGGCTACCGAATACGGTCAGTGATGCAAGCACCGGGAAAGCCTGACCCAATGTCGCGCCATTCACGCTGCCGGTCAGCCAGCGCAACGCGTCCTGTAGCGACCAACTTGGCGCGCGGGACAGAACATAGGCGATAAAGCTTTCAAGCATGGCCGACAGTCCGATCCCGACGAGGATCAATCTTGTGCCCGTGACGCCGTCACGCCAGGCCAACATATAGATCAACAGGGCTACGCCCAACCCAGCAAGAACCGCGACCACTGAAACCGCCACACCGCTCCAGCCAAGCATGACGATGGCGAAGACTGCCGCAGCGCTTGCCCCTGTGCTGATGCCGATGATGTCCGGGCTGGCCAAGGGGTTGCGGAGCATGGTCTGGACCACCACCCCGCCGAGGCCAAAGCTCATCCCTGCCAGGATTGACACGAGCGCTCGCGGCAGCCGCAAGGTGCCGACTGTGAAACTTGCTCCGGGCACGTCGCTTCCCGCCAAAACGCGCAGCACATCAATTGGCGGCGTGAGCGACTGTCCTAGGCAGAGTGTCACGGCGAACCCAGCCAACACGGCGCCACAGATGGTTGTGACGACCCGACTGCGTGACCTGGCGCGTTGCTGACGCATCTGCGCGAGTTGATCCGCAAGTGCGGTCTGAGATGCCGTGCTCATAGCTCTCTCACCCGGCGCTGACGGACAATCCAGATAAATACCGGAGCCCCGATGAATGCCGTTACTATCCCCACGTCCAATTCAGACGGACGGGCGATGATCCTGCCTACGACATCCGCGCAGATAAGGAGAATTGCGCCAGTCAGCGCAGAAAACGGCAATAGCCAGCGGTGATCCACCCCTACGAGCACGCGGCAGCCATGCGGCACGACGAGGCCGACAAAACCTATCGGGCCACAGACAGCGGTGGTCGCGCCGCAAAGCAGTATTGCGCCAAGTGCGGCTGCTGCGCGCGCCCATGCGATCCGCGCGCCCAAGCCTGCCGCAGCTTCATCCCCGAGGGCAAGAAGATTGAGGCTTCGCGCTGACAGCAGACTGAGAGTGACACCAGCAATCAGGAACGGGAGACATGGCAGGATAGCCTCGAAAGTGGCACCGCCCACACCGCCGACCTGCCACAAGCGAATTCCGCCGGCGATATCGTTTCTTGGAAGGATAATTGCAATTGTAAATGAGACGGCAGCAATGCTTGTCGCGGCGCCTGCCAAAGCCATTTTTAATGGTGTGGCGCCGCCACGCCCGATCGATCCGATAGTATAGACGAAGCATGCCGCGACACCGGCTCCAGATATTGCCGTCCATATATAGGCATCAAGCGTTTCCATACCGAACCACGCGATGCCGATGGCGACTGCCATTGCCGCCCCTGCATTCACACCGAGGATGCCGGGGTCGGCAAGCGGATTACGGGTGATACCCTGCATGACGGCACCGGCAAGCCCGAGCGCGGCTCCGGCCAGAACCGCCAGTACAGTGCGCGGAACGCGGACGGCCACAACGGCTTGCGCCATCGTTTCTGTATTCCCCGTCACACCTGCCCAAATTTCCGCCCAAACGACGTCGCGTGTTCCCAAGCTCACTGACAATCCACTCGCGCATACGAGCGCAAGCAGGACGACGACCAACAATTGACGTCTGGAATGCCGCAACGCGCGGACAACAAATTCTGGCGACAAACTAGCGTTCATTCCACTTTGCGCGCCGCCTCGGCCAGCAGGGAAACGTATTCTTCAAGAACCCAAGGCAGGGACAAGGGCGTGGGATTTGCAGCCGTTCCGACCGGATCGTCACCCAAGAGGACAATCGCGCCATCATCAATGGCCTTCATTCGCGATGTCAGGGGATTTGCCGTGACAGTGTCGACAAGCGCCTCGCCACCGTAGGTGATCAAGATATCGACATCAGACAGGTCATCAATCTTCTCGGCGCTCAACTCTCCAGAGTATTTTCCAGGTTCCGCTGCATCGATCACGCTTTTCGGAGATTTCAGGCCAAGATCATCAAGGAATTGAACCCGTGTATCTTCGGCAGAGTAAAAGCGGATTACGCTGAGATCACGGACATCAAGATGGGTGATGAACATCGCGCTTTTGC
Source organism: Heliomarina sp. (assembly GCF_052826185.1). Lineage (NCBI taxonomy): Bacteria > Pseudomonadati > Pseudomonadota > Alphaproteobacteria > Rhodobacterales > Roseobacteraceae > Heliomarina > Heliomarina sp. The sequence continues at coordinate 48,374 of NZ_JBRBUI010000055.1, read as the reverse complement.
CCGAGATTTCAGGATATCCAGAAATCACTTGTGTGATTTCTTTCTCGATCTCATCAATCAGATCCTCGCCTTCTTCGGACATTCCAAGCCCTGCGGCATTCAGGCGGATCATCTCGCGCCAGTCCGTGGCCCACGGACCTTTCCGATAGGCAATGACCGGGGCGATCATGCTCAAAGTGTTATATTCCGACCGGGACAGTCCGGAGTATGCAGCCAGAATAATATCGGGGCGACTGGCCGCGACGGCCTCGAAATCTATGCCGTCGCCTTCGTCAAAAAGAACCGGAGTATCCGCGCCTAATTCACTCAGCTTTTCGGATACCCAAGGCAAAACGCCATCGCCGTCTGCATCTCCGAAATTCGCCCGTGCAAAGCCGACCGGCACGATGCCCAAGGCAATCGGTACTTCGTGGTTGGCCCAAGCCACCGTTGCGACGCGTTCCGGCTTCGACTCGATCACTGTCGTACCAAAGGCATGATCAACCGACACCGGGAACTCTTGGGCGAAAGTGCTTGTGGAAATCCCGGCTGCAGAGACGAGAGAGACAAGGACGGCACCAGCTTTCAACAGTTTTTTCATGGGCGGTTCGACGCCTCCGCATTCGATTCGATATAGGCAAGTATTTTTGTCGGCTTTTCACTATGACCGAGTTCCGTCAAGGCAAACGCCTTGTAAGGGCGCCCATTATTAGATGAAAAATGTCATGTTTCCAAAGTTTCCGACAAAAACAGTCAGATTGTACAATACACTTTCACTTCCCGATGCCCTATGAGCGTCCCCGGCGGGAAGCGACCAAGCCAAAGGTGATAAGGAAGTTTTCGTGCCACCGCAGTCAGTGATCCAACCGCTCGGATCATGGCGAACAGCAAGCTGCCGCTTTGGCCGGACAGCAAGCCAACATCAAAGATAACTCAAACCGTGGAACCGCATCATGGGGTCACCGACCAAAACTTTCCGTCCTTCACTGTCGCGACCTGCGCGGCGATCGGCTTTCCTGCTTCTGGGTTGCACAGCACTTGTCACCCTGCCGCTTAGCGCTTTCGCCCAGGATGATCTGAACCCCAGCGGTGCCTACCGGTTGTCTCCGATCATCGTGGACATGGGCGTTGAAGCCGATGACGATGCTGAATCGATCGTGGCCTCAGAACTCTGGACAGGGGGCAAGGTTGCAACGAGCGTCCTTGATACGCCGGCCTCGGTGTCGGTCATCACCCAAAAGGAAATCAGCCAGCGAAACGCGGACAAGGTCGAAGATGTTCTAGAATACACGCCGGGCGTGGTAACTGACTATTATGGGACAGATGACCGCAACGACTATTACCTCGTACGCGGCTTTCAGGCGTCGACCTACCGTGACGGGCTGACACTTGGCAGCATGCGCGGCGTTCGCGAGGAACCTTATGCTTTTGAACGGCTTGAAGTGATCAAAGGTGGCAACTCTACACTTTTTGGTACATCCGACCCGGGCGGCACAATCAACTTCGTCACCAAATCGCCCAAGTTCTACCGGTTTGGTGAAGTCTACACGAGTTACGGCACGAACAATCACGCGGAAATTGGGTTTGATTTCGGAGATGTTCTGAACGAGGAAGAAACGCTTGCTTACCGCGTAGTCGGCAAAGTCCAGCATGCGGACTTGGAATACGCGACATCGGAGGACGATGAGCAGTTTTTTCTTGGTGCGATCACCTGGGCACCGACAAACTATACCAAGCTGACATTCACGGTAGATTACCTTAAACGCGAGGGTACGCCAAACAGCGGCGGCTACCCGCTGGACAAGCGTTATGACCGGAGCCTTTTCTTCGGTGAGCCCGATTTCAATTATCATGATGTTGACCGGCTGACGATTTCAACCGCCTTCCAGCACGAATTCGAAAACGGGCTGAGCCTGCGGGCCAATCTTCGTTACAGCGATCTGGAAGACGATTTTGGTTATGTGTACTTGTCAGATAATGCCGCGCGGGTCGGATCATTGGTCGATCGCTACTATTTTGGTACCGACAGCACCTCTGAAGAGCTCATCGGGAACGTCATTCTCCAGTACGATACGAGCTTTGGCAGCATCGACAGCAGCACACTGGCAGGGCTCGAATACCGGGACGCTTCAAACACAAGTTCGGCGTTTTATGGGCTCTACACGCAGATCGATCTGAACAATCCCGTCTACACTGGTGCCCCGACCGGGTATGCCCCCTATAGTGTCCAGGCCAACGATTTCACGACTAAATCGGTCTTTATACAGCAAAACCTGTCCTTCTCGGACACTGTTATTGCAACCTTCGGTGCGCGTCATGACTGGCTTGACATCACCAACACGGACAATCTCGCGGCTGCTACCACGCAGGCTGATTTTTCCGAGTCCTCATATCGGGGCGCTTTGACCTACAAGATCAACAATCAGGTTTCGGCCTACCTCAGCTACGTGGAATCCGTCGCTCCGCCATCGATTGGAACTCAGCCGGAACGTGGTGAACAATACGAAATCGGCGTCAAGTATCAGCCTGAGAACATAAACGCGCTCTTCACGGCCTCTGTTTACGATCTGACCAAGAACAACGTCGTTGTTCCCGTCGTTCTTCCCAGCGGCGTTATTGAGCGGCAGACCATCGGAGAATCCCGCGTACGGGGCTTTGAACTCGAAGGCAAAGCCGAAATCTCGGCAGATCTGAGCCTGATCGGTGGCTACAGCTACCAGAAATCCGAATTCGTGCGTGGCGATGTTCGGGGGGTAACCGTTGACGGAAACGAATTCTCGGCTGTTCCCAACCACCTAGCGTCGCTCTGGCTGAATTATGATCTGCCCGGAAATGACATGAGCGTTGGTTTAGGCGCACGATACGTCGGATCCTACTACTACAATGTTTACAACAACAACGGCGAGAGCCCGTCGCAGACCTACATCGACGCATCGTTTTCCTATGCCTTCACGCCGAATACAGAGCTGACAGTGAATGTTAGTAACCTGCTCGACAAGCAGTATGTCGTGGGCCGTGGAACTGCGGACTATTACAATAACGGCAGAACCATCACTGCCGCGCTGCGACATACATGGTAATGCCAACTCGTCCCCGTCCGTCCTTCATCGGGCGGATGGGGAGGTTTTACTTTGCGTGGAAGGTAAATTTAGGACGGCTTCAACGCGTCCGATGACTGCGACGCCATGCAGCCGGTGTCTCTCCTACGAGTTGCCGAAACGATTTGGTCAGATGGGCCTGATCCGAGAAACCAAGTCGGTCCGCTATGTCCGCGACAGTCAGTTCTGAATTAGAAAGTAGTCCCCTCGCCTCTTCAACGCGCCGGTTCAACTGCCATTGATGTGGCGTCACCCCGGTCGTGTTCTTAAAGACCTGTGAAAACCAACTTTCAGAAAGGCTAACGGCCTCTGCCATCTGCGCAATGGTCAGCCGTTTTCCTCCGCCATCTTCAAACCGCGCCACCACCTTTCGCATTTGCGAGGCTGTAAGACGGGCATTGACCGGATCTTGGTCAACAGCATCGATATCAACAACGCCCGCCAACAAACTCGCCGCCATACTTTCCGCGTAAATCGTATTTCGCTTTGGCATGCGCAATTCATCCGCAAGCAAGAGCGCGATACCCTGAAGATCAGAAATGTCGTCGCATTCAGCCGGACGCTCCAAGAACGTGACCGCAGAGGAGCGCGGCAAGCTCGCCGAAAGAAATTGGACCGCCCAAGCGAAGTCGAAATGGATATCGAGATGTGAGAATGTGACCGCTTCAGTAAAGGACGTCCGCAACTGCATCCCCGCCGGAACGTAAATCGCGCGCGCCAAGGGACGGCTTTCTTTGTTGCCGAGAACCTTGATGGAACTCACATCAGAGAAGAAAACACTCAGGCGAGGATTGGCCGAGACGTAAAACCCCTGCCCTTCAACTTCTCCGGTTGCTTCCCAGTAGGCCGCAAGCACGTTTTCGAACTGTCGCCATAAGACAGGCGCCGTGCATTGGACCTTTTCAGTAAGACCGGTGAAATCGTGACTATAGCCCAAGAGGCGTTGGCTCCGCAAAATATCGTGGAATTGGCTATCCGAACCAATTCAAGACGAAAGAGGCATTTGGCAGGGATTGGCTCTTGCAGCACACTATGGCCAACCTTGCGTCCGATAACAAGATTAGCCACCTGATAACAACCGTTGCCCGCGTTGCCCGCGTTGCCCGCGTTGCCCGCGTTGCCCGCGTTGCCGCGATCAGGACGGCAAAAATCAGTCGATCAAACTGTTGATTTCGGCCTGATGCTTACCTGCACCGATTGGATACGCGATTCCATTCTTCCTGACGTTTGGTTTTCCATACTTCGAATTTGCGCATGTTCTCATGCGTTGTGCAGGAATGGAGAAGGATCACAGGCGCTCCAACAAAGACTTCTTCCAGAAAAAAGTTTTTGAAGTCTTCCATATTTGCACAGCCTTGGGAAATTTCGTCTATTAGATGGGCCAGGATGACCATCACGCCATCCTGATCGCCGACCATAACATCAGCCGGGAAAACAGGCGCGACACCGCGGGCTATGGGCACATTTATCGCGAGTGCCTCGTGAAACGTGAGATTTGTCGGGGCAGAGGGGCTGGCGCAGTATGATGGTATTAAGAGCGGCAATCCCACCGACGTCGCGAAACCCTCCGTCGGAAACGACACCGGTGCATCCGCTCACCGCCAGTTGCGCCATTAGGATCGACCCGGCCGTGGCCGCAAGCGCGTCTTACCGCGCATCGATCACCAGTATCTGGTTGGGAGGACAGGTTTCCACCGCAAGACGTTGCGGATGGTCTGCGTCGCGGGAAACGTCGAGACCACTACGTTTCTCACGTACCGAAATATACCGCAGCGTAAACGCCTGCCCGACCATATCCACTCTTTTGGCGCTGTAATCGATACGCGTTGGATGAATTGGTTTTGCAGACTGCGCTTGCAGAACTGCGTTGCAATCGAGGCCATAGAGGCGCGCAACAGACGGTGACGGGTGTCTTCGGACAGAACTTATGCGTGGCTCATGGCTGCTCTATCAAGGGATGTCGGGTTCGCCGACCGTGCGCCCGAACCCCGTTTCGAGAAAATCAAAGTTGCAGGCTTTGTCCGCCTGCGTAGCAGGTCGCGAAAAGATGTAGCAGTACCCTCGCTAAAAGCGACCGATCAGCGGCTTCCACGCTTTTTTAACGACGCAGCGCAAGAAGCATTGCACAGGCTGGAACAAGATGGGCTGATCGCGACTTTCCGACAGTCACGCACATCGATACGGAACAACCGCGGCGCGAACATTTTCTCCGAACGGCCATCGAATGCAAGTTTGCCAGCCATAGCGACGTTTAACCTGGCGTTTAGTGGCGACTGGGCAATTACAGATCTGCGAATTTCTCGGCTCGCCGCGAAGAAATGTTCTTTCGTTGAAGGCCTAAGTGCTCTCCAAAGCATTCACCTCGACCCGTTATTTCAACGACCAGCTGGGGCTTGGTACTTACCAGAATTGCTCCGGAGCCAATGGCTTCCGGCTTCGGTTAAGCCGATCTTGGAGGCGGAGACGCGCATGGCCTGCGGCGACAAATGCGCGACAATCTTCCAGTCCCTGACCAAGCCAAGTTCGGCTCTCGCGCGTCAAGACCCGCCGGGCAAGCTCTTGCTCATCGGACTGTAGCAAGAGTTGCGCGCTGCGCAGGACCAGGGGCAACTGTTCTGCAAGCTGTTCTTCCATCAGACGCCAGTGATCCCAAACCTCTTTCAGCAGATCTTCATCCTGAAATGCCAGATGCATAAGGCGTTTGTACTGGTAGACGGCACTGTCCGAGACCTCGACGCCCTGAGGGACATGGCTGACCGTATCAGGAGCGGTGGCCTCTTTCCGACGGTCGAGAAAACGATGCGCCTCGCCCGTGGTCAGGTAACGGTGCAGCGCGAATTCATCCGGCACCTCGGTTTGACCGAGGAAGACGGGTACCAGCGGCGCGGTCACCGGGCCGACGGGTGCGTGCCACATCACGCGCAGGTCTGGATGCGAGGGGTGCACCAGCGGAACCACCTGACCATAGCCTGCGGTATCGCCGGTCAGACGCTCGGTCTGGATGGCCCAGCAGACGTCTGCAAAAGTAATCGGCGCTGAGTCGGCGCGCTTGCGCATTTCTGCTTCAACCCATGCCATCCCCTTCCAAGGGCCTTTGCCGTCACCATAAATAGAATTGACGTCAAAAGGTTGATCTGAAGCCGGGTCGTACCAGCCAAGATCGACCGCGGTCTGTATAAAATGGTCTGGGTAAAGGAATTTTTCGTCAGGTTCGGTGGGGACGACACCGACGTATCCAGGACGGGAAGCGCGAATGTCATCAGCCCCCAGACGCTCAGCCACCCAGAGGCCTTTGCCTCCCGAGAACTGGATTACCACCCACGCTTCATCCGGATCGGCGATGATGTGAGAGTTACCGCCGTAACAGGAGTAGCCATGCTCCGCGATAAGCCGAGCCATGATGTCGACGCCCTCGCGTGCCGTATGCGCGCGCTCCAGCACAATTCTGGCAAGGTCAGAATAATTGGGCCCCGTCTGATCTTTTGGTGTCATGTCGATGAGAGCCTGACAGGAGGTCGACCAGATGTCGCGCACCGCCACCCCATATTCATTCAGACCGCCATTCGTGATCGGCGCGGGTACACCAAGGTAATAGCTATAGCTGACCCGCATGTGTCTAGCGGTCACATCTGCCTGCGGAATTTCGGTCCGATGTCCAGGCATATCGCTGTCAGGGCCAACCCCCACAGTGATGGTAGAATCCGAACCGTGCTCGGCCCGGTCAATGATTTCGAGCCAATGGCTCGAGGGCTCGTCGCCATATCCGGCAAGCCAAGCATGTCCGTCCGCCGTCAAGTTGCGGCCGATGTAGATCCCGTAGCTCATAGGGTCCTCGTTGTTGTCTGTGAAATAAGGTTATCGGTTGATCGGCTCAGCGAAGCGGAAACAGGCAGGCATGCCTGTGATCCGGCGCGATCTGCCGGTGTTGCGGTTTGGCCTCCCGGCAGGCATCTTGGGCCAGCGGACAACGCGTCGCGAAATCACACCCTTTGGGACGTCGCAGCAGGCTCGGAACCTCGCCCTTGATGGCATCGGTTTTTTGGCGGCGACGGTTCGGGTCAGGCTGTGGAACGCCCTCGACCAGCGCGCGGGTGTAAGGATGGGCCGGGCGGGCAAAGACCTCGGCTGCTGGCCCCTCTTCAACGATGCGGCCGAGGTACATTATGGCGATGCGATCGGCGATGTGACGAACAACGGGCAGGTTGTGCGTTATGATCAGGTAGCTGAGACCGTGTTCCGCCTGCAAATCAGCCATCAGGTTCAGGATCTCCCCCTGAACCGACACGTCCAGACCTGCTGTCGGTTCATCCGCAATGATCAGCTTTGGATTCAAAGCCAAGGCGCGTGCCACACCAACGCGGCGGGCCTGACCACCCGACAATTCGTGCGGATAACGCGAGAGGAACCCGCGAGGCAGTCGCACCATATCGGCGAGCCGCTCGGCTTCGGAATCGAGGTTGCGGCCCTCGGCACCGTGGATCAGCAAAGGTTCGGTAATCAGCGCCCGCACGGACTTGCGCGGCGAAAGTGAACCGACCGGATCCTGAAACATCATCGCCATATCGCGCCGCAACGGTTTGAAACGTCGTTCGGACATGTTCCGGATTTCGTTGCCCTCAAAACGAACCGAACCGCCGGCGGCATCCTGAAGGTTCAGGATCGTCCGGCCAAGTGTCGTCTTGCCCGAACCGCTCTCACCAACCAACGCCAGCGTTTCGCCGGGACGGACATCTAGGCTTACGTCCAGAACTGCGTCGACAAATGGCCGCTCGACACCGCGCAACCGGGCTTTCATCGCGCCCATCGTGCGAAACTGAACATTCAGGTCGCGAACTTCAAGCAGCGGCTTGGCCTCTGTAACGGAGGCATCCATGTTCTTGCCGGTATCGCGCACGACGGTCGTGACATCAGCGGGTGGAGGCCATGACGGGTCGGCAAATGGCCCTTCCAGCAGGTGGCATTTGGCTACGCCTGTTCCCCGTTCGACAAGTGGTGGCGCGGTCGTGGAACAAGCAGGCAGAGCTTTCTGGCACCGGCTCGCAAAGATGCAGCCTGACAAAGAAGCTGTCAGATCGGGGATATCTCCGGGAATAACAGGCAGCCTGCGCGACACATCGGCGATCCTTGCCGGATCGCATTCCAGAAGCGCACGTGTGTAGGGATGACGTGCGTTGTGAAAAATGTCATGGACCTCGCCAGTCTCAACCACTTCACCCGCGTACATCACCACCACGTCGTCGCACATCTCGGCGATCAGACCAAGATTGTGGGATACCACTACGATGGTCGTATCGAAATCATCCCGCAGCCCCCGCATGAGGTCGATCATCTGGGCTTCCATCGTGACGTCGAGTGCAGTCGTCGGCTCATCCGCGAGCAGCAGGTTCGGCCCGGTCAGCATCGACATAGCGATGCCAGCGCGCTGGCGCATCCCGCCCGAGAATTGGTGCGGATAGGCGTCCACCCGGCTTTCAGGATCGGGAATACCAACGCGTCTGAGCATATCGATGGCGGCTTTACGCTTGTCAGCTTCGGACATCGACCGCCGGTAGAGAATGTCGGACATCTGCTGTGCGTATGGCAGCACCGGGATCTGCGAGGTCATGGGGTCCTGGAATACCACGCTAATCTCTTCGCCACGTAATGCGCGCAAACCTTCTGCGTTCAAAGTCAGTAGGTTCTTGCCGCCGTATTCGACCCGTCCCGCGGTCACTTCGGCATTGCCTGCCAATAGACCAAGGATCGACCACAGCACTGTGCTCTTACCGGAACCGCTTTCCCCCACTATGCCTAGAATGCGGCCTTTGCGTACCGGAAAGGTGATGTCACGCAACGCCTTTACGCGGCCACGGTTGGTACGAAAGCTAAGGGTGAGACCGTCGATGTCCAACAGGGTGTCAGTGGCCAAATCTCTCATCGCCCTCTCCCCATGCGCGGATCGAAGATATCCCTCAGTGCTTCCCCCAGAAAAGTAAAACCCAGTGTCGTGAGGATCAGTGGAATGCCACCTGCGATCACCATCCACGGCGCATCTCGTATAACAAGATAACCTTCGTTAAGAATCGTGCCCCAGCTAGCCTGCGGCGGCAGCACCCCGATGCCGAGGAACGAAAGCCCTGCCTCGATCGATACGACAACCGGTACTTCCATCGCGGCTAGGATCAGCAATGGGCCGATCACGTTGGGCATCACATGCTGGAACAGTATTCGCGTGGTCGAAGCGCCAAGCGACCGTTCTGCCAAGATGAATTCCGTGTGGCGCAAAGCCAGCGTTGCCGTCCTTGCAACCCTGCCATAGCTGGGGATCGTTGTCAGGATCACGATGGCTAGCACCACGGTCAGACTGGGACCTGTCAGAGCCACGGTGGCCAGAGCGAGAATAACTGCAGGAAAAGATCGCACGGCGTCAAAGGCCAGCAGCAACAGGTTGTCCAGCCAGCGCGGACCGTAGCCGGCGATCATGCCGAGTACCAAGCCGATCGCCAGCGACGCCGAAACCCCGATCGCGGCGATATAAAGGGCCACACGACCGCCATGCAGAATACGAGAGAACGTATCCCGGCCAAGCTGGTCCGTGCCCGCAATATGGGCCCAGGTCGGGCCGGACATACGCGCGGGAATGTCCATCGCGTTCGGGTCATAAGGCGCGATCCAAGGCGCGAAGATGGCGGAAGCGAAAAATAGCACGACCAGCAAGAGCCCTGTCACCGCCTGCCAGTCGGTCAGAAAGCGTTTGAGCTTTTCACGCCGCTCGCGGCCGGCGCTTTCGCGGGCTTCGGGCACAGGAGCAGCGGTGGTGGTATCAGAGGGAAGAGCGGACACGGGGATCTAGCCAAGCAATGAGAAGGTCGGAAATCAGGACAACGAGGATGTAGAAGCCAGTGGCAACCAGCACACCGCCCTGCACGATGGGAAAATTGCGGTCGGACACCGCGTCGAAGATCATTTTGCCGACACCGGGCCGGGCAAAAATAATCTCGGCGAAGACCGCAGAAGAAATAAGCCCGCCAAACCCCATACCGATCAGAGTGATTGTCGGCAAAATGGCGACCCGCAGGGCATAGCCCAGTACGATGCGCCTTGGTTTGAGGCCAAAGGCGCGCGCTGAACGGATGTAAGGTTCTCCCATAACTTCCAGCATCGATGCGCGGACCATACGCGCGAGATAGCCGACCCATCCCAATCCGATGGCGAAGGCCGGAAGAACGAGATGGCTCAGTTGATCGCTAAAATTACCCGGCTCCCCTGCCCCTATGGCGGGCAGCCAGCGTAACTGGATCGAGAAAAGCAGCAGCGCCCAGATCGACACAAGAAATGACGGCACGGCGATTGTGCCGACCGAAAATATTCCTGTAACGCGATCAAGCCAGGATCCCGGACGCACGGCAGCGAGACAACCCAGCGGCACGCCCAACAACACGGCCCAGCTCATTCCGGTACAGATCAGAGCCAGCGAAAAGCCCATGCGTTCCGCGATAATCGCGGTGACCGGTCGGTTTGAGAACACGTCCTCACCGAGATCGCCCTGCACGGCGCTCCCAAGGAAGTAAATGAACTGCTTCAGGACAGGCTCATCCAAATGCATCCTTGCGGAGTATTCCGCAATGGCTTCGGGTGTCGCTCGTGTTCCAAGTGCCAGGATCGCGGGGTTGCCCGGGATCATGTGCAGCATCGAGAAGAGCAACAAGAGAACGGCCATGACGACGACTGCCGCCAGACCGAACCTCTTGAATAGGTAGATCGTCATGCCGGATTGCTCCCGGTTCGAATAGAACGCCCCCGCAGGACAAACGCGGGGGCGCCACAGATCAGACCGGCTTGAACCGGTGGTAGTTCAGTTCACCGGATGGTGCGGCGACTACCTCGATGTCTGTCCTGTGCGCATAGGTTTCGGGTTCATGGTTGATCCAGACATAGGCGCCGGTTTCATCCATGATCTCTTGCATACGGACATAGATCGCTTCACGTTTGCTTTCGTCAGTTTCCGAAAGACCCTCTTCATAGAGGCTATCGAATTCTTCGCTTGTCCAGCGTTCCCAGTTCCAAACACCAACCTGCTCGGACACGAACCACTGGGTCGCTTCGTATGGGTCGGGCACCGTCGCAAAGCGCATGATCCAGAGTTCGAGGTCTTCCCAAGTGTCACCCGCCTCTTCCATACCCATTTCCCAGAACGGACCGCTTTCCATCGGCAGGATATTCACGGTGATACCGATGGCGGCAAGGTTCGCCTGAATGATCTGCGCCGTCAGCAAGCGTTCCTGCCAGTTCAGGGTGCGCAGCGTCAACTCCAGCCCCGTGACACCGGATTCAGCCATCAGTTCGCGCGCCTTTGCGGGATCGTAGCTATAGCCATGATCCGAGCGCGCGCCCAGCAGACCGGGGCATACGATACCGTGCGATTTGGTTGAAGTGCCCGCGAAGGCACCTGCCAGGATGCTATCGACATCTACAGCGTGCTGTATCGCCTGACGCACCTTGATATCCTGCAGCTTGGGATGCTGCGTGTTCATGCCCATCCACATGTACTGAAGCTGCCCCGCTGTGGTGATCGCCGTATTTTCGGGCATCTCTTTCGAATAACGGGCCAGACTGTCTGGGCCAAGCTCGGTGCAGTCGATCTCGCCAGCTTCGTAGGCCAGTTCAGCCGCCTGGACCTCGGTGATGACATGGCATACTACTCGGTCAAAGCCCGGCGCGGGGCCGGTCCATTCCGGGTTTTTCTCGAAAACAGCGCGTTGTCCCGGCGTGGCGGAATAGGTGTAGGGACCGCAAATTGCCGGGAACTCCGTGGTGAAACGGCCACCGGCTGCTTCTGTTGCCGCCTCACAGACGATGGCGCCGGGCCCGTGGCAGAGGGTGACCATGATGAAGGGCGCAAAGGGCTTGTTCAGAACTAGCGTACCCGTCAGTTCGCCGGTTACTTCGACAGTTTCCAACGCATCGAAATAGCCCGACCATTCACTGTCTTTCATGCGGGCATACGAGTAGGCGACGTCAGAAGCCTTGAGCGTGCCATTACCACCGGACCAGACCAGTCCCGGAGCCAATTCGAATTCGATATGCGTGTCGTCGACGTATTCCAACCGGGTGACATAATCAGTCGGTTGCCAGCTGAAAGTGTCGCCGTCACGTACATATTCAGCAAGGAATGGAAGACATTGCTTTTGCGCTTCGACCTCGGTTCCGCCAACCATGTAGCCCGGATCAAGAATTGAATTGTCGCCGTCCAGTCGCAGATTCAGGACGCTTCCTTCTTGCGCGCGCAGCATTCCGACGCCGCCCGGAAAGAGTCCTGCCGCACCGATTGCGGCCGCCGAAGTCAGGAAAGTTCGCCGAGTGGTCTTTGTGGATGTCAAGGTCTGGCTCCTGTTGTTTCCCCTACACGACCTGGCTCTAGCAAGCGCCGTCGGAAGGCATTTGTAACACTTTATTAGCCTGAAGGATGAGCGAGGGGTTCATGAATGGCAATTTCGCATCTGTGCGCTACTTTGCGCTATAAGTGCGTCACTATGCGATAGGCCTATGTCAAATTTTGCTAAGAACCTCACCCTGGCTTGCAGCTATTACAAATCAATTTCGGAGGTGTGCCGTCGCATCCGGATTAACCGTCAACAATTCAACAAATATCTGAACGGCCAAGTCTACCCCTCGCGGCACAACATGCGCCGGATATGCGATTTTGTTGGCGTAACGGAATCAGAGATGTTGATGGATGAGACACGTTTTGCCCGGGTGATTGGACTGCGCCGTCAGTCTGTTGCGACCCCACAGCTCGATCTTCCGATGAAGCACTTAGAGACCCTTTTGTCACGCAGCATGCCGGTGAACCGTTATGAAGGCTACTACTTCCGCTATTTCTATTCTTTCGGCAACAAGGGCTGCATCATCCGATCTCTTGCGCGGATAGTAATCCGCGACGGTCGCGGCTATTTCAAGAATGTGGAAATCCTGCGCGACCCGGACACACGGCACTGGGTCCGTACGAACAAATACGAAGGGCTTATTTTTCAGCTGGCAGACCGCATTCAACTCTTCGAATACGAAACGATGGAAATGAATTCCGTGACGCAAATGACTCTGTATCCCAGCTATCTGAGCCGCGTGGATTACCTCTTAGGTATACAGACCGGTGGCCCCACCCGACGTGGCCGCAAACCCGGCGCGTCCCGCGTTGCGCTCGAGTTCCTTGGTACGGATATCAGCGTGTTACGCGCCATGCGCCAGACTGGCATGTTCTATCCCGATGATCCGGCTTTGCGCCGCGACATAGTGAAGGCCATTGGGAACAGCATCGATCCCGGCGCTTTCGTTTTGGAAGTCGACGAACCTTGATCCGGTAAACCGGTTGCGCCACGTCTTATTCTCATGCCTCATTGGATTGGTTGGGCGTGCATGGTTCACCGTTCGGAAACGAGTGGTGACCATGTCTGATCTTTTCTGATTGAGCGCCGCACAGACGGGAGGTCTAGAGCCTTACTTTCTGAAGTCTCACGGCAAGCCCGGAGTTGACGATCGACGTCTTCTAAGTGGCATTATCTTCATTAATCGCAACGGTTTGCGGTGGCGCCACGCCCCAACGGAGTACGGTCCCCACAAGACACTCTACAACCGTTGGAAACGATGGAGCGATAAGGGCGTCTTCGCCCAGATCATAGCGGGTCTGGCCGCCGAGCATGGTGAAGAAACGACTGTGATGATCGACACTACACATCTGAAGGCCCATCGCAGGACGCACAGCCTGGGCTTTAAAAGGGGGGCGTGGACGCTTGATTGGCCGAACCAAAGGGTTTGAGGGATTAAGAAACGGTCCGGGTGACCGTTTCGCCCGAAAACGGAACCCGAAACTGCACGCCATTTACGATAGCCAATGCCGCCCAATCGATTTGTTTCTGACCGCCGGCCCCGTCAGCGACTACATTGAGGCGCGAGCGCTGCTCAGCTGGTAGCCCAACGTGAAGGGGCTGCTCGGCGATCGTGGCTAGGAGGAGGGTTGCGACCCTTTATGACTCCTGGCCACAAACCTACTTCTCAGCAATCGCACTCGTCCCGACCGTAATCTTCCGGCTTTCAGTAAGAACGACTCCTGAGCCTAAGCTCATTTTCGAATACCGGTTCCCTGAGTCACCTTAAGATTGCTATGCGAGAATCTTTTTCCATGAGCGTAAATTGTATTGCCTTATTCCCGACCGCTCGACCACCTTTTCTGTCAGAATAGTCTATCTCGATGCCATGCGCGATGGCATCCAGCCTGAATCCTTGCAAGAAGATGATGCTGATCAAATGGCATTCTTGCCATGAAATTTGCGAAGAAAGCGATTTGAACATAAATGGCGATGCACGTGGCAACTATGGTTCCGGCACCTTGAGCACGCCTTCTTATGAGTGATACAGGAAAGATGGGGCAGTTGGCCTCGATACTTCGCACCAACATGCTGTCGTAACAATATTTCGTGGCCCGGGGCTCTGTATGCTGCGGTGTACCGTCGACCTTCTGTTTCGCTTCAGATATGAGAGGCTCAAATGCAGCAATTTGGAGCATATCATGTCCGACATCATATACACGAAAGTTGACGAAGCACCTGAGTTGGCCTCGGCGTCGCTGTTGCCGATCATTCAGAAATTCGCAGAAGCCGCTGGCGTCAGCGTCGGAAAAATGGACATCAGTCTCGCCGGGCGCATTCTGGCAGCGTTTCCCGAGCATCTAAGTGAAGATCAGCGTCAGAGCGATGATCTGGCAGAATTGGGACGGTTGGTGAAGACGCCCGAAGCGAATGTGATCAAGCTGCCCAATATCTCCGCGTCCGTGCCGCAACTGGTTGCCGCAATAAAAGAGCTGCAATCGCAAGGTTTTGCGCTGCCCGATTATCCGGAAACGCCTGCGAGTGACGAAGAGAAAGCCGTTCGTGCCAAGTATGACGGGATCAAGGGGTCGGCAGTCAATCCGGTTCTGCGTGAAGGCAACTCCGACCGCCGCGCCGCCAAAGCCGTAAAAAGCTTTGCGCAGGCAAACCCGCACCGCATGGGCGAATGGTCGTCCGACAGCAAGACGCATGTGTCCTCCATGTCGGGAAACGACTTTTTCTCGAATGAGACCTCTGCCACTCTCGAAAAAGCCACTGGCGCCAAAATCGTGCTGGAGACGGCATCCGGTGAGAACGTTCTCAAAGAGGGCCTCGAGTACCCTGCTGGCACAGTAGTCGACGCGACCTTTATGAGCGCCGCCGCACTCAAACATTTTTTGATCAAGGAAATCAAAAAGACCAAGGACGAAGGTATCCTTTTCTCGCTGCATCTGAAAGCGACGATGATGAAGGTTTCCGACCCTATCCTTTTCGGTCACGCTGTGAAGGCTTACCTCGCTCCGGTGTTTGAGAAGCACGGCGATAAGATGGCAGCACTCGGTGTAGATCCGAACTCTGGCCTCGGGGACTTGCTGGCTCGCGTCAAAGACGAGGCAGAGATCTTGGCCGACATCGACGCCTGCATGGCCGACCGCCCGCCGATGTACATGGTCGATTCCGACAAGGGTATTACGAACCTGCATGTCTCTTCAGATGTGATCATCGACGCCTCCATGCCGGCGCTCATCCGGGCGGGCGGCAAAGGCTGGGGGCCAGATGGCAAGGAAGCAGACGCGAACTGTGTGATCCCCGATACGTCCTACGCCCCGGTTTATGACGAGGCGATCAAATTTTTCAAAGAAAACGGCAAATTGAACCCGGCAACCGCCGGAACAGTGCAGAACATAGGTCTAATGGCACAAAAAGCCGAGGAATACGGCTCGCACCCGACAACTTTCGAGATCCCCGAAGGCGGCACGGTAAAGATGATCCTCGACGATGGGACCGTTCTTCATCAGCACGCTGTGGAAGCAGGCGACATCTGGCGTTCCTCTTCGGCGCGGAAAGCCCCGATCGAGGATTGGGTCAATCTGGCCATCTCCCGTCAAAAGGCAGAAGGTTGCCGGGCAATCTTCTGGCTTGACGAGAACCGCGCGCATGATGCCGAGCTCATTTCCTACGTAAAGCCGATACTCGAAGCGCAAGGACTGACAGACAAGTTCGAAATAATGGCCCCGCGCGAAGCTACGCGCGCGTCGCTTGAAACCATTACCAAGGGCGAGAATACAATCGCTATTACTGGGAATGTTTTGCGGGACTATCTTACAGATCTCTTCCCGATCCTCGAACTGGCGACCTCTGCCAAGATGCTGTCCATCGTGAAACTTATGAATGGGGGGGGATTGTTCGAAACTGGGGCTGGCGGGTCGGCACCGAAACACGTCCAGCAGCTTGTTGAACAGAACCATCTGCGCTGGGACAGTCTTGGCGAATTCTGCGCCCTCGGCGAAAGCCTGATCTTCCTCGCCGACGCAAACGGGAACGACAAGGCCCGCATTCTTGGTGAAGCCGTCGAAACCGCAACGCAGGGCATTCTCGACAACGGCCGGTCGCCATCGCGCAAGGTAGGCGAACCGGACAACAGAGACAGCCACTACTGGTTTGCGCGGTATTGGGCCGAAGCTGTGGCCGCTCAGACTAAAGATACTGAACTCGCAGCGCATTTTGCGCCAATCGCCAAGGATCTTGCCGCTAAAGAAGCCGATATTCTTTCGGAACTTGCTGGCGTGCAGGGCAACGCTGTTGACCTTGGAGGGTATTACCGAACCGACGCGGCGAAGACAGCCAGCGTGATGCGCCCGTCCAAGACGCTCAACACTATTATCGGGTAAGGCGACTGATCCAAAATTGCCGCGGACCCGAAAGGGTGCGCGGCGGCAAAAAACGTAAAGAAGAATTTTTGTGAGCTGCGGACGTATTAAGCCGAGAACCACTCTGCAAACACAAAAAGTTCTACCAGCGCCCGGTTCGAAATAAAGTCGCCAATATACCCCGATTGAAGGTTCGATACTCGATCCTCACGCCGAAAGAATGCGTCTAGCAGGTTTCAAAAAGGACATTACAGGGAAGCGGGTCGCAACTTCAGACCGGCCAAACAATCGGCCCAGAACGAGTATCTTTGTTCGATCCGTAGTCTCATGATCATAATACTGTCGTGGTGATTGGCTCTAAATATCTTCGATCTTCCGCATTGCCCAACTTACACTGAATCCATGCAGAACCGTGGACAATAGGATTACGAGGCCAACAAGCGACCAAAGCTGGCTTTCGTTTACGAATTCCATGTGGCTCATCGCGTAGCATAGGTAGTAAATGGAACCAATTCCGCGTACGCCAAACACTGAGATTGCAGCTCGATCCCGGCGCGACATTCCCGTACCAATTAGACTGATCCAACCTGTGAGGGGGCGGATAACCAAAATCAGGATCAACGCAATCAAAACCTGGTTCCACGTCAAATCCGTGAATACCAACGGCAGAATGGATCCGAGAGCGACCAACAGCACCGCAGTCAGAGCATGTTCGATGGACTCGGTAAAATCATGCAGTCGTCGGTGAAAATGGTGATCTTCTTCCATCCGCCGCAGCGTCATGCCCATCACGGCTACCGCTATGAACCCGTAGCCTTCTACCAACTCGGTCGAACCGTAACATAGCAGAACACCTGCAAGTGCAACGACACCAGACCCTGTGTTAGCCAATGGTGCGCCTTTCGGCACTGCAAACAGGACAAATGCCAAGGCCCGTCCCCCTGCCCAGCCTGCAATGGCCCCGACGGCGATACGGTAAACGACATCAAGAGCAAACCATTCAAGCGTCCAAGCGCCCGGGTTCACCCCCTCAGCCGCTACAATCAAGCCCAAATATACAAAGGGAAAGGCCAACCCATCGTTGAGCCCGGCCTCAGTTGTCAGTGTAAAACGAACAGGGTGCTCGCCTCCTTCGTGCGGCGGCCCGACCTGCACGTCGGCCGCAAGAACTGGATCGGTAGGCGCCAATACCGCGCCAAGCAAAATTGCCCCTGCCACAGTCAAGCTTTCCAGCCCGACGCCCAACAATGCTATGGAAGCGATTGTAAGTGGCATGGCAATCGCGAGCATACGCGCCGTCGGAGCCCACTTGCGCCAAGGCAGAACGCTATCAATCCGCATGCCTGTCCCAAACAGAGCGACGATTACGGCCAATTCGCTCAGAAGTTCCCACGGCATCGGAGCTTCCCGCGGATCTGGCATCGTGGGAATGGCCGGGATCAATAATGCGCCAGCGCTTCCCAAGATGATCATGAGGGGGGCAGAAGCTGGCTCACTGCGGGACACAAGCCTCGGGATCCAGCGCGCCAAAATCACTATTGTCCCGATAGCAGCCAAGGCAATATGATAAGGATTAAAAGCGAAGAATGCGTTCAGGTCCATGATCAGGCTGTTTCCGTTAAAATTATGAAGTGAGACGAGACACAGGCTTCGCTGCAACCGACTGCTCGCAAAGCAAAATAGCGCGGTTGTTAGAAAAATCAGGTCTGATCCATATGGCGTTTTAAACGCTAAGTGCTTTCGAACCAGCGTTGTTTGAGAAATTGCAGGGAACGTGGCAACCGCCAGACATCCACGCAAGCAGGCGATTGCAAAAGCGGCTGGTCATTGAGACATCGCTACCCGTCGAAGCGCATATCCCGGTTCCGTGCCAAGTGATCGACAATATGTTCCAGACATCGGTCAGCTCGATCCTTCGGGGGTCGTGACATCCCGCCGCCCATCGCCCATGAGGTTGATCACAAGGACCAGTAAGGATAGAACCGCGCCGGAGATCAACACCAGATAGGGTTCGAAAAGCATCATGTTCTTGCTTTGCGAAATCATTAGCACCCAGGACGGTGTCGGCGGCTGTACACTGACGCCCAGAAAGCTCAACGCTGCTTCCAGCAAAATGGCATGGGCCGTTTGATACGATCATAAATCAAAGGACCTTAATAGAGGCGTTTCTAAATTGGTCCAGAAGCGCTTGGGGCGCAGCTCTATCGGTGACAAGGGTACCAATCCCCTCCGCATCCAATGACCGAACGCGGCTGGTGGCATTCAGCTTTGTGTGGTGGGCCATGCTTACTGTTCTCACTGCCTGCGCGGCCATCGCGGCTGAAATTTCGGCCTCTTGAAGATCATAGAAAAACGCCCCTTTCTCTGGATGCAGGGCCACCGGCGCGGAAAAGCATAGGTCAACCTCGAAACGACGGATCTCGGAGAGGGTCAGCTCGCCCACTGTCGCGGGCACGTCTGCGGCGATCCGACCGCCCAGGAGAACCACCTCCCTGCCACCGGCCTGCAACGTGGTGGCCACATCCAGCGAATTAGTGACGACCGAAATGCCGGGAACCTTCACAAGCTCGCGGGCAAAGACAGCGGTGGTCGACCCGGCATCGACCATGATCGTCTGACCGGGCTGTATCAGGCTGACCGCTTTTTTAGCAATTTCGGATTTGGCGCGGATTTGGGTCGTCATGCGCTGGCGAAACGGATCTTCCATCCGGGCTTCGGGTAAGACGGCCCCTCCGTGGACCCGAGCCACCTTGCCGATCTCTTCCAGATCAAGCAGATCGCGGCGCACCGTTTCGCGCGACACGCCCAGCATCCCCGCTAGATCATTGGCGCTGACCTGCTGGTTTGCGGCCAGCATCGATAGAATCCTCTGGTGGCGTTCTTTTGCCCACATCAGGCTGTCTCCCCGCTTTCGCCTCGCTGGCGCATCAGCGCCAGCGTGAATTTCATAGACAAGACAGCGACGCAAACA
This sequence comes from Heliomarina sp., assembly GCF_052826185.1. Taxonomy (NCBI): domain Bacteria; kingdom Pseudomonadati; phylum Pseudomonadota; class Alphaproteobacteria; order Rhodobacterales; family Roseobacteraceae; genus Heliomarina; species Heliomarina sp. The sequence goes on along the minus strand of NZ_JBRBUI010000055.1, from coordinate 28,612 downwards.
ACCGCCATAACGCAGGTGGAAAATGCCGCCGCCTGCGAGGTAAGCCCGGCATCGTCCAGCCGCATGATCGTTACGGCGGCGACGCTCAGTTCGGGCGTGGTCAGGAAGACCACTGCCGAAAGAGTGACCATCGAGCGCATAAAGAGGAAGAAAAAGACTGACACCAGCATGGGCGCGATAAACGGGGCCACAATGTCGCGGGCCGTACGCCCAAGACCTGCGCCAAGGCTGCCTGCGGCCTCTTCCAAGGCGGCGGGCAACTGTCGAAACCCGGTCAATGCGGTCAGGAACGCCTGAGTATGGTAGTGGTAGAAATTTACAATCCCGATCAGCGCGGCGGTGCCATAGAGCAGGTAAAGCGGTGTCGCTGTGGAGTTGAACGTCAGAATATAGGCCAGCCCGAGAACCATCCCCGGGACGGCCGCTGGCATTGCAGCGAGGATCTGAATCGGCTGGGCCAGCGCCTGGGGCAAACGCCGCAAGCCCAGACCCAACAGGAATACCGCCACGGTGCCACCCGCCGCCGCCGCCAGCGAAATCACGATGGTGATCCAGAGAGAAGAATACCCTCCCGCCAGCGTAATGTCATAATGTTTGGGCGACAGCGACATGTTGTAGGGCCAAAGCGCGACAAAACTGGCGTAGACCACGATGCCAATAACCGCGACGATACATGCACAGATCAGCAATGACAGTGCCGCCATGCTCAGATCTCGAAATGGCGCGAAGGAGGGGTGATACGGCACCTGCCCCGTGGCCTGCCCCGCCTGCTGACGCTTCATCGCCTGCCGCTCGATTGCGTACGATAGCACGGTGGGAAGCAGCAGCATGATCCCCACCACTGCCCCCATGTTGAAGTTTCTCTGGCCAACAACTTGGCTGTAGATCTCGGTTGCGAGGACGGAATAGTCACCGCCAATTACCGCGGCATTGCCGAAATCCGTGATTGTAATGGTGAAGCACACAAAACCCGCGTTCATGATACCGAAGCGCGCTGAGGGTATGGTCAGGTCGCGGAATTGCCGCCAGGACGAGGCTCCCATGACGTCCGCCGCCTCATATGTGCGCGCATCCAGCAGGACCAGCGCCGCACCGATTATCATCACCGCTTGCGGCAGCGCATACAGCGTATTGGCGATCAGCAGACCCCAGAACCCGTAAATCTCGATCTCGACCCCAAGGGCGCGGCTGATGACGCCGTTGCGCCCAAGCAGAAAAATCAGCCCAAGCGCCTGCACCAGCGAGGGCGCAAGCAACGGAAGGACGATGATGCCACGGATCAGCCATTTACCGCGAAAAGCACAGCGATAGAGGCCGTGTGCGATCACGAAGCCCAGCAGCACGCTGAGCAGCGTGGTCGCGCCGCCCATAATCAACGAATGCCGCGTTGCGCGCCAGAATCCGGAAGAACTGAGCACCTCGGCGTAATTGCCAAGCCCAAAACTGTCGCGAACAGTGATCGAGCGCAAAAAGACGATTAGCATCGGATAGGCAAAGAAGAGGATCAACCCCAGCAGCGGCAGGCCGACACAGACGAGGGTCAGGAGGCGATCGAAATCAAAAGGCGCGCGTCCGGCCCGCGCCGGGGCCTGTTCCTGCAGGCTCATGTTGGCACACCCTCGGCCAGGGCCCCGTCGTCGTCGACCCATGTGCAGGCCTCTGGTGAGACGTGCAGCCGTACACGCTCACCAGCGCGGCAGGGGTTCGTGCCGTGGGTTTCCACGGTCAACATGCCGACTGGGCTCTCGACCTCGAGCCGCCGCAGGTTGCCAAGAAAGCTGATGCTGCGCACTGTTGCTGCACCATCGACCGACTTCGCAATGTTGATCTGCTCTGGACGGATGCAGGCAAGCTGTGGCTTGCCTGAGGCGGGTCGGGTCGCCAGCAGATTGGGAAACAGGCGGTCAACCTCTTCAGGCGACAACAGATTGCTGATCCCCATGAACTCGGCCACGAAACGGGTGGCAGGCCGATGGTACAGATCCTCCGGCGTACCCGCCTGCACCACGACGCCGTGGTTCATACAGATGATCTTGTCTGCTAGTGCCAGTGCCTCTTCCTGATCATGGGTCACCATCAGGGTCGGAATGCCGAGTTCGCGCTGCACCTGCCGGATTTCGTCGCGCAAAGTGGCGCGCACTTTTGCATCCAGAGCCGAAAGCGGTTCATCCAACAACAACACGCGCGGATCAACAGCAATGGCCCGCGCAAGGGCAATTCGCTGCTGCTGCCCGCCCGAAAGCTGGCCGGGCATCTTATCAGCGACCTGCGGCAGCTTGACCAGTTCCAGCAATTCCGCGACCCGTACCGAGATTTCAGTCTTCGCGGCGCCCCGGATTTTAAGCCCATACCCGATATTCTCGGCGACAGTCATATTGGGAAACAAGGAATAGGACTGGAAGACGATGCCAAAGCCACGCTTGCGAGCGGGCAATTGTGACAGATCGGCGCCTTCCAGAGTAATCTCTCCGCCGTCAAGATCGGTGAGACCGGCGATCAGCCTGAGCAGCGTCGTTTTTCCGCAGCCCGAAGGGCCGAGCAGGCAGACGAACTCGCCCTGATCGATCCCTATAGAAACGCGGTCGAGCGCCGTAAAATTGCCGTAGATCTTGGTGGCATCGCGGACGGTTAGGTACATGGGGTTTTACTTTCCTTCGGCGTGCAGGCGATCCGAGACCGCCTGCAAAGGGTAGGGGCGAACCGAAGCCGCCCCGATCTTTGGCCTTAGCGGCCGAACTTCTCTTTCCATGTCGCCTTTACATCGGACTGGTCATTCGCGGCTTTTACAAAGTCGATATCTGCGAGGATGGTCGAGATGTCGGCGGGGAGGCCAGCCGCCTCGGCCGCTTCAGATGCATCGACACCCGGCACGGTGATTAGCGCCTTGTACTGCTGATAAAGGTCGATAGCCTCGTCCGACATCGTCCAGTCCAGGAAGGCCTTCGCCGCCTCGGGATTGTCGGTGCTGGCCATCAGGCCGGAGGCTTCCAGCTCATATCCCACGCCGCCTTCGGGAAAAACCATGGCCAGTGGATAGCCCTCTTCGATCGACTGCATCGCCGTGAAAGCCAGCGAAATCCCAACAGTATATTCGCCCACCCGAGCGGACTTACACGGCTTGGAGCCCGAAGATGTGTATTGCGCCATATTTGGATCGACCGCTTCGAGTTGCGCCCAGCCAGCTTCGTCGCCCATGCTCTGCAGGACCGCGTTGACGTGCAGATACCCCGTACCGGAGGAGTTCGGATCCGGCATCAGCACCTCGCCCTTGAAGGCCGGATCTTCGAGATCGGCCCAGCTCTTTGGCATCGTCAGGCCTTTTTCTTCGAGCCGAGCGGTATTCACGCAAAAGGCACCCATATAGCCGATCGGGGCGAACCACTTGCCATCCGCGTCTCGGAAGGTATCGGGCAGCACGTCGACACCCTTTGCTTCGTAAGGCTCCAGCATCTCGAGAATCTGGGGATCCATCATGGCGCTGACCGCCCAGCCCCAGATCACATCGGCTTGCGGGTTGCCTGCCTCAGCCAGCAACCGCGCGCCCAGCTTGCCGGTGGACAGGCGCAACACGTTGATTTCTGTATCAGGCATCGCCGCCTTAGCAGCTTCGATATAGGCCGCGACCTCTTCTTCCTCGAGTGCGGTGTATACCGTCAGCTCGTCGGCCAAGGCCGGCACCGCAGCGGCGAGAGCTGCCAGCGACAACGTGGTAGTCTGAATCCAGGTCTTCATAATCATCTCCTTGTTGGTTCACTTCCTTGTCCGGACCTGTGCCCGGTCGATGGGGGCCCTGCAAAACCCCTTCTGTATAGCTGCCCGGCGTCATGCGTCGTCCGGTGGAACATTGGGGCAATATGTGTAGTCTTGCGTTTTTGTGGCCTTTGTCTACTAATAATTCCCGCGGTGTGCGCCCGCAGCCTGTCACTTTACGTATTCCGAGGAATTTCCATGCACTCCCTTAAGCCCAACCCCGATACGGATCGGCTGGCTCAGTTCGCAAATACCTTGGCGGATACGACCGACGCGATGGCCATGAGTTATTTTCGCAAGCCGCTCGACATCGAGGCGAAGGCCGACGAGTCGCCTGTCACCCAAGCCGACCGAGCCATCGAAGCCGAGATGCGGCGCCAGATCGCCGAAGCCTTTCCAAGCCATGGTATCCTTGGCGAAGAACATGAGGACGACCGGATTGACGCCGAACGGATCTGGGTCATCGATCCTATCGACGGAACGAAAAGCTTTCTCTCAGGAATGCCAAGTTTCGGCACGCTGATCGCCTGCCTGGAAAACGGTGTGCCCGACGTCGGAGTCATATCGGTTCCACCCAGCGGCGAACGCTGGACTGGCCAGAGTGGCGCACCCTCGCAATTAAACGGCGCGCCTTGCTGCACCAGCGGTCGGCTACGCCTTTCCGAGGCGATCCTTTACACCACCAGCCCGGACAACTTTGACGCTGCGGGATGGGCGCAATTCGAAAAATTATCCGGGAAAGCGAATATGCGACGCTTTGGCGGGGACTGTTACGCTTATGGTCTGCTGGCTTCGGGTCATGTGGACCTTCTGTTCGAGATGAACCTTCACCCATACGACTACATGGCACTTATACCGATTATCGAAGGCGCAGGAGGGATCATCACAGATTGGGACGGGCAACCATTGAGTCTCACTTCTGGAGGAAAAGTCATCGCAGCCGCCAGCGCCAAGCTACATGCTGAAGCGCTTATCGCATTAAACCCTGACTAGGCTAAAGTCCCATTAAATTTCAGCTGATCGAGTCCGATGTCAGCTTAACACGTCGAAATCGACGCATAAGGTCAATTTTCGTGGAGAATAATTCCGAAAAACTGCGCTAGGTTCAAACTGCCAAACAGAGGACCAAATTTTCAAGATACTTGGGCTAGGTGCCTGATTTGAAACCGAACCTAAGTCCTACCAACTGTCACCGCTCCCGACTCGGCCAACCGCTCGATCTCATCTGTTTGCAGGCCGGCCATCTGCAACACATCAATGCTGTGCTGTCCCACCTCTGGGCTTTCAGCGCGCGACTCTGGCGCGCCGGGAACCCCTGGAACAGGCACGTTCCCCACAATAGGATGCTCAAGCCAGTCGTACGATCCGACCTCTTTTACGTGGCGATCGTCAAAGTAGTCTGAATAGCTGTAGACAACCGAGTTCATCACATCCGCTTCGGTCAACCGCTGGGCCCAATCTTGGGAATCCCGTTTTGCGAAAGCTGCGAAAAGGATCGCGTTCAGATCCTCCTCATGCTCAAGCCGGTCGGCTGCCGTCCGGAACCTCGGCTCATCTGCCAATTCTCTCCGCCCAAGCACTCGACAAAGCGCTGCGAAATGATCATCCCGCATGGCCGTTATATTTATCTGACCGTCGCGGGTCGGAAAGGCGCCGACAGGCGCATAGAGGTTTCCGGTCTCGCCCTTTTGAAGATGGAATTCTATCATCTTGGGTGCCTGAAAGGCTGCGGCAGACTGCATCAGACTGCAGTCGATCCACTTTCCTTGACCAAAGCGCAGCTTGGCAATCATGGCCATTGCAACGGCATTGCAGCCGTAAAGGCCAGTCATCACATCCATCGCCACCATCCGCGACCGTTGCGGCACACCTCGACTATCGGCGTTCATCGTCATCCAGCCCGAGAAGGCCTGGATGACCGCGTCGGTGACCGGTCGATCCATGTAAGAGCCAGCCTGTCCAAAGCCTGAAATCGAGAGATAAATCAGGTCCTTGTTGTCGTTCGACAAGTCCTCGTAAGAGAGGCCAAAGCGTGCCATCACTCCGGGACGGAAACTCTCGGCAACGATGTCTGCCGACTGAGCGAGGGACTTCACAGCCGCGAGAACGTCCGCGTTTTTCAAATCTACGGCCAGACTTTTCTTGCCGCGGTTAAAGGCAATCGAATGAGCAGTGTGGTTCTCATAGGCCCTGCCGAGCGTCCGCCCCCATTCCCCATTAAGAGGCTCGACCTTGATGACCTCGGCGCCGTGAAGAGCCATGATTTGCGTGGCATGAGGCCCGGCGACCCCAGCGGTAAAGTCGAGAACTTTTAGCCCAGCAAATGCAGCATGTTGTTCATTCATCTGCAACATTTCTCCCGCTTCGTGAGAGGCGCAGCCAAATCAGCGCGAAGATGGCAAACAATGTCATCCCGCCCATGTAGGGCATGAATTGTCGGAAATGGACGCCAAGCCAGGCGGGCACGACCGCCACTGCCAGCACGATTGAAAACGTGGCCCATTGGAATAGCAGTCTACGCATCGAGCCTCTTCCCCTGATTGGTACGCCCCCGGAACCACAACATGATCAGAACCGCGCCCGCCAATAACATGGTCTCCCAGGTCGGCACGATGAACAAAAGCGCAGTGGCTGCGAGCGCAACGCGTTCCCACGGCTTGAGCAAGCGACGTAAGTAACCTTGCACTGCGGCAGCAAGACAGATGATCCCGATCGCCGCCGTGACGCTGTCAATTGCTATCCTGTACCAAGCGCCGTCAAGAAGCAGGCTCGGCGTATAAATGAACATGAAGGGGATCAGGAAAGATGCGATCCCGACTTTCACGGCCTCTATACCGGTTGACCAAGGGTTGGACCCAGCTATCCCGGCAGCAGCATAAGTTGTCAGCGCCACCGGCGGTGTAACACCGGACAGGCATCCGAAGTAAAAGATAAACAGGTTGGCGGCCATTACCGGTGCGCCCATCTCTGTGATCGAAGGCGCAACCAACGCGGCAAGTGTAATGTAAACTATGGTTGTGGTCATGCCCATGCCGAGGATGACGCAGACCACCGCAGTGATGACGAGCGCCAGCGCCAGTTTGCCATCAGCCAATAAAGTCACTGCTCCGGATACCCGTCCTGCAAGACCCGACAAGTCCATCGACCCAATGATGATCCCGGCCGCAGCACAGGCCATCACAATCGGGATCGTGGCCCGGATACCGGTCTCGAGCGCCGCACAAAGGTCCTGTGGCGTCAGACGCGTTTCTGCTCGGAACATTGTGACGATAACTGTCAGCACCAGCGCGGTAGCGCCCGCAATCATCGGGGTGAACCCTGCCAAAAGAAATCCAACAATGGCGCCAAACGCGATCAAGATTGGCCAGCCCTTACGCAGGGTCATCCAGGCGCTTGGGAGATCTTTTCGTGCTACACCTGTCAGTCCGGTGCGCTTGGCCTGGAAATGGATCATGGCGAGGATCGAAATATAATACAGCACTGCGGGGATAGCAGCGGCCAACACCACGTCTCGGTAGCTTGCGCCTGGAATGTACATCGGAATGATAAACGCGGCCGCGCCCATGACCGGCGGCACGATCTGGCCGCCATTCGATGCCATCGCCTCAACTGATGCCGCAAAACGCGGATTAAACCCCGAGCTTTTCATAAGCGGGATGGTAAAGGAACCGGTCGTCACGACGTTCGCCGTAGTGCTACCCGAGAGCGTTCCGTAAAGCCCGGAGGCCAGCGCTGCGGCTTTGGCTGCTCCACCCGACATCCAGCCGGTCGCGGCAAAGGCGAGATCCGTAAAAAAAGTCCCCGCGCCGGAGCGCACCAGAACGGCACCATACATCATGAATATTACAATGAACGATGACGATACGGCAATCGGGACACCCAACATTCCGTCAAGATCGACGGTCAGGTAGCCAATGAGCGATGAGAACCGCGTCGGTGCGGCCAGAAAGATGGACGGGAAATGATCGGAATAGAGTGCGTGGAGCATGAAAAGCGTCGGTAGGATAACGAGGGCGAGGCCCACTGTCCGCCGCACCGCCTCAAGCACCAGAAGCACTAGAATAGTCCCGCTGATTACATCGCCTTGGTTAGGAAAACTCGAACGCGAAGCCAAGGAGTCAACGTCCTGCATACGGTAGATGAACACACCGATTGCGGCTGTGATGAGCATAAAGTCGATCACCGACGTCCAGCGCAGTTTCTCCTGCCAATCAGATCTTCCAAGTGGAAAAAACAGAAAACCGAGCACAAGAAAGAGTGTAATATGGGCCGTGCGATGAAGGAAAGCTTCAGCGGTCCCGAACATTCCGCCAAGCAAGTGATACATCGCGGTCCCAAGCGAGACCGCGATGATGATAGCAACCAGCCAAGTCGGAACAGGCAGCGCCTGCCCTGACACATAAGCATCGGTCGCAGTTTCGAATTCACGTCTGTCCGACAAGTCTGCAGTCCTTCAGGAAAGCTCGTTAGCTAAAGAGCACATTCAGAATGCGCCCTTCTCCTCCAGGTATTTCTGCGCGCCGGGATGAAAAGGAATCACGCCGCCCGTCAGGCCCGTAGTTGCATAGTCGAGAGCCAGAGAAGGATCCTCACCCATAAACTTCTTGAGGTCCGGATCTTCGTAGAGAATTTTTGTCAGCTCATAAACAACGGCGTCCGGCACGTCCTTGTTAACAAGGAAGATCGACCACATCGTGGGCACCGGAAAGTTGCCAGCACTGCCCTTGTAAGGATCAGCCGGATAGGTCATCTCGACGTAGGCGCCCTTGGGCGTCAGGGTTGGCAGGATGCGGTCGACCTCTTCCTGCGTGTAGGGCACAATTGTGATGCCGGGCTGTTCGTTGAGCTTCAGCAAAAGCGGGCTGGGCACCGAGGAGTAGTACATGAAGGCGTCCAATCGACGGTCGGCCATCATGTTTGTAACATCGCCAAACCCGAGGTATTGCATCTGGCCACCATCTTCCGAGAGGCTTTCTTCGGTAATGCCAAAATCGTTCAGAATCTGCATCGCGATGGCAGCAGTGGACCACTCGCGCTTGCCCGGACTGACCACCTTGCCCTGCAGATCTTCCATATTTTCGATGCCCGCACCTTTGCGCGCCACAGCATGCAGATAGGCAGGATAGAAAGTACCGACTATGCGCGCATCTTGCCATTTCTGGTCGAACCCGCCCTCCCCGTTCCACGCTTCGATGGAGGTCGGGGCAAAGCTGAACCCCATCTGCGCATCGCCGGAACTGACCAGCTTGTGGTTCACGTTCGACCCTCCGGGCACGTGACTGACCGCCATCTCCGGAAAAGCCTTGCCTAACTTGTCTGCCAGTTGCGTGCCGAAGGTGTGCCAGAGACCGCCGGGTGACGTCGACACAATCTTGAAGAATTTCGGCACATCCTGAGCCATACCCATGACCGGCAGCATCGCGATGGCCATGGCCATCGCACCGCGGCGTGTTATTGAGTTAAACATTATCGTTCCTCCCTTTGAAATTGAAAAGACCCCGACCAGGCAGGCGATGGCCCGCCTGCTCCTCACGCCGGGATCGTGTCGCGGAATTCAGCCAGCGCCTGTCCTGTCGCGACAGGTTCGCCATGCTGGTTCTTGACGATGACCTCGAATTGAACCCAATGCCCGCCGTCGGTCGGGTTCTTACGGATCACTTTGGCTTCAGGCGTAATGGTGTCACCAAGTTTAACCGGCTTGATCCAGCGCGTTTCCAGCCGCCGGTGATACCCACCGCGCGGCACCAACCAGTCCGTCAAGGTGCGGGTAATCAACGCGAAATTCTGCATTCCGTGCATGATGACTCCATTGAACGAGGTCCCGCCGAAATCGTTCTTCTCCATCCAGTTCGGGTCAAAATGCAGCGGGTTATAGTCCAGCGATGCGTCGCCGAAATCCTGAATCGTGTCCGTCGTCACCGTAAAGGGACGCCCCTCGACAACATCACCGGTCTGAATCTTCTCGAAGTTTTCTTTTGCGTTCATGATCGTATCTCCTCACACAGGCCGAATGGTTTGGCCCCGGCCTGTGCAGACCACCTGACCGTGCTGGTTGGTAAAAAGGTTCTCATGAACCGCAAAGAGCCGATCTTTCTTGATGAACTTGTCCAGCGCCGTGCCGCGCATGGTGATCGTATCATCAGGTCGGATCGGCGCGTTGTAATACCAATTCTGGCCGGCGTTGATCGTACCGGGTGACCGCATCCAGTCTTTCGATGTCGTGCATGCGAACATCAACAGGATATGGATCGACGGAGGCGCGACGATACCGCCATAAGGCGTCGATTTGGCATATTCTTCGTCGAAATATAGCGGATTGTCCTCGCCAACCTTACGGGCAAAATCCTGGATAATTTTCTTGGTCAGCGTGACAGGCCGGGTCTCGCGCAGCTCACCTGGAACGATCAGATCCCATGTCGCGCGATCGTTCACTTCTTTCCAGAAATCCGTTTCGAAATCTTCGCCCATGACATTCATGCGCTCACCTCCTCCTCACACAACGTGTTTTATATTCAAACACATTGCGTATTATTCAAACAACTGATGTATAACCTGAGCCACGGATCAGCGTCGCGTCAACTCGGCAAATTCGCTCGAAAGCCCGAACCGCTGCATTTGTTTGAATAGAGAACGGAAAGGCCGATGTCAGAGAACGAACCGTCGAACACCTACGCCCAAACTTTTGCACGTGGTTTGAAAGTCATTACCACCTTCGACGAAGGTTCGCGTGTCTTGACCCTCTCGGACGTCGCGGAACGAACAGGCGTCACCCGATCAACGGCACGTCGGTTGCTCCACACGCTGGTCACACTCGGCTATGCGGCCACAGACGGAAAGTATTTTTCCCTTACGCCCAAGATCCTTGATCTTGGTTTTGCCTACCTGTCTTCATCGGAGATCTGGCGCTTTGCCGAGGCGGACATTCAGGCGCTTGCCTCAAGGGTCGGGGAAAGTTCATCCATTTCGGTTCTGGACGGGCATGACATCGTTTACGTACTCCGTGTTCAGACCCACAGAATTCTGAAGAACTCGCTAAATGTGGGCAGCCGGGTGCCCGCACACGCAAATTCCATGGGCCGAATTCAACTTGCGGAACTATCGGAACGGGAGCTTCGACATTACCTCGAAACGGTCCGCCTCGAAGCCTTTACCCCTTGGACGATCACAGAGCCCGATCGCCTGAAAGCGGCCATCCTCAGCGATAGAGACCAAGGCTGGTCCATGGTCTATCGCGAATTAGAAGAAGGCATCGCCGGACTTGCGGTTCCAATACGCGCGGCAAGCGGCCGCGTGATCGCAGCAGCTAACATTTCTCTCGCACCGGTGCGCCTGAAGGAAGCCGGTCGAAAAGCAGAATTGCTCGAAGCGCTAAAAGAAACCGCCGAAAAAATTGAAACGCATCTGCTCGAAGGAAGATCTGAAGTCTAGCCTACAAGGCAATGGCAGTAGCTCTCGAAGGAGAGCAATGGCTTCTTAGACTGTCATGCAAGCGACAAAACCTGTGTTTACCCTCAAGCAAGATGCTATCGCGCAGTACCGAAAGCTCGCTTAAAGATAGCATCGCCAATAAACCGAGTTTGGAGGCAAACCCTTCCTAGAACCGTTTTGGTCCTTACTAGTCGTTCATCCGACGGCCTAGAGAAGCCTGCTTCGCCCCGAAACGAAAGATGTCGCAACGTTCTCGACGTCGTCATAGCCCTTCAGGACGACTCGACAAGTTCGGTCAGCCTTCGACCGAGAGGTGCATCTGGATCGGCCAAGTCAAAGACGATCGTAAGGTGGTTCCTGCCCCTCTCGCTGCGCAGTTCGACCGCATGCGCTTCGCGTTCGAGCAGTGCGTTCAGGGCAACTGCCTGATTCTGGAAAGGTGCGGTCTCGTCCTCGCCGCGGGTGATGATCCGCATTGGGCCAGGCCCGTGCTCTGCCAGAAGCGGCGACCATGCCCTTGCTTCATCTCGGGTCATTTTTGTCTCGTCCTTCAGAAATGACCCAGGGATATCGGAGAGGTCGTAAATCCCGCTGACAAGGAGCAGCCCGCGAAGATCGGGCAGGTTGATCGGCCCTGCATCGCCCGGAGCCTCCGACGCAAGCAGCGACGCGAGATGTGCCCCTGCCGAATGACCGCTCACGGTAAAGCGGGCCGGGTCGGCGCCGATTTCGGGCGCAAGCTTGGCGAGGTGCCGCGCGGCGCTGCGAACCTGCCCGACAATATCGGCTAGCCGGGTCCCCGGCATAAGGTCGTAGCTGATCAGCGCTGCGACCCCGCCCGCGGCGAGCACGGGAGCCGCTACGAGCTTATGCGCCTCCTTGCTCCCCGCGCGCCAGTAGCCGCCGTGGATGAACATGTGCAGCGGTGCGCCAGGCGCCATGTCTGGCGGAAAGACAAGATCGAAGCTCTGCCGTGGCGTCGGCCCATAGCTCAGGTTCCGCTCGACACGCGCGGTGTCGGCTAAGGCGCGGCTGCGCGCCTCAGTCTCTTCCATGATCGCGTCGAAATCAGGGATGAAATCCCGGTTGAGGTAGAGGTCGCGCTCGGCCATTGTGTTCCTTTCAACCCGTCAGAATTCGACGGCGAAGTACTTGGGCTCCATGAACTCGAGGATGCCGGTGACACCGCCCTCGCGTCCAAGGCCACTCTGTTTGGCGCCGCCGAACGGGGCGGCCGGGTCCGACATCAAGCCGCGATTGATGCCGACCATGCCGGTCTCGATCCCGCGCCCAACGTGCATCGCCCGCATGATGTCCCGCGAATAGACATAGGCCGCAAGTCCGTACTCGGTGGCGTTGGCCAAACGAATGGCTTCCTCCTCGGTCTCGAAGCGGTAAATCGCGGCGACTGGGCCGAAGATTTCCTCGTGCGCGAGGGAGGCGTCGGTCGGCACGTTCTCCAACACCGTCGGCGGATAGTAGTAGCCGCTGCTGTCCAGTGGCGCGCCACCGGTTGTGGCCCGCGCGCCGCGATCCTTTGCCTCGGACACCAGCCGGTCGATCTTGTCCACCGCCTTGGTGGTGATCATTGGACCGCACTGGGTGTCGGGGTCGTACCCCGCCCCCAGTTTCAACGCGGCCATACGCTGGGTCAGACCCTCGACGAAGGCATCGTGAATTCCCGATTGCACGTAAAATCTGTTCGCCGCGGTGCAGGCCTCGCCTCCGTTGCGCATCTTGGCGACCATCGCGCCGTCGATTGCCGCAGACAGGTCGGCATCGTCGAAAACCACGAAGGGCGCGTTGCCGCCCAGTTCCATCGAGCAGTTAACGACAGTTTTGGCGGCCTCGGCCAGTAGAGTGCGACCAACCCCGGTGGACCCGGTGAAGGACAGTTTACGCACCCGGGGATCGGCCAGCATCGCTGCAGTGACAGGTCCGGGGTTGGAGGTGGTCAGCACGTTCAGCACGCCCGGCGGCACCCCGGCTTCCGCCCCGAGCCGGACCATGGCGTAGGCGGTCAGCGGGGTTTCCGATGCAGGCTTGAGGATCACGGTGCAGCCGGCAGCCAGTGCAGGGCCGATCTTGCGGGTGGCCATGGCAGCAGGGAAATTCCACGGCGTGATGAGGACAGCGATCCCGATGGGTTCATGATCCACGAGAATATTGTGCGCGCCCGACGGCGTGTGGCGGAATTCGCCGCCGATCCTCGTGGCCTCCTCGGCGTACCAGCGGAAGAACTCGGCGGCATAGGCGACCTCGCCACGAGCGTCGGCCAGCGCCTTGCCGTTCTCGATAGAAATCAGCAGCGCCAGCTCCTCGGCATGGTCCGTCATCAGGGTGAACCAGCGGCGTAGGATTTCGGAGCGCTGGCGGGGCGGCGTACGGCGCCAGCCGGCGGCTGCGGCTTCGGCGGCATCGACTGCTCGCATCGCGTCCTCAATGCTGGCATCGGGCACCTCGGCCAGGGTTTTTCCGGTCGAGGGATCGGTCACTGGAATGCCGGTCCCGGCCTCCCACTTTCCGCCAATATAGAGACCTTCGGCGTGGAGCGCAGGGTCGGCGTAGCCGGTGAAAGCGGTGTCGAGTGTCATTTCAAAGTCTCCCTCAATTGGTTTCAAGCACGGCGAGCTCGCCGTAGAAAGCAGCACCGACAAGTCTACGCATGTCTTCGGGCGGTAACGGTCGAGGGTTATTCTGGATCAGCCGGGCAATGCCGCACGATTGCTCGGCGACCCAGTAGATCTTTTCCTCGGCCAGTCCAAGGTCCCGGAGCGTGTGGGGGATGCCAATACGCCCGAAGAGCGCAGCCATAGCAGGAATGACCTCGGCGCTGGATTTCAGGCCGATGGTTCTGGCGATCTGGTCGAGCTCCGCTCCGATCTCGGGCGCGTTCCAAGCCATGACATAGGGCATAAGGCAGGCCACCCCTGCCCCGTGCGCCGTATTGGTCAGCGCGCCGACCGGGTACTGGATCGCATGGGCGGCAGCAGTGCCCGCGACCCCGAAGGCAAGACCTGCCAACGTCGCACCCATCATCACCTTCGCACGCGCCTCTGCATTGGCGCCGTCTGTAAAGGCGGCCTCCAGCCCCTCCCAGATGAGACCTATGGCGCGTAGTGCGAAATGGTCCGACGTGGCGTTCTTGCCGACAAAGACCCGCTCTTGCGCCAAGCCCGGCGTGGGCGCGCGTCGGATCGCCGTAAAGGCCTCGATTGCGTGGGTCAGCGCATCGGCCCCCGCGATAGCGGTGAGCGAGGGCGGGCAGGTCAGCGTTAGGTCCGGATCGCAGATCGAGACAGTGGGAATGATGTGGGGAGAGGAGATGCCGACCTTGAGTTGGCGTTCACTGTCCGACAGTACCGCCACTGGGGTTACCTCCGACCCGGTTCCCGCGGTCGTCGGCACCGCGATAAGCGGCATGACCGGCCCCGGTACCATGAACTCCCCATAGTAGTCCTGCGGTGTGCCACCGTAGGTTAGCAGAACCGCCACGCATTTCGCCATGTCGAGGCAGGATCCGCCGCCGACCCCGATCACCAGATCTGGCGCGAAGTCCTGCGCCGCCTTGGCGCTGGCGATGGCGGTCTCGACCGGCACGTCCGGCAAGGTCGAGCCATCGACACGCACCGATAGCCCCTCAGCCTCGAGCTGCGCGACCATTGCCCGGAACTCCGCGTCGTCCGCCAGCCGTTCGTCGGTCACCACCAGCGCCCGCTTGCCAAGTTTCACCGCGACCTTGCCGAGGGCGTTGCGCTGGCCGCTTCCGAAGATCAATTCTCGCGGGGCTCTGATCGTGCCGAAAAGGGTCATATCGTCTCCTGTCATATGGTCTCAGCCCTCAGCGAGGGCACGGATTTCGTAGTAGAGCGGGTCGGGCAGATCGATGCCATGGGCCAGAGCCTTTGCCCGGCGGGCCCGCATCCCGTCGCCGGGTACGGCCACCGGGTTGGCCTGGTCTGCGGGCCGCGACGCGCGCAGACGGTCGAGGTAAGCGGCCAGCGCGACGGCGTTGCCTTCCCCGGCGGCGGGGTCGATCAGGATGAGGATGTCGCCCTTGTTGGCAATAGCAGTTGAATCAAGCGTGCCGCCTACCTCGGGCGCGAAGGCTGAACCGGCCAATCCGGCGACGAGGAGTTCCACGGCGAGGCCGAGGCCATACCCTTTCGCATCGCCGAACGGTGCGATAGCCCCGCCTTTCGCCGATTCGGGATCGGTGGTCCGACGGCCGTGAGCATCGACGGCCCAATCTTCCGGAATGGCGGTGCCGGTCAGCGCGTAGTGATGGATTTTGCCCATCGAAACGCGGCTGGTCGCCAAATCGAGGATGTAGGGTTTAGACCCGGTTGGGATTCCGATGGCGATCGGGTTCGTGCCCAGCATCGCCTCGGTCCCGCCAAAGGGATGAACGAGCGCCTCGCTGGTGGTCAGGACGATGCCAATCAGGTTTCGATTGGCGGCGGCCTCAGCGTAATAGGCCAACATACCGATGTGGTTGGCGTTTCGGATTGCGGCGACAGCGATTCCCTGCGCAGGCGCCAGTTCGGCCAGCTCCTCCAGTGTCTGCATCATTACAACCGGGCCGAGCCCGCGTTGCCCGTCCACGATCAAGAAGCCGGGTCCGGATTTCCGAGAAGCGCCCGACGCAATGGGATCGGCAACGCCGGCGACGAGGCGCTCGGCGATTCGCGGCAACCGTTGAAGCCCATGGGAAGGTAGCCCCCTCAGCTCGGCCTCGATCAACAGGTCCGCTTGTACGCGCGCATTTTCAGGTGATACCGCCCTTGCAAGCAGCGTTCTTTCCGAAAGTCCCCGTAGATTTTCGGCCGAAACCAGCAAACGCCAAACCTCCCTGAATCAAATCGTATATGATATTGTATTTGACATTCGATATCCTATCAGTGTTAGGATCATGCTTGTCAAGAACGCTGAACTGGGAGGAATGATGGCTGTATCGACGGATCGTGACCCGAAAGGGTTCGTGCGGCCTTCCAGCATTGCCGAGAGCATCCACGAGCGGATTTATGAGCGCATCATGTCGCTTGAAATTCCGCCCGGGGCCCGCATTCCAATCGATGGGCTGGCTCGCGAACTCAATGTGTCGCAGACCCCGGTGCGTGAAGCCCTGACCCGCCTCGAACGCGAGGGTCTGGTCCGCAAGGCGCATCTGATCGGCTATTCTGCCTCGCCCCAGCTGACACGCAAGGAATTCGACGACCTCTACAAGTTCCGGCTGTTGCTCGAGCCCGAGAGCGCCCGGCAAGCCTGCCTCAAGCTGACGCCGGACACGCTCGCCCGGATCGAGAGCGCCGCGGCGGACATGGAAAAGGGCGGCCCCCCGGTTGACCGTAACAGCCGGTATTCGCGCTTTGCACGGGCGGATGCGCATTTCCATGACGAGATTCTGCGGGTAGCGGATAATGAGTTTGTCAGGCAGGCGCTGAATGACCAGCATATCCACCTGCATATCTTTCGCCTCATGTTCCACAGCCGCGTCACACAGGAGGCGCTTGAAGAGCACGATCGCCTGCTTTCCGCCTTTAGGAGAGCGGACGCGGATTCTGCCTATGAGGCCATGAAAGAACACATTGAACGGTCCCGTGACCGGCTTGCGGCGGCCTTCGAATGATTTCCCGATTGCCCGAGACTTCGGATGCCGAAAACGCGCCCACGCCGCCGGTGCTCCACGCCGAGGCCCTCTCCAAGGCCTACGGCCCGATCACCGTGCTGAGCGACGTTACACTCGACATACGCGCAGGCGAGGTCCATGCAATTATCGGCGAGAACGGGGCCGGCAAGTCGACGTTGATGAAGCTGTTGTCCGGCCACGCCGCGCCGACCAGCGGCACGATGGCCATGGCTGGTGAACGGTTCGCCTTTGCAGATGCTGTACAGGCCGAAGATGCGGGCATCGTTCTAGTACATCAGGAAATCCTGCTCGCGCCCGATCTTACTGTGGCGCAGAACCTTTTTCTGGGGCGCGAACTGTCGCGCTTTTTCAGCGTAGACGACCGGAAGATGAATCGGCGCTCTGCCGAGGTGCTGGAACGCGTCGGCTCAACGGCGCGTCCCTCGTCGCGAGTGGGCGACCTGCCCCTTGCTCAGAGGCAGTTGGTTCAGATCGCCCGTGCCCTTCTCGACGACCGAAAGGTTATCATTCTGGACGAACCTACCGCGATGCTCGCCAATGACGAGGTCGACGCGCTATTGGACATCGTTCGGAACCTGCGCGCGCAGGGCGTTGCCGTGCTCTACATCTCCCACCGTCTTGAAGAGGTTGAGACGTTGGCCGACCGTGTCACCGTATTGCGCGACGGAAAGATGATCGGAACTTGGCCGGCGACGGAGCTTGATCAGCGCCAGATGGCGGAATTGATGGTTGGGCGCGAGTTATCGATGCTCTACCCGCCGAAACGCGGTCTATCTGCCGCCGATCCAGTACTCACTGTCGAGGATCTTTCAGTTGATCATGGCAAGACCATTGGGTCTTTTACTGTCCGCCCGGGCGAAGTGCTTGGAATTGGCGGCATGATCGGGGCCGGCCGCACCGAACTTATCGAGGGTCTGATGGGATTACGACGGGCACAGGCGGGCTCCATCATTCTTAACGGCAAGAATGTCACGCTACCTGACGTCGGCACCATGATGGGCGCGGGACTTGTTTATCTAACTGAGGACCGCAAGGGAAAGGGCCTGCTGCTCAACGAGGGGCTGGGCCCGAACCTGACGCTTCAGGCACTCGACATCCTCAATCCGAATCTTCGCCTCGATCGTCGAAAAGAAACCGGTACGGTCAGGCGCGCGGTGCAGGACTACGACATTCGCGTTCGCACCCTGTCGGTCGAGGCCGGACAGCTTTCGGGCGGCAACCAGCAAAAGCTGCTGCTGGCCAAGGTGATGATGGCCGATCCCTCGGTCGTCATTATCGACGAGCCAACGCGCGGCATCGATATCGGCAACAAGAGCCAGATCTACAGTTTCATCGACGATCTCGTCCGGGCGGGGAAGGCCTGCGTCGTGATTTCGTCGGAACTTCCCGAACTTGTCGGCCTGTCCGACCGCGTGTTGGTGATGCGCGGCGGGCGCTTCGTCGCCGAACTGACGGGCGAGGACATCACGGAACAGAACATTGTCTATGCCGCCGCAAGCAGCGGCAACGACACCGAGGGGAGGAAACGCGCATGAGCAGTGCCGAAATCGCAGCCATTCCGGAAAACGAAGGCTTCAAGATCCGCTGGGGCGACTTTGCCCCTTTCATTGCGCTGGCGCTCATCATCCTGCTGGGCGCACTGATCAATTCCAACTTCATGTCGACGAACAATATCCTGAACGTCATCACGCGCAGCGCCTTTATCGCGATCATTGGCGTCGGTGCCACGTTTGTGATCGCGACCGGTGGGCTTGACCTTTCGATAGGGTCTATGATGGCCTTTGTCGTCGGTATCATGATCATGGCGATGAATGCGCTAGCCCCATCGCTGGGCGCATGGGCAATCCCGGTAGGCGCGCTGGTCGCACTGGTGGTGGGCTCGCTGTGCGGCCTTTTGAACGGGCTCATTATCACGGTGGGGCGGATCGAGCCCTTTATCGTCACCTTGGGCACCATGGGCATTTTCCGCGCGCTTATCACCTATATGACCGATGGCGGCTCGCTTTCGATCGACCGGAGCCTGCGAAGCGCCTATCGCCCGGTATACTTCGGTGACTTTCTTGGCATCCCGTACCCGGTGATCATCACGCTGGTCATTGCCTCGCTTGGGGCCTTTATCCTGTATCGGACAAAGTATGGTCGTCGGGTTACCGCCGTTGGGTCCAATTCTGACGTTGCCCGTTTCTCGGGTGTTCATGTCGGGCGTGTCCGCACCATGGCATTTGTCATCCAGGGATTTTGTGTTGCCGTGGCCGCGATCTGCTACGTGCCGCGCCTCGGCGCCGCGACGCCCACCACCGGGCAGCTCTGGGAGCTTCAGGTTATCACGGCGGTCGTCATCGGCGGCACGCTATTGCGCGGCGGCAAGGCCCATATCTGGGGAACGGTCGCCGGTGCACTCATTCTCGAGGTCATCGCCAATGTCATGGTCCTATCGGACATGGTGTCGGAATACCTCGTGGCCGCGGTCCAGGGAACGATAATCATTATCGCCATGCTGGCTCACCGCTTTACAGGCCCCCGCTAAAAAAGGCGGGCGCCAAATCATCCCAATGGAGGAGGGGAAAATGAGGAAATTGACCAAAGGAGCGGCGCTTTTGTCGGCCACCATCGTTGCCGGTGCGCTGACCGGTGCCATGGCCCACGCCCAGGATAAAGAGTTCACCATCGCGGTGTCCATTCCTGCTGCGACCCACGGCTGGACCGGCGGCGTCGTCTATCATGCGCAGGAGGCCGAGAAGCAGCTAGAGGCCGCGTTCCCGAACATCGACGTTATCGTCTCGACCGCGTCCTCCGCTACGGCGCAGGTCTCCTCGCTTGAGGATCTGTCGGCGACGAATGATCTCGACGCACTGGTGATCCTGCCCTTCACCTCGGAAGAGCTGACCGGCCCGGTCGAGCAGGTCGCCTCCAACGGCACATTTATCACGGTGGTTGACCGGGGCCTTTCGGACCCGTCGATCCAGGATCTCTACGTCGCTGGAGACAACATCGCAGTGGGAGCAAATACCGCCGACTGGCTGGTGGACAAGCTCGGCGGCGAGGGCGAAATTGTCGTGCTACGTGGCATTCCGACGGTGATCGATGACGAACGCATCAAGGGATTTCAGGACGTCATCGACCAGTCGGACATCAAGATCCTCGATATCCAGTATGCCAACTGGAACCAGGACGAGGCCTTTACCCTGATGCAGGACTATCTTGGTAAATATCCGAAGATCGACGCTGTTTGGGCCAATGACGACGACATGCTGCTCGGCGTGCTCGAGGCCGTCGATCAGGCGGGCCGCACGGACATCAAATATGCACTTGGCGGCAATGGCATGAAGCAGGTGATCGAAATGGTGAAGGCGGGTGACGAACGCACACCGATCTCGACACCCTACGCGCCGTCGATGATCGCCTCGGCCATGTACATGACCGCAGCGCAGTTCGCGGGCCAAGCACCGATGCGGGGATCTTTCAAGCTGGACGCGCCGCTAATCACCCCAGAGAACGCGGATCAGTTCTACTTCCCCGATTCCCCGTTCTGAACCCATTTCCCTGCCCGGCCTTTCCAGCGGCCGGGCGTTTCCACACATTAATCCAGGAGGCCCAGATGAGCGGCAAGAAAATCCTCATGCTCTGCGGTGAATTCACCGAAGAGTACGAAATCTACGTCTACCAGCAAGGCATGGAGGCCGTCGGCCACACCGTACATGTGGTCTGCCCCGACAAGAACGCAGGCGACATGATCGCCACCTCGCTGCACGATTTCGAGGGACACCAGACATATACGGAAAAGCCGGGCCATAATGCCGAGATAAACAAGACCTTTTCCGAAGCAGAAGCCGAGCTCGACAGCTATGACGCGGTCTACGCGGCCGGCGGTCGAGGCCCGGAATACATCCGCACTGATCCCCGCATCCAAGCGATCGTCAAACATTTCCACGACACCGGCAAACCAATCTTCACCATCTGCCATGGCGTACAGATCCTGATGGCGGTGCCCGGTGTGTTGAAGGGCAAAACCGTTGCTGGCCTCGGCGCATGTGCCCCAGAGGTTAGGGCCGTAGGCGGCACTTACTATGATGCGGATCCCAAGGAAGCCTATGTCGACGGCACCATGGTTTCGGCCAAGGGCTGGACCGCCCTAGCTGCCTTCATGCGGGAATGTCTGAAAGTGCTGGGCACAGAAATCCGGCACAGTTGAGCGACACTTGCATTTGCTGGCGGAGCGTCGTGCCTCAAAGATCCCTCGCCAGCAAATGAGGCGCAGAAGCGATGCAAGCCGTTTCGGCCGCGAAAACGAACGCGGCTAACTCTCATTTTCGAACCGGCAATTCATCACGTAAGCGGCGAATGTCTTGTTCTCGCCCATATAATCCAAATGTCTCTTCCGAATATTTGGATACCAGCGTCATTTCGACCGAACGACACCGACATAAAAACGATCTTTCATGCAAGGATCAGGACCCATTAATTTCCGCTTGGATGCGTGTTTCACGGTTCAATAACCGGGCAGTGACAATGTCTGGTCTCTCCTGGCTGACGGATGTGCAGCCGGCGCGCCTTGAGCTCTACTTGCTGAAATCGCACGGCAAGTCTCGAGTAGCTGATTGGCGGGTGTTGAGCGGGATTATCTTCACTAATTACGATAGCGCGATGCGCCTGCAAACTATTGGCTGCACAAGACGCTCTGCAATCGCTGGAAGAGGTAAAATAATTAGGTCCTCTTCAGTCGTATAATGGTGGGTTTGGGCCCGTATCTACTGCCTCATGTCATGGCGAAGCTGCACAAAACGTATCCCGCATTGAAGGGGACCGCGCGCGATGCGACCCCATCCGTTCTTCAGGACGAACTGCTGAGCGGAGAGCAGGACCTGATCCTGACGCAGCTTCCATTGCAATCGACGGATACAGAGGGAATGCGGTTGTTTAGTGAGCCCCTGAAGTTGGTGATTGCGCGGGGGATCGTTCGCGGTCATTCGAAACATGGCGGATGTCACTAGAAGCTGGTCAGAGAGACACCCGCTGCTCACGTCGTCTTGCAGTGATCACTATGGCGTGTCTGTTTCCACCCTATGCTTAAAAAAACTCCTTCTGCCCTTAGAATTAGACCAAAGGCCAAAGTTCATGCTCCGGGAGACGTCGAAATAGATCCTCTGTTCAGCCACTATCGCAGCCTGCGAGAAAAGGTTTTCTATAACTTTGAGCGAATTAAACAAGGTTCTGTTTGTTCAACACCATAAGCCCATGGAAGACATTACTGCAATTGCTCAGCAAGACTGTCTGCGTCACCGCAGCGGTTATTTGATCCACCTTTGGGTCTCTCAATTTAGCCCACAGAATTCATACAATCTCGGTGGGCTAAATTGAGAGACAAACAGTAAGCGTCTTTCTACAACCAAGCTTACTTTTCGGACCGTTCCGCTTAGAACGCACGCCGCTCTTCGAGATCCAGCCGCATCGTGACCATATTTTGGCGACGAGATAGTTCTTCGTAACCGGCCGAGAGATAGGCGTTGAAGGCGGGCGTGTTACCGCGGTCCACCTTCAAGGTCAGGGTCAATGCACCGAGTTCCAGTGCCGCCTGCTCCACTCGCCTCGTTAACTCCTGAGCGGCACCTCCGCGCGCCTCTTCGGCGAGAAAGACATAGCTAAGGTGCCGGACTTCCGGCCCAATGCCCACCCGAAGGGCGAAGAAACCGACGTTGCGCCCGTCGATATCTTGCAGGTAGAACGAGACATCCTCAAGGTCTCCAAGCCACTTCCTATGCCACTCCATCTCATCGAAGGGCACTTTCGCATTGGGGTTCAGCAGTGGGATTTCAGCGTCCGGCAGCATCAATGCCAATGGGGTCAGATCGCGGTCACGGTTTCTAACCAGAGTTAGGTTCATAGGTCCTTCCTTCGGCTGGGCCCGACACAAACGCGTCGGGCGTTCATCAAGAAAGTCGTCCGGCTGCCATAGAAACCCCGTTCCGGTCAACCGATAGAGCAATCGGCCCTGAGTTGATCCTTGCTCACTGCGCAACGAGTTTTTGGTGTGAGCCGAGACCCGTTAGGAATACACCGTACCGCCAAGGTCAGCCAAGCGAGACGAACTGATCGTTCGGTCAGTAGGCTTGAATTTTTTGTTTCGTCTCAAACCGCTGAAAACGTCTTCACTCCAATGCAAGTGTGCTATATATCAGAGATGCACAAATCAGTCCGCCATAAAACTATCCTTACAGGTGTCGACGCGATCTCGATCAGTTCGGACCGAACATTTCCGCGTCATTCACATGATGAGTTCGGCTTTGGCTATATCGTTGATGGGGCTCAGGATAGCTGGAGCGGCCGTGGCCTTGTCGAGGCGGAAGCAGGTGACACGATAACGGTCAATCCAGGAGAACTTCATGACGGTGTCGGCCGAAAAGGATATCCACGCGACTGGCGGATGCTGTTTCTGTCTCCGGCGGCAATTCGGGACTACATTAACAAGCCCGTCGGCAGTGCTGAATTTTCCCGTCCGGTTCTTCGGTCTAGGCAGGCATTGAAGCAGTCTGCAGGAGCATTCTCGGCTCTGACACAAGATCAGCCTGACGCGAACCACGCCGAGCAGCTTTTGATGCTGGCTTTGCACACCCAGCTCGATTCCAACCCATTAACCGGCAGGGACACCCGGCGCACTCCCGAGGTCCGGACGGTTATGGACATGATCTTCCAATGCTGGGATTCCTGCCTCTCCTTGGCCGACTTCGCGATCGCGACGAATTCCAGCCGCTACCAGATCTTGCGCCGGTTCTCGCGCGAGGTAGGAACGACGCCACATGCATATCTGACCCAGCACCGCATCAAGCGCGCCAAGGAAATGATCGTTGCGGGTTCTCCTCTGGCCGAGACGGCCTTGGCCTGCGGGTTTTCGGACCAGAGCCATCTGACGCGCGCTTTCTCCCGGCAACTAGGACTGACTCCCGGTTGCTTCGTTCGGAAGGTCGGCTAACCCGTCTGCAATATCTTTCAATCTCTGCGCGCGCCGAACGGCTATCGTCCTGTAAAAGGATCAGATACCAATGCCGCTTCTCCATTCACATTACGTGCAACAGACGTTCAGGGGGAGAGCGATAGGTCTCCTGACAATTGGAGGCATCGAGACGGAGCCAAAGGTCACTGAGGCCGTCGACCCACTGACTTCACCTGCACTGCAGCGTCTAGAAACCGAAGGCGCTTTCCCAGAAATCCGATCCTGTCGGCGCGCCTATTCCACGATGGCCTTAAAGCCGACGCGGTCTCGATGTGCCTCCGAAGCCCTCCTTCGCCGGCTGCGTCCGGAAGGCACGCGGACCTCGCTGGATCCTCTCTTCGACCCATGCAATGTCGCCTTGGTGGCCTATGACCTTCATGTTTCAGTCTGCGACTTCGAAAATTTCGCCGAAGATCTTACAGTGCACCGGGCGATGGTGCGGGACGTATACCTGACCTTCACTCGCGATGTCGAAGCACCGGACATCAGCGAGGTGATCTTTGCCGATGACGCTGGAACCGCCCATGCCTGTCGACTGCCTAATCGCCAAAGCCGGAAGTCAGCTGTCTCGCCGGAGACGACGCAGGAGCTAAGCGTCATCGAGCCGCTAAATCACGGCTGCAGTGCTGATATTCAGCGGATCCTAGAGGAGCTCGCGAGGAAGACCTCAGATACCTCGTTCCTTTCAAGTAACGACATGGGGAAACATCATGTGGATTGAGTTCCTCGTAACCTCTTTCGTCGTCGTCGTCGCACCGGGTACCGGCGTCATCTACACGATCGGCGTCGGGATGTCGCGTGGTGTCAGTGCCAGCGTCGCCGCGGCTGCGGGGTGCACCTGCGGGATTATTCCGGCAATGGCTGCGGCCATCGCTGGCCTTGCGGCCGTTTTGCACGCGAGCGCGGTGGCTTTCCAAGCGATCAAATGGGCCGGCATCCTCTACCTTTTGTATCTGGCTTGGTCAGTCTTGCGGGACAAGGGCTCGGTCAACTTTGACACGAAGTCCGAACCGGGATCGCTGCGCAAGGTGGCAATGACCGGGTTCCTGATCAACATTCTGAACCCCAAGCTGTCGATTTTCTTCCTGGCTTTCCTGCCGCAATTCGTACCGGCGGAGACTTTGCACCCTCTGGCTCACATGCTTCTGTTGAGTGGGATATTCATGGCAATGACCTTTGCAATTTTTATCCTCTACGGTGGCTTCGCTGCAAAAATCCGGTCCCGGGTAGAAGGCACACCTTCCATCCTCGCATGGATGAAGCGCGGGTTCTCAATGGCGTTTCTGATGCTTGCGGCCAAACTGGCATTTGAAACCGATTGACCCCCGAGCGCTAATACCGCCGGAAAGGTTTCGATTAGTCATGGCGAAAATCAATAACGCTGCCGAAAGTGATAGGGGCACCCCACCGGAGAAACTGCAGTGTGCATGGTTTTCGAACACACATCCTTATCGGCAAGGAAAACGTCCGAAGCTCGATACGCTCTCCTTTGGCACCTCCCGGGCAATTCATAAGACAACAGTAAAAAGATCCTCGCTCTGGTCTGCTTCGAGTAACGCGCCAAAGGCGCGCATTACCAGATCCTCATTTCGCTATCGCAACGGGAATGTCGCACTGAAGATACGGTTGACCGCAAGCAGTCGTTCGCCACCGAAACAGGCTTTCCGATTAAGCAGAACATCGGAACTTGCAAACGTCAATGATCACAAAATCCGAAAACTATCTATACTAGTGCGATATAATTCGCGAGATCGAGTTTCCTGGATGAGACCGGCAGACGTTATTAAAATGGATAGATCAATGCTCGCAGGACACTACCATAAATGATCACCTCCCTCGGGGAATGATCTGATCGAACGCGCTGAGAACCTTCAGATATTCCGGATCATGATTCCAAGATGGAAGCCCCTCAATTAAGGTCTCCGTCGACAAATTAGGATGTGCCGCTAGCCATTTTCTGCCGGCCGCTATGGCACGGTCATGCTCGCCCATGAGCCAGAGAGTTCCAAATAGCATTCGATAGGCCCAATGTGCTTTAGGTGCCGCACGCAATCCTTTCTCAATCAACGCGACCGCCTCTTCAAAGCGGCCTTGTGTTCGAACAGCTGCGGATCGACCAAATTCAATGTTAAACAGGAATGGATCAAGCGGACTCAACTCCTCTGCCCTGTCGAAATGTGCAAGTCCTTCCTCGGCTCGCCCAAGGTAAACCGCCACCCACCCCAGCCTTAGCCACGCCCAGGCATTGTTGGGGTCAAGTTCCAAAGCGCGCCGGGCCAAATCTTCGGAAGTCGGAAAATCTTTGAGAGCCAGTGCAGCAGCAGCGCTAAGTGCCGTCACGGTTGCGGAATGATCCTGTGCCCTCGGCAGCGCCCGATCAAACGCTGCTCGACTTGCCGCCCGTGCCTTGTCCGTGGGCAGTGACCAAAGATAGCAGCATTCGTGTGCATGACACCATGCTTTCATAGCCAAGGCATGAGCCGAGTCCGGATCCTTCTCCAAGGCACGATCCAAGAACTCAATGGCACGACGATTTTCCGCTGGGTCGTGAACCCAGAAATGCGGCATCGCGGTCAGAACAAGGTCATAGGCGCTTCGGACCTCGGGCGGATGCCCTCTTGCACGCAAAATCTCGGCCGCACGCAGATTGGGAGAAAGTTGCCCTGCCACATGCGCCGCAATCCGATCTTGTAAATCGAAAAGATCATCCATGCGATCGTCGAACCGACGTGACCAGCGCGTGCGCCCGTCTGCACCACTGACCAACTGGACCGAGATCCGTACCCGTTCACCCGCCCGCTGTACCGAGCCTTCCAGCAAGTATTCGGTGCCGAGCTTTTTTGCGATCTCAGGTATCGGTAAATTCTGGCCGCGCAGCATAAACGCCGATTGCCGGGCAATGACATCGAAATCCCGGCTCCTGCCAAGCGCGCCGGTAATCTCTTCAACGATCCCGTCGGCAAACATGTCTGCCTCGCTTGCGCCAATCTCGTCAAAAGGCAAAACCGCCAAAGCGGGCCGCTCATCTCGCCTTGCCGTCAATGGTGCTGCCGCGACCGCGTCCGCTTGTCGGCGTTCACGCAACCAGTCTTCGAACCCTTCAGAAGCGAGGTCGAAACCTTCCAGAAAAGTTTCGGCGCCCCTTCGAACCTCGAACTGTTCTATGTCCATCCAGACGCAACGGCGGTCAGCCTTTATTGCTTCCCTGAGCGATTTTCGAAGCACTGAAAGTTCTTGCCGAAGTGATGCGCGCGCTTGCGCTTCGCTGCGATCCGACCACAGCAAATCGGCAATCGCTCCGCGTTCTGCGCGCATACCGGGCTGACAAGCAAGAAATGCCAACAAGCCCTGCGCCCGACGACTTAATCCAGGAATTGCCGCGCCGTCGCGCTCGGCTCGGAAAGGACCGGATAGATGCAAGACGACATGCGGCATTGAGTATCCGACAGGTTCCAAATGAGATTTTTACGC
This sequence comes from Heliomarina sp., assembly GCF_052826185.1. Lineage (NCBI taxonomy): Bacteria > Pseudomonadati > Pseudomonadota > Alphaproteobacteria > Rhodobacterales > Roseobacteraceae > Heliomarina > Heliomarina sp. Next base: position 1,325 of record NZ_JBRBUI010000055.1, on the reverse strand, counting down.
CGAACAACGCTGATTTTACGAAACTATTGCACTTTTTGGACGGCGGCACAGCCCCGAAATTGCGCTGCTCTGACGGCGGCTGGTCACAATGGACTTATCTTAACTTCGATATGGAGACTTCCAATGCATCAGTTGCTTTCCCTCCCACGCAATGCAGTTAACCGGTCCCTCTCAGCTTTTTTCCGTACAATTGGGAGTAACGGCTGGGTTGAAGTTGAAACCGACCGCCTGGACGGACTCTCACGTGAACGCCTGGAAGACATGGGGATTCCTCCCCGCACAGAAGCGAATATGCGCCACAGCGGCCAAACAGGAAGTATTCCTCAAGCCTCACTGTGGTGAAAGGATGACACGCTCCCAATGAACGAAACCAGAATGCAGTCGTTCACCTGTGGCAATTGCTACGGCTCCAGAAGAACGGCTGCAATTCTGAAGGTTTAAAAAAGATGACGGGCTGCGGCGTTCCGCACCGCCTTTGCCCTTACCAAACTGATTGGTCCCGTTGTTCTGTTCAATCATGCAAAACCAGTCGCCGAGAAGTCAGAAACAACAAGAAGATTAGATACTTATCCCAATAGGAGGCGTTCTTATGCCCTCAATCGATATTCACGTCCTAGATGGTGTTTTCTCCAAGGAAGAGAAAGCTGACATCATCTTGCGAGTGACCGATGCCTTCGGCCATATAGCTGGCGAAACAATTAAATCTGGGACATCCGTGCGAATACATGAAGTGAGCAGTGGTGCATGGGGCTATGGCGGTGAATTGCTGACGACCGCCGCCGCCCGAAGTATGAGAGACCGCGGCTAACCGCAATCATCGTTCTGCGGGGCAGTTGGACTGAATAGTCCCGCGTTTGTTAGGCGCCGTCAGTAGTCGTTTTCTGCTGTCGTTCGAAGTCGATGGACGACAGCATTCCGTTGCACGCGTGTTTGAGCTTGGAGTTATAGAACACTTCGATGCAGTCGAAAACGTCCCGCCTGACACCTCGCGAGTTTTGTAGATTCGTCGTCAACCTATCGCGGCCTCGTTCCGGTCTTCTGAGAGTGATGCTCTGTTCATAGGACACAGGACAGCGATACACAGCGAAAAGTTCAAGCGGGATGACGTTCGCACTCACTCACCATAGGTCTGATACGGCATCAGGTTACGACTGACCTGCTCCCCTGAGTGTCCGCGTTCTTTAGTTCGCTCTGTTCAGGTTTTGGTCCTCTACTGACCGTTTGTGATACTCCCACGGAGTGAGCCCGTCGAGGCTCGTGTGGGGGCGGTGAAGGTTTTAGTCAACGCGCCAAGCCGAGATCAGCTCTCGGGCATGGCGCAGATT